>NZ_JBHSLC010000049.1:163032-278587 GCF_042657465.1 Azospirillum himalayense | reverse complement strand
GCGGGCGCGCAAGGCCGGCGTCCCGGTCTTCCACATCGTCCATCATGGCAAGCCCGGCGGCGCCCTGTTCAATCCGGACGGCCCGCGGTCCGGCATCGTCACCCCGCTGATCCCGCTGGACGGCGAGACGGTGGTGGTGAAGCATCTGCCCAACGCCTTCGCCGGGACGGATCTCGACGACCTGATCCGCGCCACCGGGCGCAAGGAGCTGATCGTCGCCGGCTTCCAAACCCACATGTGCGTCAGCAGCACGGTGCGCGCCGCCCTCGACCTCGGTTGGCGGACCACGGTGGTGGACGCGGCCAGCGCCACCCGCGACCTGCCGGACGGGGCCGGCGGCGTGATCCCGGCCGAGGCGCTCCACCGCGCCACCCTCGCCGCCATGGCCGACCGCTTCGCCGTGGTCGTCAAGGACAGCCGCGCCTGGGGGTGAGGGCATCGGGCGGGGCGTTGGTGCATGGAAGCGCCGCCGGGCCAATTGGCGGGGGCTGATGTGCCGTGCAAAAGGGCGGCCCCGTCGTCCGGATTGCCGAAACCGGTCGGATGGGTTGGCAGAGGGAAACCAACGGCGACCGCCTGCACGCCCGGGCGTCTGCCCGTGCAGCAGGCCGAAGCCGTCATCGGCGTAACGGCGCACAACCGCATGCTCGATTCAGGGCGCGCACCTCCGTGCGCCAAAGCCGCTTTAAGCGGCATTCCGCTCAGCACCGATCAGGGCGGCCCGCCGCAAACGGCAACGTGCAGTTCGCTCATTTCTGAACGACCACGCTGCCCTGCCAAACGCCGGGGATGACCAGGTCCTCACCCGACCCGCCCTTGGCTATGCGCACACCGGGGCCATTCTGAAGCCCATTCCTGAAGGTGCCGACAAACTGGTCGCCGGAACGGAAGTTCATGGTGCCCATACCTTCGGGTTGCATGTCGGCAATGGTGCCGAGGTAACGGTCGCCATTGCCGAACAGCACTTCTCCCGCCCCACTCGGACGACCGTTGCGGACATCGCCGGTGAAGACATCGCCGTTGGGGAAATGGTAGATGCCCGGCCCATTCGGACTGCCGTTCGCGAAAGTGCCCTCGAACCGTTCACCGCTGGGGAAGCTGTAGACGCCCGCCCCCGTCATGGCGTCGTTCTTCCATTCACCCTCATAGGCACCGCCGTTCCCATACCGATAGACTCCGAAGCCGTTCTTGGTCGGCCCGTCGCCCTGCCCCCGGTACGAATCGCCATTGGGGAACTGCGAATTGATGCTGCGCCCGTCCTGCGCCGCGGCCTGCGCCCGCTTCTGCGCGTTCCGTGCCTGCTCTGCCGCGGTGCGGCCGGCGTTGCGCTTGGCCGTGGCCTGCTGGGTCGCCTCACGCGCGCTGACCACCGCGGATCGGATGGGCGGCGGAAGGTTGGCGAACGGGTCGCCGGGCTTCGATTCCGCCGGCGAACCCGAACCCGGTGAACCCGAATTTGATGAGCCCGAATTTGATGAGCCCGAATTTGGTGTCCCTTTGGGTTCGTCCGAGGGTGTGCCGGTCGAACCGGACAACGGCGGCCTTTTCACCGCGTCCTGCTTGGGAACTTCGGAAAGGCTGGCGAGTGGAATGTAGCCGTCGTTCCAGAACACGTCACGAACCTTCACCCAATCGCCCTCGGGGACCGGAACGGCAACGGTCACGGGCGCGCCGCGTTCGAGGGTGCGCAGGCTGCGCGCTCCCTTCTCCGGACGATCCCGCATGGCGATCGCATCCTTGGTGACATAAACATCGCCCTCGATCAGACGCTTTTGCGGCGGCGGCGGCGCCTTCGCCTCCTCGGTCTTCGTCGGTGGTTCGGGCGGCGCATCCTTCGTCAGGAGGGTGGATTGGACATAGCCGGTCTTTCCCCCCTCCTCGACGCGCATCCACTCCGCCTTGCCCACCTTGACCTTGGCCGTGACGGACACCGGGGCCGCCTTGTCGAGGGTCCGGACACGGGATGACTTGGCGTCCGGGTCCTTGAAGACCGTTGTCTTGCGCGTGGTGTAGAAGTCCCCTTTGAACGGTTCGATGATCACGGCCGACGGTGCGGGAGCCGGTGGCGGAGTGGGTGCCGGGACGGCGGGAGGCGGGGGTGCCGTCTTGCTCGCCACCGGATCGCCGGCCGGCGGCGGAGGAGGCACCGGGACCAGCATCAGATCACCGTCCAACCGGTCCTCGAACCAGATGCGCTGGGCGCCTCCGGAAACGCTGGCGAGCGTCTGGTCCACCGCCTGAAACGCCCTTTTCACCGGGACGCCCGGTTTGACGATTTCCTCGGCAAGCGCTGCGGCGAAGGCGCTGGCGCCGTTCACCCTGGTCGGCACCGGGGACGATCCCGGCCGCTGGGCGAAGGCGATGATCATGCGATCGCGCGGCGTGGTCGTGGCCAGGAGCGGGCTGGCCGAACGGCCGTTCGCTCCCATGGTCGTCGCGAGGCGGTCCACCATCGGGTTGGGCACGATCGGATCGAACGCCACGATGGAGCGGTAGCTGGCGTTCTGGATCTGCTCCAGCACCGAATCCAACTCAACGGTTTCGAGCATGGCGTCCACCTCCATGTTGAGGCGGGCGTCGCTGGGAACGATGAAGCTCTTGTCGTTGAGGCTGAGCACCATGCCCGCATAGTAGAAGGCACCGAGGTCCGCCCGGGCCAAATCCTCCTGGAAACGGGACAGTGCACGGGTGAGGTTGCGGTGGTTGAGGTCGAACTGGGTGGCCACCTCGAAGCCGGCCTTGCGCAGGGCCTCGGTCACGGTCCGCGCGCTGGCGACGGCGCCCGGTACGGAGCCGCCGTTGTCGTAGCGGCCGTTGCCGATCACCAGCGCCACGCGCCGCTCCGCGGCCATGGCCTGTTCCACGAAACCCGAAAATAAGAGAGCCACCACGAGGACAAACGCGGACCAACCAAAACGCGCCCGACTTAACATGAAGGTTTCTCCCCCCTAGGGAATCGTTCGGTGCCGTCTCGTTTCACGATGTGAGCGTCGGATCGCCGTCTTGCGGATCACCGTCTTGCGGATCGCCGGCCGGTGGCGGGGCCCGCAACGGACCAGCCACGGCTTCGCATAGAACCAGCACCAGCGTGACGTTGTCCCGCGCCCCGCGCGCCAGTGCGGCATCGAGCAGCCGTCCGGCCGCTCCCGCAACACCGTCCGCACTGTGGCCCATGGTGTCGAGTTCGCCGGATATGTCCGGATCGGCGAGCGTCTTGGTGAGGCCGTCGCTGCACAGGAGGAAGAGGTCGCCGTGGTTCACGTCGCCCTCCACCGTGTCCAGGACCAGCGCGTCCGTGGCGCCGACGGCGCGGGTGATGACGTTCGACTTGGCATGCCCTTCCGCCTCGGACGGATCGAGCACGCCGCTGTCGATCAGCTGCTGGACGTAGCTGTGGTCGCGGGTCACTTGGACAAAGGCGCCGCCACGGGCCCGGTACAGCCGGCTGTCGCCCGCCCAGGCGCAGGAGAAACGGCGTCCGGTGATGGTCAGCACGACCGCCGTGCTGCCCACAACGGCGCTGCCGAGACGACCGGCATGATCCAGCAGCGCGGCGTTGCACCCGTCGAGGGCCGCGCGGATCTCCCGCCCCGTCGGCGCGCCCATGGTCGGGTCGATGCAGCGGTTCAACGCGGCCATCACCATCCGGCTGGCGTAATCGCCCGCCTCGTGCCCGCCCATGCCGTCGGCGACCGCCCACAGCCCGACGTCCGAGCGGTCCAGGCAAGCGTCTTCGTTGACGGACCGGACGGTTCCCGCGTGGCTGACCGCCGCCGTGTGGAACCAGAACGTCCGGGTCGGCGCATGATCGTCGATCGTTTCCCCGTCGCTCATCACCGTTCTCCCGCGGATAAAGGGTCCTGGACCGTCAGCAGCGCCGGAAGGGCCGGTTGTATTCGCGCCAGTCCGGATCGCTGTCCGAACGGGCGCGCAGTTGAACCATGGTGCGGTTGTCGCCGGAAAATTCGCCGAACTCCCAAAATGTCCGGCGCCCGTCGGTCCCCGTCAGCTCGACGACCAGCGTGCCGTCGGCCGTTTCATAGCGGCCGACCCGCATCGGAACGATGGAGCCGCTGGGCAACGACAGCGTCCATTCCGCCGGTGCCAGGGTCAGCTTCATGACCCCGCTGCACCATCCGCCCATGAGCGCACGGACACCCTCCACGCCCGGCGGTTCGACCGGGCGTGGCGGCGGCGGCGCCACCAACGGTTTTGGAACGGGCGGATCGGGCGGTGGCGGACGGGGAACCTCCATCGCCTTGGGACGCTCCGGTTCGGGGCGCTTGGCCGGCGGCGGAGCCGGAGCCGGCCTGGGAGTGGGTGTGGGCGTGGACATGGGTGTCGATGCCGAAGGCGGTGCCGCCTTCGGCGTCGGCGGCGCCACGTCGACGGCGCTTTCCACCGGCCGTGGCGCGGGCTTCTCCGGCGCCGGTGCCGGAGGAGCCGGCGCAAGCCAGCCCGTCCACCACAGGCCGCCCACCGCCAGGGCGGCGACCACGGTCCCGGCCAACCCCACCCTTGCGGCGGGGCCGAACCTCGGTGCGGCGCCTCCACGTCCCAGCTTCATGTCACGCAGGAAAACCTCGACCGAGCGCGTTCGTTTGGCGGCGTCGAATTCCAACGCGTTTTGCAGCGCCCGCATCTGCGCCTTCCCCAAGCCCCGGATGTGCACGAGTTTCATCCGCGTGTCCCGCGCATGGGTGGCCGGCATCCGGCTGAAAGGATGGTGCCCGGCGAGCAGCTCGTAGGTGATGCAGGCGAGCGAATAGATGTCCCCTCGCGGATCGGGCGTTTGCGTCTCGATCATTTCCGGGCTGGCGTAGGCGGGAGTCATCGCACCCAGACTGCCCACGTCGAAGGCCGTGGCATCCTCGTCGCCCGGCGTCGGCTGCTTGATCGCGCGGGCAAGACCGAAGTCGATGACTTTCACACGGCCGGAGTCGGTGATGAAAATGTTGCCCGGCTTCAGATCCCAATGAACGAAACCGTTGCCATGGGCAAAGGCCAGCGCCTCTCCCACCGCGTTGATGACCCGCCCGGCCTCGGCCGGCGGCATGGAGGTGAAACCTTCGGCCCGGATGATGCGGTCCAGCGACTTCCCCGTCAGATACTCCATCGTGATGAAGAAGCGGTCGCCGTCCCGGTCGAAGTCGTAGACCTTGATGATGTTGGGATGCGACAGCTCCTGCGCTTTGCGGGCCTCGCGCTGCAGGGCGATGATGCTGCTGGGGTGTTCGCGCAGGCTTTCCTTCAGGACCTTGATGGCGACATAGGGATTGCGGTCGGATGCCTCCTGCTTGCGCAGGTCGAGCGCCAGGAAGACCTTGCCCATGCCCCCGGCCCCCAGGACCTGTTCCAGGACAAACCGTTCCTTGAGCACGTCACCGACCTGGACCGGTTCCGCCGCGCGTGGCAGGGGCCGGATCCCGGAAGACGTCGACTGCAAGGACGGCGAGCGCAGGGACGGCAGCCCTTCCGACAGTGATCCGTCGGGGTTTGGCCCCTCGGAAGGCAGCCCTTCAGAATCCGGTCCGATGGAGATCGGCTGCACCACCGTGCCCTCATCCTCGGGCGGCTTGCCCCCCCGCGGTTCCGATAGGGGGATGCGCTGGAGAAACGGTTCCTTTCTCATGGCCTCGTCTCCCTGCCCTGACGCCTTCGGGCTCTCCGGTCACGGGTTGAAATCGCAGGCCTCGGTTCATGCTCCGGGGAACGGCGTCGTACCGGTTGCGTCGGCCCCCACGGGACTGTCGACGCCTCGCCCTGGAGAGTCATTCCGTCGTTCGAGCGGCACCGCATCTCAGCCTCTGCATCTAATCCTCTCCGGGCTCGGCAAGCCGCTTGTCGATACCGGCGGCCGTCAGCAGCCCGCGCCGCGCGTCCTCGTCCGGCAGCAACTCAGCCAGGAGTTCGACGAAAGGCAGCCGGGCACGCCGCACCAGTTCGGTCAGGGTGTAGGAGACGGGAGAGTGCGGCTCCGCCTCGCGGAAGTACCGGGCGACCGCCTCCAGCGTCCGCAACGCGTCCTCGCGCGAAGCGAACCCCTCGATCATCATCCCCCGAGGAGGTCCTTGCCAGGACGATGCGGCGGGGGTCGCCGATCCCGCAAACGCCGCCATCGCGGACGCCGCCGGCGCGACCGACGAGCCCGCATTGCCCTGGCCCACATCGCCCTGGCCCACATCGCCCTGGAAGGAAAGCGTTCCGGCGGGCTCCAGCGCGCTTCCGGCCAAGCCGGTCAACGTCCGGCGCATCTGCTCCAGCGTGTCACGGATGGCCCGTGTCGGCGGTCCGTCCATGCCGAGCCGCGCGTCGAGCGCCGCCTCCAGCCCCTGAAACGCCTGGAGGCAACGGTCGATGTCCGAGGCCAGCCTCACGAAGGCGGCGGGTGGCGTCGCACGCGCGCTGGCTTCGATCACGTCCATGGGCACCGTTCCGGCGGCGATGCGGCGCTCGCGCCGGTCATCATCCCCCAGCAGATCGAGCCCGGCCGCCTGCTCCACCTGCCACAGCGCGTAGGAACTGCCATCCGCACCGAAGGTCAGCGGGAGCCGGCTGAGCGGTTGAAGCAGCGTTCCGTTTCCGTCCCGTCCGTTCAGCCCGGTCAGCGGTGCGACGGTGGTCTCGACGCCGTCCTCATCCGGTTGCGGGTGCAGATCGGGCCAGTAGCGCTCCACCAACCCGCGCAGGACGGCAAAGCCGTCGGCCAGGCCCGCCATGCCGCGCGTGCGCAGCCACGCCTCGGCCAGCCATGCCGCGACCTCCAAGTCCTTGCTCTGCGTGGCCAGGACGGACGGTGCGAGATCGGCGATGAGCCGCCATTCGGGTGGTGTGGCGGAGGCGTCGCTCTCGGCCTCCTGCCGCCGCTCCGCCGCGCGCGCGGCCTGCCGCGCGTCCTTCAACTGCCGATAGGGGGCCCTGTCCGCGTAGTCCAAGCGCAGGTCCGGCCCCGTGGGCGCCTCGGCGGAGATCGGAGCCAGAATGGCTGCAAGGTCAAGCGCGGCCGTATCGAAAGAAGTATCCATGCCGGACATCCCTTTGACGCATGAACATTTCAGTCCAGCAGCGCCGATTACTCGCCATCAAAATGTAGGTAACGAAAAGAACAAGCGGATTAGTCAGCAATAAACCACCACGGCGGACTGCACTCGCATTGCGTTCGGTGGAGTGCTTCGGCAGTCTTTCCGGTCTGCCCGACCCATCGGAAGCCCAGCCGGGAGCGTTGCCATGGACCCGAGCGCCGCCATCGCCATCGCATCCACCAACCGCCTGCTGACGCTGGACACCGTGCTCGGGAGGGGAGCGACGCTCCTCACCGGCTTCTCCGGCGAGGAGGCCATGTCGTCGCTGTTCCGCTTCACCCTGGACGTCGTCAGCCCGCGCACGACGATCAAGCCGGAGGAGCTGATCGGCACGCCGGTGT
The DNA here is from genome assembly GCF_042657465.1 of Azospirillum himalayense. Lineage (NCBI taxonomy): Bacteria > Pseudomonadati > Pseudomonadota > Alphaproteobacteria > Rhodospirillales > Azospirillaceae > Azospirillum > Azospirillum himalayense. The sequence goes on along the minus strand of NZ_JBHSLC010000049.1, from coordinate 271,164 downwards.
CCTGGTCCGTGTCGGCACCCGCCGGAACCCCGCGCCGCTTCCACGCCCTCGTGCAGGGATTCGATGTCGGCGCCCCCATCGAGGATGGCCAACGCTCCTATCGGCTGGACGTCGTGCCCTGGCTGTGGCTGCTCACCCAGACCACTGACTGCCGCATTTTTCAAAAGCAGAGCGTGCGCGACATCATCCGCACCGTTCTGGAGGATCACCGCGCCGCCTCCCCCGCCGTGCAGTTCGATCTGTCGGGCATCAAGGGGGCCGACACGACGCGCGATTACTGCGTGCAGTATGACGAGAGCGACTTCGCCTTCCTCTCGCGGCTGGCCGAGGAGGAAGGCATCTTCTACGTCTTCCGGCACGAGGCCGACCGTCACGTCCTCGTCATGGCCGACGGCGCGTCCGCCTACAAGGATCTTCCCGAGAGCCGGATCGACATGGCGCGGGAAGGGCAAGGCTGGGGCGGCATCACGCAGTGGGTCGGCGGCTACCGCTTCCGCCCCGACCGGATGGTGCAGCGCGACTTCAACTTCGAAACCCCGCGCACCGACCTGACCGCGTCCAGCAACACCATGCTGCCGGCGATGCGCGGCGCGCCGCAGGAGCGGTTCGAGTATCCCGGCGGCTACGCCGACCTTGGCGCCGGCACGGCCCGCGCCAAGATGCGGATGGAGGAAATCGAGGCGCCCTTTCTCCAGGTCTCCGGCGCCGGCAGCGCCCGCCACATGGCGCCCGGCGGGCGCTTCACCCTGCACAACCACGCCGTGGCGGCGGAGAACGGCCGCGCCTACGTCGTCACCGGCGTCCGGCACGCCGCCACCGACCCGAAGCTGCGGTCGACCGGCGGCGGGCAGGCGACCTATCAGAACGGTTTCGACGCCATTCCGGCGGACGTCGCCTACCGACCGCCGCGCGTCACGCCGCGCCCGGTCATGCGCGGTCCCCAGACGGCCATCGTCGTCGGCAACTCCGGCGAGGAGATCGACTGCGACAAGCACGGCCGCGTGCGCGTGCAGTTCCACTGGGACCGGTTGGGCAAGCGCAACGAGAACAGTTCCTGCTGGATCCGTGTGGCGCAGCTGTCGGCGGGGCGCGGCTGGGGACACCAGTTCATCCCGCGCATCGGGACCGAAGTGGTGGTGGATTTCCTGGACGGCGATCCCGACCGGCCGTTGATCGTCGGCAGCGTCTACAACGGCGACAACCCCGTGCCCTACGCCCTGCCCGACAACAAGACGCAGAGCGGCGTCAAGACGCGCAGCAGCAAGGGCGGCGGTCCGGCCGACTTCAACGAACTGCGCTTCGAGGACCGCAAGGGAAGCGAGCAGGTCTATCTCCACGCCCAGAAGGACTTCCAGCGGGTGGTGGAGAAGGACGATACGCTGGAAGTCGGCAAGAACCAGACCGAGACGATCAAGGAAGGCGACCGGACGGTCACCATCGAGATGGGGAACGACACCCTGACCATCCAGCAGGGCAACCAGACCACCAAGGTCGCGCTGGGCAAGAGCGAGTGCGAGGCCATGCAGTCCATTGAGCTGAAGGTCGGCCAAAGCTCGATCCGGCTGGACCAGACTGGGGTCACCATCCGCGGCGTGATGGTGCGCATCGAAGGCCAGGCCATGACCGAGGTGAAAGCCCCGATGAACCAGGTGAAGGGCGACGCCATGGTCGCCATCAAGGGCGGCTTGGTCACCATCAACTGACCACCAACCGGGGGCACGCCCGAAATCGTCGCATCCTGCGGGGGAAGTGACCCGAACAGATGTCGCCCGGCTACTCCCATCGCCTATACACAGGAATGGCCTTTGAAACACCCCCGGTTGCTTTGAAAGATTTGCTCGCCGAACACGTACAGGCGAACACCAGGGCAAGATCAGGAGGCCGGATCGATGGTGTCGGTGAACCTGTCGTCGCTCCTTGCAAAGCTGAACGAACCATGCCGGACGGCCCTGGAGGCGGCGCCGGGTTTCGCGCTGTCGCGGGGCAACCAGGCGGTGGAGATCGAGCACTGGCTGCTCCGCCTGCTCGACCAGCCCGACACCGACCTGCACGCCATCGCCCACCACCACGCCATCGACATCGGCCGCGTCCAGGACAGCCTGACCCGCAGCCTGGACGGCATGCGCGCCGGCAACACGCGCACGCCGGTGCTGTCCCCCTATCTGGTCAGCCTCGCGCGCGAAGGGTGGTTGCTCGCCTCCCTGGACGGCGCCATGGAGGGCGGGGCGCCGCGTGTCCGCTCCGGTCATCTGCTGCTGGCGTTGCTGAGCGACGAAACGCTGGCCCAGGCGACGCGCTCGGCACTCGGCCCCCTCGCCAGATTATCCGCAGAGGCGCTGGCCGCCGACTGGCACGGCATCGCCGGGAACTCCCGCGAGGCCCGCCAAGCCCCGGCTCCCGGCGCCTCTCCCAAGGCGGAGGAGACCCCGGCCGCAGCCGGCGGCGCGCTGGCGCGCTTCACCATCGACCTGACGGAGCGCGCCCGCGCCGGCAAGATCGACCCGGTGCTGGGCCGCGACGCGGAAATCCGCGCCATCGTCGACGTGCTGACCCGCCGCCGCCAGAACAACCCGATCCTCACCGGCGAGGCCGGCGTCGGCAAGACCGCCGTGGTGGAGGGATTCGCCGCGCGCGTCGCCGCCGGCGACGTGCCGCCGGCCCTGCGCGAGGTCGCGGTGAAGACGCTCGACCTCGGCCTGCTGCAGGCCGGCGCCAGTGTGCGCGGGGAGTTCGAGAACCGCCTGCGCTCCGTCATCGACGAGGTGAAGGCGTCGCCCCAGCCGATCATCCTGTTCATCGACGAGGCGCACACCCTGATCGGGGCCGGCGGACAGGCCGGGCAGAACGACGCCGCCAACCTGCTGAAGCCGGCGCTGGCGCGCGGCGAGTTGCGCACCATCGCCGCCACCACCTGGGCCGAATACAAGAAATACTTCGAGCGCGACCCGGCCCTGTCCCGCCGCTTCCAGGTCGTGAAGGTGGAGGAGCCGGACGAGACCGCGGCCCTGTCGATGATGCACGGCCTCGTGGCGACGCTGGAGACGCACCACGGCGTGCGCATCCTGGACGAGGCGGTGGTGGAGGCCGTGCGCCTGTCGCACCGCTACATCGCCGGGCGGCAGCTGCCGGACAAGGCGGTCAGCCTGCTCGACACCGCCTGCGCCCGCGTCGGCATGAGCCAGTCGGCCACCCCGGCGGCGGTGGAGGACCAGCGCCGGACCATCGACGCGCTCGCCAACCGCATCGCGGTGCTCGACCGCGAAGCCGCGCTTGGCACCGACCACGCGGCCGCCATCGCCGAACTGACCGAACGGCGCGAGGCCGCCATCGCCGCGCTCGCCGCCGTCGAGGAGCGCTGGGCGCGGGAGCTGGAGCTTGCCGCGGAGATCAGGCGCCTGCGCGACGCGATCGAGGCCGCCGAACCCGACTCCCCCCAGGCGGCGGAGGGCAAGGCGGCGCTGGCCCGGACACTCGACGAACTGGCCGAGGCGCAGGGCGAGCAGCCTCTGGTCCACGTCTTCGTCGACGGGACGGCGGTGGCCGACGTGGTCGCCACCTGGACCGGCATCCCGGTCGGCCGCATGGTGACCAGCGAGATCGACGCCGTGCTGTCCCTGCGCGAACGCCTGTCAGAGCGCGTCATCGGCCAGGACCACGCGCTGGAGGCCATCGCCCAGGCCGTGCGCACCGCCCGCGCCCGGCTGACCGACCCGCGCAAGCCCATCGGCGTGTTCCTGATGGTCGGCACCAGCGGCGTCGGCAAGACCGAGACCGCGCTGGCGCTGGCCGAGGCGCTGTACGGCGGGGAGCAGAACCTGACCGTCATCAACATGTCGGAGTTCAAGGAGGAGCATAAGGTCTCCATGCTCCTGGGCTCGCCCCCCGGCTACGTCGGCTTCGGCGAGGGCGGCGTGCTGACCGAGGCGGTGCGCCGCCGCCCCTACTCCGTGATCCTGCTGGACGAGATGGAGAAGGCGCACCCCGGCGTGCAGGACATCTTCTTCCAGGTGTTCGACAAGGGCATGCTGCGCGACGGCGAGGGGCGCGACATCGACTTCAAGAACACCCTCATCATCATGACCTCCAACGCCGGCACGGACACGCTGACGCGGCTCTCGGCCTCCCCCACCGGCCTGCCGGCGCCGGACACGCTGCCGGACGCCCTGCAGCCGGAACTGCTGCGCCACTTCAAGCCGGCCTTCCTCGGCCGCGTGACGCTGGTGCCCTACCTGCCGCTGGCGCCCGACATCCTGACCCGCATCGTCGAGCTGAACCTGAACCGGATCGCCAAGCGCCTGCGCGAGGCCTACCGGGCCGACTTCCGCTACGGCCCCGAGGTCGTGGAGGCGATTGCCGCGCGGTGTGGCGAGGTTCACAGCGGCGCCCGCAACATCGAGCATATCCTGACCCGCGGCCTGCTCCCCGACCTGTCCGCCCTCCTTCTGGAGCGGCTGGCGCGCGACGAGCCGGTCGCCGCGGCCCGGGTCGGGCTGGACGCGCAGGGCCGCTTTTCCTTCGACATCCACTGAAAACCGCTTCAATCCTCCGGGAGGAATCCGATGGCCATCTACGTGAAGATCGACGGCATTGAAGGCGATGCAACGCATGAGTCGCACAAGAACTGGGTGGACGTCGGCTCCATGCAGTTCGGCGTCGGCCGCGCCATCAGCACACCGAGCGGCCGGGCGGCCAACCGCGAGTCCTCCGAGCCCTCGATCAGCGAGGTCACCTTGACCCGCGAACTCGACAAGTCCTCGCCCAAGTTCTTCAAGGAGGCGGTGGCCGGCAAGGTCGGCAAGAAGGTCCAGATCGACCTCGTTACCACTGGCGATCCCGGCGACACCTTCATGACCTACACGCTGGAGAACGCGCTGGTCAGCGGCTACAGCGTGTCGGCGAACGGTTCGGGCCGGCCGAACGAGACCATCAGCCTGAACTTCTCGAAGATCGAATTGAAGTACACGCCCTATGATGCCGGCCACAAGCCGCAGGCGCCGATTGTCAGTTCGTATGACATCGCGACGACAAAGTCGGGGTGAGCATACCCGGGACTTTTACTGCGTTAGTCGCCGCAAGTGGTGGCCAATGCGGAGTTGCATTGCCGTATACGCGAGCCGTTGGAAGGAAATGGCAGACGCAGATAACGGAATGACATTTAAAGATTGGAGACTCCCATGGCTGAAGGCAGTTCTAAAGTCGGAAACCGCCCACCTCCGTTAAGAATTGGCGGGCCGTCTCGCCCCAAAATACCCAAGCAACAATCCAACAATGCCGAAAAACTTTCTTCATCACTCGCGGCAAATTGCAGTTTTTTCAACATTACCCGCGATTCTGGATGGCGAATTACCGGCGACGACTCTCACCAAATCTCTTTAGATATTTGTAAGACTGGCTTCACATTGGCCGCTATTACTTACGACTTAGAGCATGCGAAATCAGGCAAAAAAGCGAAGGTCAGTTGTTATGGCGGAGGAGTTTCTGTAGGGCTAGGGATCGAGCCGCCAATACCTCTTCCAAGCTATTCAGGGGATATGGGGATCGGCGCACCCGGATCTGGCATTGGCCCTCTTATCGTCGGCCCACAAGGCTGCATATCGGAAGATCACAGGCTATTTGATGGTTATGCAACTCTAATCCCATTTTCTGGTAATGCGTATGTGAATGGCGTCGAAATTGGTTGCATAGTTTTCAGCGATATACCTGTCATCGCCATGGGTAGCCCGATCGCGGCTCCGGCCTTTATGGCCTCGATTAAAGCGATAGGGTTGGTGGCTGGAGTAAATTACGTGATCGACGCGGTTGCCGGCGTCGAGGTTTCCATGCTCATGCTGACATGCTCAGCAAAGCCCATTGTCGATATGACAACAAAATCCATTTGAGAGACACCGGCCATTCATCCGGCCGTTGCGCCTTGAATATCCACCATAAGAAGAAACGCGTGCGGCAAGCGGATATGGGTTGCAAAAAAATTTTTAAAACACCGCGTCCTCCGCATCCCGCTCCATCTCCCCGCCCTTCAGCCACGTGTTCCACCCCAACCGTGGCTGAAAGGCGCCGGGGCCCGCCTCCGCCAGCCGGCACTCCGGCACCCCCTCGCGCCTCAGGATCAGCTGCACATCGAAGTCCAGCGCCTCGCCCACCTGGAAGCGCGTCAGTGCCACCACGCGCTCCAGCCGCGCGCCGCCGGGGAGCAGCGAGTCGAAATCCGCATATGGCACCGGCCCGATCACCACGCGGAAGCGGCTCTGCACGTCCCAGGCGCGCTCGCCGGCCATGGCGTCCACCCCCAGCGCGCAGAAAGCCTCGCCCAGACGGGACTGCTCCGCCTCCGGCAGCGTCAGCCACGCGCCCTGGAACTGCTCGATGCGCACGGGAAGGCCGAGGTCGCCGGACAGCATCGCTTCCAGGGCGGCGGCGGAGGCGCGGCGTTGCGACAGGTGGCCGGCGTAATGCACCAGGGTCGGCGCCAGCGGGGACGCCATGCCCTGCACGCCGACCAGGGCTTGCAGGACGGCGGTGATCGGGTCCGGCTCCTCCGCCGTGGCGGCGCGCTCCACGGACAGGCCGAGGTGGTACTTGCCGGCCGCCCGCGCGAACAGCGACAGGATGCGGTGGTGGAAGACGTCGAGGAAGTCGGCCAGCGCCGGGTTGTGCGAGCGCCGGCACTCGTGGACGAAGGCGGTGTAGTGCTGCGGCAGGACGCCGAGCGGCCCCGTCAGGCCCAGCACCGACACGGCCATGTCCGCGCCATTCTCATGCCGGTCCACGCGCGGCACCTCCGCGGCCGGATAGACCAGCGTGTCGAGGCTGCGGAAGCGCACCGCGTCCTCCGTGCGCGGGTGGTCGCCGCCCACTGCCCCCCGGTCGCGCCCGGCCGCTCGCGCCGCCGTTTCCAGCAGGCGCACCGCCTGGACGAAGTCGAAGCGCCAGGGCTCCGCCGCCAGTTCGTCGGTTACAGGAGAATCCGTTCGCCCGCGCGCGCCGGCCATTGCTTCAGCACTCCCCCATGGTCCTTCGCGCGCAGGGTCAGGCGCGTGAAGCTGTTGACCGCCGCGTGCAGCGCCAGGAACCGTTCCAGCACCGCCGCGAACAGCAGCATGGACGTCCCCGAATAGCGCGCCGGGTCCAGGTCCAACGCCACGTCCACGCCCCGGCACAGCGCCAGCAGCCCCCCCTGCGGCGCCCGCGCCGCGGCGGGCCGGGCGCCGAGCCCCACGATGCCGTCGATGATGGCGGCGGTCTCCGGCGTGCGGCGCAGGTCGTACAGCGCCAGGATCTCGCGCAGATGCTCGGCCGCCCCCTCGCCCGTCAGCGACAGGTGGTTGAGGCTGAGGTGCGAGATCAGCCGCCAGCGGTTCTGCCCCAGCTCCGATGGCCGCAGAGTGCGCGACGGCGGGGTCAGGCAGTCGATGCTGTCCACCGCGGCCATGCCCTGGACGGGCGTCAGGCGCGGATTTCCGCCGCCGAAGGGCAGCTTGCCCGGCAGATCGCGGTTCAGGCAGGTCAGGTCCAGCGACAGCACGTGCCCGGCCGGTGCCGCGGGGTCGAAACCCAGGTCAACCAGCGACACGTACAGCTCGCTGCCGGGATTGGCCGGCCCGGCCGCGCGGCGCGTCGCATGCCAGAACCGCCCCTCGGGCGCGCCGGCGTGGCGGGTTCCGTAGAAGGGCAGGAACGCCGTGCGCCGGCCGTCCGGGGCGGCGGCGGTGACGCGGTCGATGCCGTAGACCTCCGTCCCGCGCGGCCGGCGCGCGTCGGGCACGACGCGGTATTCGGTCTGCCGGTGGGTCAGCGGGATCGGCTCCGCCTTCTGCGGGAACAGGTTGATCACCGGCGTGCAGCCGAGCGCGAAGTTCTCGACGCTGACCGCCCGCTCCAGATCCGGCCGCGCCTTGTCCAGATAGAGGAAGACCGACAGCGTGGTCCCCCTCGCCCGCCGTGCCCGCTCGGCCAAGCCGGTCAGGTCGAAGAACTGGAAGCTCTCCGGATAGGCGAAGTACTTGGTCAGCAGGCGGTAGCCGGGGGCGGTGCGCGGGTCGGCCGGCAGCATGGCCTCGTCGGGGTCGAAGCCCACGGGCCGGACCGCCTCCGGACCCAGGATGACCGGCGCCGGATCGGACGCGTCCTCCGCCACCGCGACGGAGAGCACATGGCCGGCCATCAGGTCGTAGAGCGGAAACACCCGTTCCGGCGCGCCGCGCAGGAACAGGCGCAGGCGGTCGGGCGCCAGCGACGAAAACGGCGTCTCCGGCATCAGCGTGCGGAAGGTCAGCCGAAGCACCGACACAGCACCGCGCGCCCTCGGATTCTCCGGGGCCGCGATCGGCCGCCCGGCGAGCACGGCGGACTCCAGCGCCACCGGCCACAGCGTCACCGGGCAGCAGGTTCGGAAGGTGCAGACCTCGCCCTCCACCGCTTCGCTGTTCAGCGCGCTGCCGGCCGGCAGGACCGCGGGCTCGGTCAGGTCCGGCACGCTGGTGAAGCGCACCACGGCGGCCGAGGGCAGCGGTGCCAGATAGTGCGGGTACAGCACCCCCAACAGCGCCTCGGTCAGTTGCGGGAAGTCGTCGTCCAGCTTCAGCCGGACCCGCGCGGCGAGGTAGGCGAAGGCCTCCATCAGCCGGGCGACGTGCGGGTCCTCCACCGCGTCGCCGGTCAGGCGCAGCCGGCCGGCCTGGACGGGATGCGCCTTGGCGAACTCCGCCGCGGAGCGCCGCAGATGGACGAGTTCCTGGTTGTAGTAGGCGATGAGATCGTCGCTCATGCGCCTTTCCCGGTCTGGTTCCGGCCGATCCTGTGGCGCCGCGTGGCGGGATCGAACACGGAGTCGAGCACCAGCGGCTCCGGCGTCGGTTCCGCATGCACCAGCGCGTTGATGCGGAATCGCAAGGTCGGGTCCAGCGGATCGGTCTTCGACAGCAGCTCCACCCGCACCGAGACGTAGCGCGGCTCCATCAGCCGGATGGTCTGCTCCATGGCGCGGCAGAAGGCTTCCTGCGCCTCCGCGACCGCCAGGTCGGTGCCGCCCATGTCCGGCAGGCCGTAGGCCAGCAGCGAGGCCTCCAGCTCCTCGAACTCCGTCGGCCAGCCGAGGCAGCGGCGGCGCGCGTTCAGCAGGGCTTCCAGGTCGCGGCTGAGGCTGGCGCGCAGCTCGCGGATGCTCTGTCCACGCGCCTTGGGGTCGGGCTGGCCGGGCTTGGGCGCCGGTTCCAGAAGACGGTCGAGCACGGAGGGCAGCAGTCCACGGTCGACGATGCTCATTACGCCTCCATCGGGATTCATCCCGTTCAAGATCCGGCGCGCGCGGCGACGCGGGTGGTCAGGCGGAAGCTCGCCACCGCCTGTTCGAACTGGAAATGCGGCTGCAGGTGGATGATGCATTCGAAATGGCCGGGGCGGCCGGGCGGTTCGACGACCTGCACGCGCCCGTCGCGCAGCGGGTAGCGCGCCTTCATCTCCACCGAGGCGTCGTCGTTCCCCATGACGTAGCCACGCAGCCAGTCCTCGATCCACGCCTGGCACTGTTCCGGGGTGGACACGCTGCCGACACGGTCCCGCGCCAGCACCTTGATGAAATGGGCGAAGCGGCTGACGCAGAGCATCGCCGACAGCAGGGCCGAAAGCCGGGCGTTCGCCCCCGCCGCGTCGTTCAGGTGGCCGGCCGGCTGCTGCACCGACTGGCAGCTGTTGAACACGCAATAGGGCGTCTCGCGCGCCCGCACCAGCGGCAGCAGCCCCTGTTCGCTGAGCGCCCGTTCCTGGCGTTCCGTCAAACCGATCTCCAGCGGCGCCCGCACCGCCACACCCCGGCGGTCCGTCGCGAAGTCGGCGCGCGGCAGATGGGTGACCAGCCCGCCGGCCAACTCGTCCAGCCGCGCCCCGCGGATGTCAGCGAGCCAGCCATGGTTGGCGAAGGCGCGCAGCACGACCGCGCCGAAGGCGAAGGCCGCGTTGCCCCACAGCAGTTCCCGCCCGTCCGGGGCCTCCGCGTTTTCCCGGAAGCGGAAGCCGTCGCAGCGCGTGCCATCGTCGGCGTAGGGCGCCCGCACCAGCACGCGCGGCAGGGCGAGGCCGAGGAAGCGCGCGTCCTCCTGCGCCTGGAACCGGGCAAAGCGCGCGTGCTCCGCCCCCTGGAAGACCGAAGAGAGATCCGTGTTGGGCGTCAGGTCCGAGAAGCGTTCAACCCCGAGCATGGCCGGCGCGCAGCCCAGGATCATGGGCGCGAAGGCGGCCGCCGCGATGGCCGACAGACCGCCCAACGCCGCCACGTCGTCGCTGGCGCGGCCGGGACCGAACCGATTCTGCACCTCGTAATCGCCGATCAGCAGGCCGTAGGGCTCGCCGCCCGGCATGCCGAACTCGTCGGAATAGATGCGTGCGAACAGCACGCTTTGGTCGAAATCGGCCGCGCGCTCCAGGTCGCGGCAGACCTCCGTCCAGGAGACGGGAAGGACGCGGATCTTGGCCCCCTCCACCCCGGCCGCAGCCTGCACCAGCAGATGCAGGCTGCGCCACCCGGCTTCCAGTCTTTGAAAGCGCGGGTGGTGCAAAATGGCGTTGACCTGCTCCGTCAACGCCCGGTCGATGGCCGCGATCAGCCGGTCCACCTCGGCGCGGAGGCGATCCCGGTCGCGGAGCGGGGCGATGGGAGTCGGTGCGACCTCCAGGCCGCCGCACGCCTCGTCCATCCTTTACGACCGCTTGGGCACGCGGGCGACCAGACGCATGGAGGCGTTCAGCTCTTCCATCTGCAGCCACGGCCGCAACCACGCCACCGCGTTGTAGGAGCCGGGCTTTCCGGGGATCTCCTTCACCTCCACCCGGGCGTCGCGGAGCGGGTATTTGGCCCGCATCTCGGGGCTGGAATCCGGGTTGGCGTTGACGTAGTTCATGATCCAGCGGTTCAGCCAGTCCTCGCAGTCGGTGGCCTCCATGAAGGACCCGATCTTGTCCCGCGCCATGACCTTCAGGTATTGGGCGAAGCGCGAGGTCGCCATGACGTAGGGCAGCCGGGCGGAGATGGCGGCGTTGGCGGTCGCCTCGGGCCGGTCGTACTGCTTGGGCTTCTGGGCGGTCTGGCCGCCGAAGAAGACGGCGTATTCGGTGTTCTTGTAATGGCACAGCGGCAGGAAGCCCAGCTTGGACAGCTCCGCCTCGCGCCGGTCGGTGATGGCGATCTCGGTCGGGCACTTCATGTCCCGGTCGCCTTCGTCGGTCACGAACTGGTGCACGGGCAGCCCGTCCACCCGCCCGCCGTTCTCCGCCCCGCGGATGGTGGTGCAGAAGCCCGTCTTGGCGAAGGCATCGGTCAGCTTGGTCCCCATCACATAGGCGGTGTTCATCCAGCAGTAATCGCCGTGCTCCATCGGCTGCGGCTGGCCCGCGGCGTCGCCGGGCGCCTCCTCGTACTTGAACTCCTCCACGGGCCGGGTTTCCGCCCCGTAGGGCAGGCGCGCCAGCACGCGCGGCATGGTCAGGACGACGAAGCGCGAGTCCTCCGACTCCCGGAAGGCCTTCCACTTCGCGTATTCGACCGAGTCGAAGATCTTGGCGAGGTCGCGCGGCTTGGCGAGGTCGCGGTAGTCCTCGAACCCGAACAGCTTCGGGCCGGCGGCCGTCACGAAGGGAGCGAAGGACGCCGCCGCCACGTTGGACATGGAGGACAGGAGCTGGATGTCCTCCGGATGGTTGGTGAACTCATAGTCACCGATCAGCGCGCCGTAGGGCTGCCCCCCGGACATGCCGAACTCGTTCTCGTAGAGCTTCTTGAAGGTGGTGCTCTGGTCGAACTCGACGGCGCGGTCCAGGTCCTTGAACAGCTCGCGCTTGGTGATGTGCATCACGCGGATCTTGAGCGACGTGCCCGTCTCGCTGTTCTTCACCAGATGGTTCAGGCCACGCCAGCTTCCCTCCAGCTTCAGGAAGTCCGGATGGTGCATGATGGCGGCGAGTTGCCGCGAGATCGTCGCGTCGATGGCGTCGATGGCCTTGTTCAGCGTGACCGTCAGGTTGCGGTCGTAGACGAGGGTGCCCTTCAGCGCTTCTTCCGTCAGGGTGGACAGAAGCGCCTGGGTCCGGTCGGGCTCGGTCTGCCGCGTCGCCTGGATCGCCTGGTCGAGCAGGCTGGGCATCGCCGGGGCGGTGGTGGGAACGGGGGCGGCGCCGGGCTCCGCGCCGGCTTGGGTCAGGTTGCTCATTCCCGCTCTCCTTCTCCGCCCGTCTGTTGGTCACCACCGGGAATGCCCAGTTCCCCGGACAGACGGCGCAGCTCGGCGTTGTCCTGCAGGATGTGGTCGAGCAGTTCCTCCAGATTCTCCGAACGGTCGGCCTTGGACAGCAGGTCGCGCAGCCGGTTGCGCGTCTCCAGCAGCGCCCTCAGCGCCTGCACCTGTTCGACGATGCGGGCCGGTTCGAAATCCTCCATCGAGCGGAAGTTCAGCTCGACCGCCATCTCGCTTCCGTCATCCCGCAAGGTGTTGGGCACACGCATCTTCACGCCGGGCGTCATCGCCGCCATGACCTTGTCGAAGCTGTCGCGGTCGATCTCGGAAAAGCGCCGTTCGCTGAGCGGCTTGGGCGGTTGCGCCGGATTTCCGGAGAAATCGCCCAGGACGCCGACGACGAAGGGCAGTTCGCGTTCGACCTCCGCCCCTTCCGTCTCGACCTGATAGCTGATGTGGACGCGCGGCTTGCGGACGCGCGAAAGCTTGTCGTGAACGCTGTCCATGAGTCCTCCCAGGAGAGTTCATTCGAATGGACGGCCGGATCGGGTTCGATCCGCAGCACCGCCGCGTCCGCGCCATTATTGAGAAATTTCGCCTATTTGTTTACCGATCGACCATACGTCTACAAACCTTAAAAAGGACCGCCAATTGTGTCTTCGATAATCGACTCGTCAAAGTGCGTCGAAGGGGTAATCAGCACTAACGAGTTATTGACACATTCGCGGCTTAACACCGTCTGACAATAGAAACGCCGGTTTCGTTCGGGAATACTGCTACTTGACGATCATCACGGCAGAAAAGCGAGCAGGAGCAGGCATGGGGATGACCGCCGCACCCCTGAGGAAGATTCGTCAGCGGCAGGCCCGTGACGTGGCGGATCTCTGCACGCTCGATAACGCGGCCCGGCTTCTGCTTGCCCCGGACCAGTCCCCGACCGATTATCTTGCGGCGCTGATCGGCGCCGGCCGGCGCGCCGACGCGGTGCGGGTTCTGGCCCATGCCTTGCCGCCGCGGGAGGCGGTCTGGTGGGCCTGCGTCTGCATAAGGGCCACCCTGCCCTCCGACGCGCCGGAGCCGGTCCTGTCGGCCCTGGAGGCTGCCCGCGCGTGGGTGTTCCAGCCCAGCGAAGCCAACCGCCGCGCCGCCTACGCCAGCGCCCAGGCGACCGACTTCCAGCACGCGGCCAGTTGGGCCGCCGTCGGCGCCTTCTGGTCCGGCGGCAGCATGGCGCCCGCCGGCGCACCCGATGTCCCGGCCCCGGACGGGCTGGCGGGCAAGGCCGTCGCCGCGGCGGTGATCCTGGCGGCGGTGAGCCGGCAGCCCGAACAGGGGAACCAACGGCTGGCGGCCTTCCTGGACAGCGGCCTGGACATCGCGGCGGGGGGCAACGGCCGCCTGGCCGAAACCTTGAGCGGGTCCGGAGCGGACGGCGCCGGGGAAGGAGACGCCCGATGACGTTGTCGCGCGTCACGCTCCAGGTGGTCAGCCATCAGTCGGCCGACATGGATTGTCCGTTGGCGCAGCCGGACGGCCTGCCGTTCACCATCGGCCGCAAACCCGGCAACTCGTGGGTGCTTCCCGATCCGGACCGCCACGTTTCGAAATGCCACTGCATCATCGAACGCGACGGGCCCGACTGGATCCTGACCGACACCAGCACCAACGGGGTGTACATCAACAACGGCTCGAAACCTCTGGGCAACCGCAACAGCGCGGTGCTTCAGGACGGCGACCTGCTGCGCGTCGGCACTTACGACGTCGCGGTGAGCATCGCGATGATCCCGGCGGCAGTCCCGGCGGCAGTCCCGGCACAACCACCGGCCTTGCCACCGGCACCGGACCCCTTCGAGGACCCAAGGCCCTTCGGCCGGTCGGCCCCGTCGGCAATGCCGACCGGCTGGTCCCAACCCGACCACGCTCCGCCGGAGACCGGTTGCTTCCGCATGCCGGCCCCTTCCGCCGACGCGGCGGTGTCGGCATCGTCCTTCATTCCGCCCGACTGGGATGCGGACGAAGACGCCGCAGCTCCACACCCACCCGCAACGTCCGTTGCGGAGCCGCCCCGGCCGGCCCCTCCGGTCCCAGGCACTGTTCCACCGGCCGCGGCGGGCGGAACGCCGGGTACGGAAGACGATCCGCTGTGGGAGGCTCTTCTGGATGGGCTGGGCATAGACCTCGGCCCCCTGAGCCCAGCGGAGCGCGCCGCCACGATCCGCACCGTCGCCACGGTCTACCGGACGGGGGTGCTGGGCCTCACGCAGCTTCTGCGCAGCCGGGCCACGGTGAAGGCCACCTTCAACGTCGACCACACGATGATCCAGGCGGTGGACAACAATCCCCTGAAGTTCGTCCCCGACCCGGACGAGGCTCTGGCCCGCATGGTGCGCCCCACCGGCCGCGGATACATGCCGCCGGACGACGCCATGCGGCAGGCGCTGGACGACCTGCGCTCGCACGAGATGGCCATGATGGCCGCCGTGCAGAAGGCGGTCACGGCGCTCGTCAAGGAGTTCGATCCCGAAGCCGTGGCGCAGGCGGCGGAGTCCGGCGGCGGAATCACCCACCTGCTGCCCGGAGCGCGCAAGGCCCAGTGCTGGGACCATTACGAACGTCACTACAAGCGCGTCCTCGCCGGGCTTGAGGAGGACCTTCTCGGTTCCTTCGGGCGGGCGTTCGGACGCGCCTACGTGACGCACACCAAAACGTCCGAACGACGCTGAGGCCGACGGACGCGCGGGGACGAAAGACGGAAAGGTCGCCGCCCATGGTCTGGGACAACAAGATCGTCTGGTCGGAGGGCATGTTCCTGCGCGCCCAGCACTTCCAGCAGTTCGACCGCTACGTCGAAGCGCTGGTGGACGCGCGGACGAACGCGTTATGCGCCTATGGCTGGGGCGTCACGGAGCTGGAGATCGACCGCGATCTCCTGGGCACCGGAAAGCTGGCGCTGCGCCGCGCCCGGGGCGTTCTGCCCGACGGGACGCCCTTCCAGCTGCCCGAACAGGCGCCCTTGCCGGCGCCGATCGAGCCGGCGGAATCCGTTCGCAACGCCGTCGTGTACATCGCCCTGCCCCTGCGCTCCCCCGGGCGCGCCGACGTCGCCCTGCCGCCGCACGAAGAGGCGATCACCCGCTACGCCGCCACGCCGTTCGAGGCGAAGGACGCCGTTGCGGCGTCCAACGCCATCGCCCAGCTCCAGGTCGGCCAATTGCGCCTGCGCCTGATGTTGGCGAATGAGGAGCGCTCCGGCTACGCCTGCATCGGCGTCGCGCGCATCGTGGAGGTGCCGGCCGGTCGCGGCATCGTGCTCGACCGGCATTACATCCCGCCAAGCCTGGCCTGCGCCGCGGCCCCCCAGCTGACCGGCTTCCTGGCCGAGATGCACGGGCTGATCAGCCAGCGCGCGGAGGTGCTGGCCAACCGGCTGGGGCAGGCCGGCGCGGGTGGCGCGGCGGAGATCGCCGACTTCCTGATGCTGCAGCTGTGCAACCGTTACGGTCCGTTGCTTGCCCACCACGATGCGCAAGCGCGCTTGCACCCGGAGGGCCTGTACAGCCTCTTCGTGCAGATGGCCGGGGAACTGGCCACCTTCAACGACCGGGGCCGCCGTCCGCCGAAGTTCGAGCCATACCGCCACGACGACCTTCAGATGAGCTTCCAGCCGGTGGTCGCGGAACTGCGCCGGCTGCTGAGTGCCGTCCTGGAACAGACCGCCATCCCCATTCCGCTGCAGGACCGCCGCTACGGCATCCGCGTGGCCGCCATTCCCGACCGCAGCCTGATCGACGCGGCGAGCTTCGTCCTGGCCGTGCGGGCCGACATGCCGACCGAGCAGTTGCGCCGCAACTTTCCCCTTCAGGTGAAGATCGGCCCGGTGGAGCTGATCCGCGACCTGGTGATGAGCGCACTGCCCGGCATCGGCACGGACCCCCTGCCCGTGGCGCCACGGCAAATCCCCTTCAACGCCGGATCGGTCTACTTCGCGCTCGACCGCGGCGGGGCGATGTGGAGGCAGCTCGGCACGTCCGGGGGGCTGGCCATCCACCTCTCCGGGGAGTTCCCGCAGATCGTCATGGAGCTGTGGGCCATCAGAGGATAATGCGCGATGAACGAAGACGATCCCTTCGGCATCGAGGACGCCGACAAGACGATCTTCAATCCCGTCAACCTCAACACGGGCCTCAACACCGGCGGGGCATCGCCGCGCCGTGCCGGGTCCTCCACGGCCGCACCTCCACCACCGTCGGACCCCACCCTGTCCCCGCCGACCGGCCCGCAACCGGGCGCGGCCCCGCCCGGCCCATCCGGCGGCCCATCCGGCGGCTCCCAAGGCGGCTTCCGGGGGCGGCTGCACGCCGCTGCCGAACAGGGGCGCGCTCCGGTCGCTTCGCCGGCCGGCGAGGCCATCGCGCTGCCCCACACCGGCGTCAACCCGCTGGCCGCCGCCGCGGCTCCACTCCTCGGCCTCGTCTCCCGCCTGCGCACGGCCAGCATGTCCGTGCCGATCGAGCAGGTGCGCGCCCAGACCGTCGCCGCGCTCCGGGACTTCGAAGGCCGCGCGACGGCTCAGGGAACCCCGCGGGAGACGGTGCGGACGGCGCATTACGCGCTCTGCGCGACCATCGACGACATCGTGCTGAACACCCCCTGGGGCAACCGCAGCCCCTGGGCCGCCGCCAGCATGGTCAGCAGCTTCCACAACGAGGTGACCGGCGGCGAACGCTTCTACCGTCTGCTGGAACCCCTGATGCGTCAACCGGCGGCCAACCGCGACCTTCTGGAACTGCTGTACCTGTGCCTGTCCCTTGGGTTCGAGGGGCAATACCGCCTGTCGCCGCGCGGCCAGTCGGAGCTGGCGCGCACCCGCGACACCGTCTACCGGTCCATCGCGGAACTGCGCGGGACCGGCGAGCGCGATCTGTCCAGCCGTTGGCGCGGGGTCGCAATGCCCCACCGCACGACCTCCACGGGCGTGCCCCTGTGGGTGATCGGGGTGGGTGCCGCCGCCCTGCTGCTGGCCGCGCATGTCGGCTTTTCCTTCGCGCTCAACGACCGCACCGACCGGACCTTGGCCGAGCTGGTGCGGCTTCCGCCGCGCTCGCCCCCGCAACTCAGCCGCCCGTCGGCGGCGCCCCAGGCCAGCGTCCCCGCACCGCCGGCCGAGCGCCCCGCCGACCCCGCTCCGCGGCCATCGCAGAGGATCGCCGCTCCCCCGCCGGCTCCCCCCTTCGCCCAGATCCGCGGCTTCCTGGAACCCGAGGTCCGGCAAGGGCTCGTCAGCCTGCACGACGCGCCGGACGGTCTGGTGATCCGCATGCGTGCGGGCAGCATGTTCCGTTCCGGCAGCGCCTCGGTCGAAAAGCAGACCTACGCGCTGCTGGACCGCATCGGACAGGCGCTGGAGGGCGAACCGGGCCTGGTCCAGGTGGTCGGCCACACCGACAACGTTCCGATCCGCACGGTCCGTTTTCCGTCCAACTGGCACCTGTCCAAGGCGCGGGCCGAAGCGGTGCGCGACCATCTTGCAAGGCTGATGTCGGCCCCCGCCCGCCTGTCCGCGGACGGCAAGGCCGATCTGGAGCCCGTCGCGTCGAACAACGACGCCGAAGGCCGCGAGGAGAATCGCCGCACGGACATCCTCATTCGGGCTGAAAGCCTGCCTGCTGTGGCAAACCGATGAGCCGCGGACCGCTGAACCACGCCCCCACCCCTTCCCCAACGGCGGGGTGCGGCATTGCAAAGGGTCACGGATGATGGGCCGCCTTGCCTCCGTGTTGCGTTCCCGATGGTTCTTCTCCTTGCTCGGGATGGCTCTGCTGAGCGCGCTCCTGTGGTTTGCCGGACCGCTGATCGGCGTTGGCGACGCGCGCCCGTTCGAGGACGACGCGGTGCGGCTGGCGGTCATCCTGGTCGCGCTGCTCGCCTGGGCGGCGGCGCTCGCCCTCGCCGTCCTGCGCAAGCGGCGGCGCGCGGCGGCGATGGTCCAGGGCATCGCCGCGCTCTCCCCGGACGAGCCGGCCGTCGCCACCGCCGAAGAGATCGCTACGCTTCAGGAGCGGCTGAACGACGCTCTCGACCGGCTGCGCCGCAACGGCAAAGGCGCCGGTGCGATCTACGACCTTCCCTGGTACGTGCTGATCGGTCCGCCGGGGTCCGGGAAAACGACGGCTTTGCTGAACGCCGGCTTGCGATTTCCGCTCGCCGCCGACAACGGGTCGGCGTCGGTTCGCGGAGTCGGGGGCACCCGCAACTGCGACTGGTGGTTCGCGGACGAGGCCGTCCTGCTGGACACCGCCGGCCGCTACACCACCCAGGACAGCCATGCGGCGGTCGACGCGGGCGCATGGCTCGGATTTCTCGACCTGCTGAAACGCACCCGCCCCCGCCAGCCCGTCAACGGGGCTCTGGTCGCCATCAGCCTGGCGGAGCTCGGCGCCGCGACCCCCGCGGTCCGCAACGCCCACGCCGCCGCCGTCCGCCAGCGCCTGAACCAGCTGTATGAGCGGCTTGGCGTGCGGCTCCCCGTCTATGTGCTGTTCACCAAGCTCGACCTCGTCGTCGGGTTTACCGAATTCTTCGCCGATCTCGGCAAGGACGAGCGGGAGCAGGTGTGGGGCGTCACCCTGCCCTTGGACGAGGCGAAGCCGCTGGAGCGCCTGCCCGCCGACTTCGACGCCCTGACGGAGCGCCTGCAGACGCGCGTGCTGGAGCGCCTGAACGCCGAATCGCTTGCCGAGCGCCGCAACCTGGTTTTCGGTTTCCCGGCGCAGTTCGCGTCGTTGAAGGAACCGGTCGCGGACTTCCTGACCGCCGTCTTCCAGCCGTCGCGGTACGAGCCCAGGCTGATGCTGCGCGGCGTCTACTTCACCAGCGCGACGCAGACCGGCGCGCCCATCGACCGCCTCATGGCGGCCATGGCCGGCACGTTCGGCCTGACCGCTCCGGTCCCGGCCGGCGCCGGTCCGAGCGGGCGGAGTTTCTTCCTGACGCGCTTGCTGCGCGAGGTCGTGTTCGGCGAGGCCGGCCTCGTCGGGCGCGATCCGCGGGTGGAGAACCGGAACCGCTGGGTCCGTCGCAGCGCTTGGGCGGCGGCGGCCCTGGTGACGCTGGCCGGCATCGGCGCATCGGCTCTCAGCTACCAGCGGAACACGTCCCTGGCCGAGCATGTGGAAGCGGAACTCGACAAGGCCAAGGCGCTTCTCGGCACCTCGGACGGCAATCCGCCGGTGCTGGGCGAGCAGGATCTCATCCTCGACATACTCGACCGGTTGCGCGGACTCACGGTCGGGACGGAGGGCATGGCGGGGCCGACGCCCGTGTCCATGCGCTTCGGCCTGCACCAGGGTGAAAAGCTGTCTCCCGCGGCGGACGAGGCGTATCACCGTGCGCTCGACCATCTCTTCTATCCGCACCTGCTTCTTTTGATGGAATACCGTCTGCGCGGCGCCATGGACCGCCCGGACCTGCTCTATGAGGGATTGAAGGCGTATCTGATGCTCGGCGGTGTCGGGCGAAAGGACGGGCCGACGCTGGATGCGGCGCTGGTCAAGGAATGGATGGCGCTCGACTGGGCCGCCACCTACCGGGGCACCGACAGCGAATCCGTGCGGTCGCGACTGGCGGCCCACCTCGACACGCTTCTGGCGAAGCCGCCGACGGCCCTTCCTCTGGACGAGCCGCTGGTGGCCAAGGTCCGCGCCACGCTGCTGCGCGAGTCGCCATCCGCGCGGGCCTACCGCATCGTCCGCCGTGCCGCCGAGGAGAAAGCGCCTCCGGAATGGCGCGTCATCGACCATGCGGGCCCGGCCGGCGCACAGGTCTTCATCCGCCAGTCCAACCAGCCGCTGACGGCGGGAATGCCCGGCCTGTTCACCCACAAGGGCTTCCACGAGGCGTTCCTGCCCAATCTCGGGCGCGTTGCGGAGCGCATCGCCGGAGACGCCTGGGTGCTGGGACCGCAGACGCTGGGACCTCAGACCGCGGCCGCCGGCCGTGACGGCGTCGCGCGGATTCAGGGCGAGGTGCTGACCCTCTATTACAACGAGTTCGCCCGGAACTGGGACGGGTTGCTGGCCGATCTGTCGCTGGCGCGGTTCCGCAGCGTGGACGAGGCCGCGACCGTTCTGAACGCCGCGGCCGGTCCGATGTCTCCCGTCCGCACGCTGGTGCAGGCCGTGGCCCGCGAGACGGATCTGGCCACGGCGCCCCCGGCGACCAACCCCGTCGACGCCGCACAGCAGGCCGCGGGCCAGACGCAGGCCGGGCAACGGCTCGCCGGGCTGGCGGAACAGTTCGGGTTGAAAACGGGCGGCAAGCCCGGCCAACCGGTCAGCGACCGCTTCCAGACCTTGCGCGATCTCGCCTTCGGACGCAGCGGCGGACCGTCGGGCCTGGACCAGGTGCTGGCCTCCCTCGACGGCCTCTACCAGCAGGTGAGCCGCGTGGCCGGCCTGCCGGGCCAGGGAGAGGGCGACAAGGCCGCCGCGGTGCGCCTGGGACAGCAACTCGCCGCCACCGCCGCGACCCTGCCGGAGCCGCTGCGAAGCTGGATCGGCGGCATGGGGCAGCAGACGTCCGTCGCGGCGCTGGGCAGTTTGCGCACGCAGATCAACACGGTCTGGCAAGCCTCCGTGGTGCCTTTCTGCGAGCGCGCGGTCAAAGGACGCTATCCGCTGCAACCAAGCAGCCGGAAC
Organism: Azospirillum himalayense; assembly: GCF_042657465.1. Classification (NCBI taxonomy): domain Bacteria; kingdom Pseudomonadati; phylum Pseudomonadota; class Alphaproteobacteria; order Rhodospirillales; family Azospirillaceae; genus Azospirillum; species Azospirillum himalayense. The sequence continues at coordinate 250,247 of NZ_JBHSLC010000049.1, read as the reverse complement.
GAGGCGGCGGTGGACGACTTCGCCCGTCTGTTCGCACCGAGCGGACTGATCGACAGCTTCTTCAACGCGAACCTGAAGCCGTACGTGGACACCACGCGCCAGCCCTGGCGCTGGCAGCGCATCGGCGGCATGGACCTGGACCTGTCCGAACCGGTGCTGGAGCAGTTCCGCCGCGCCGCCACCATCCGCGAAGCCTTCTTCGCCACGGGAAGTCCCCGTCCGGACGTCAAGTTCACGCTCACGCCACGCACCATCGATCCGCGGATCGAGACGGTGGAGATCGATCTGGAGGGGCAGCTCGTCACGTTCCAGGCCGGCGTCAACCGGGGCGTTACGGTGCAATGGCCGATGCCGATCAGCACCAACGTTTCCGCCGTCACCTTCGTTGCCGGCGGCACCACCGACACCCCGAGCAAGGTTCAGGCCCGCAGCACCAGCGGCCCCTGGTCGGTCTTCCGCCTGTTCCGCGAAGCGCGGTTCGAGCCGCGCGGACCCGACCGCGCCATCGTCACCTTCGCCGCCGGCGGCATGTCGGCGTCGTTCGAGCTGCGCGCGAGCAGCATCGTCAATCCCTTCTCACTGCCCGACATGGAGCAGTTCCAATGCCCTCCGAACCTTTGAGCGGCTTTTTCGGAAAATTGCCCTCGCGCGGAGATTTCGTCGCGCGGTCCCTGCCGCCGGGCTTTCGGGACGTGTGGGACGGTTGGCTGTCACGGGTCGTCGCGGACAGCCGGTGTTGGCTGGACGGGGGTCCGGAGGAGCGCTGGGGGCGTGTCTTCGCAGCCGCTCCCGTCTGGCGTTTCGCCCTGGGTCCGGACGTGGCCGGCCCCCAAGCCCTGTGCGGTCTCCTCGTTCCGAGCATCGACAACACCGGGCGCGCGTTCCCTTTGACCCTGGTGGCCGCATCGAGCGATGGCGCCGGCAACGCCTGGTTCGACCATGCCGAGGCCATGCTGCTCGATGTCCTGGACCGGGGTGGAGAGCCGGAGGAGTTGGCCGCCGCCCTGGCAAACCTTCCAGCAGCACCACACATCGCCGAACCAAGCCGGTCCTGGTGGTGGATTGCGGACCATCCACCCACGGTCCACACCGGGCTTCCGGACTCACAGGCCTTTGTCGCCATGCTCACCGGAGGGGCCGTTCTGTTTCCCATCCGCTCCGCCGCCGCGACCGATCCTGGAACCGTTCGAACGCGGAACGAGGATGCCATGCTCGACCGCCCGGACCTGGGTCTCTGGGCCGTTGCCGATGGGCTGGGGGGACTGGGCGCCGGAGATCAGGCAAGCCGGCTGGTGATCGACCAGCTGGGCGCCCTCGCCCCCGCCACGTCGGCGCAAACCCTCCTCAACGACGTCGGCCGCATCCTGCGTTCGGCCAATGCGGCGTTGCACGACGCGCCCACGGCGATGGCCTGTACCCTGGTGGCCCTGCTGGTGTTCGGACGGCATTTCGCCGCCGTCTGGGCCGGCGACAGCCGGCTTTATCGGCTGAGGGCCGGAGTGTTGGAGCAGCTCACGACCGACCATAGCGTCGTCCAAGCCATGGTCGAAGCCGGTGACCTCGCCTCATGCGATGCCGCGCACCACCCTCGCGGCAACGAGGTCACCCGCGCCGTTGGCGCGGCGGACACCCTGTTCCTGGACGTTATCCAAGGCGAATTGGCCCCTGGCGACCTTTTCCTTCTGTGCAGCGACGGATTGACCAAGGTTCTGCCCGACGCGGACATCTGCCGGATCGCCGAAAGCCAGCCCGTGGACCGTCTTCCCGCGCAACTGGTCGGCATCGTGCGCGAGATTGGCGCCCCCGACAACATCACCGTCGTCGCGGTGGAGGTTGCCTCACCGTGACCAAGCCCGCCGCGCGCTGCACCGACATGCACTTGTGCCCCATGGCTACCCCGGCGGTGGTGCCGGTTCCGCATGTGGGCGGACCGATCGTCGGCCCCGGCGCGGTCAATGTCCTGATCGGCGGCCTGCCCGCCGCGCGTGTGGGCGATCTCGCGGCCTGCGTCGGCCCGCCGGACACCATCGCCGGGGGCAGCGCCACGGTCCTGGTCGGCGGCAGTCCGCAAGCACGAATGGCCGACCCGACGCTGCACGGCGGTGCGATCATGGTCGGGCTTCCAACCGTGCTGATCGGAGACTGAGTCTGACCCTCGGCATGGTGCAGGGATACCGGATCCAGGAGATGCTGGCGCTGCGGGGCATCGTCGTCGGCCACGAGGCGGTCCGGCAATGGACTCGGACGTTCGGTCGGGGGATCGGCAACCTCTTCTTTCTCCGCCACGACCACCGCACCGCCTTCGAACACCGCGCCGTCCGGGTCCAAGCCTTCCGTGCGAGAATGGAGGCCGGATCGAGCGACTCGCAGCCCGGTTGCGGCCACCACGCCGTCCCCCAAATCGGAATGGGGAACGCCGAAGACGGCGGTCTCGCCCACCCCCTCGATGCGATTGAGCACGATCTCGACCTCGCGCGGATAAACATTGTAGCCGCCGGAAATGATGGTCTCCTTCGCGCGGCTGACCAGCGTGAGACGGCCATCCGGGGCGGCGCGCGCCAGATCCCCCGTCATGAAGAAGTCGTCCGGCCGGAAGTCTGCCGCCGTCTTCTCCGGCATCCGCCAACAGCCCCTGAACACATTCGGACCGCGACGTTCGAGACCGCCAACCTCACCTAGAGGTTGTGGCTGTCCGGCGGCGTCCACAACCCGGGCCTCCAGCCCCGGCAGCGGGTAGCCGACCGTGCCGGGCAGACGCTCGCCGTCGAGGGGGTTGAAGGCAATGATCGTGGTTTCCGTCATGCCGTAGCGTTCGAGAATCAGATGCCCCGTGCGAGCCTCGAACGCCTCGAAGATTTCCTGTGACAGAGGAGCCGAGCCGCAGGTGAACAGGCGCATGCTCCCGCACCGCTCCCTGGCGAGCCGCGGGTCGGCCAGGAGGCGCGTGTAGAGCGTCGGGACCCCCATGAACACGGTGCTGTGCGGCAGATGCTCGATTGCGGCATCCGCCGTGAATTTGAAGGAAACAGAGGCGTTCCGGAGGTGTAAATGACTGTTTGCAGCAGTTCCGCCCCGGTCGGTGCTGAGCGAATGCCACTTAACGCTGAAGATGGGTATTGCGCCGAGTGGCTGGTCTGGTAGGGCTGAGGGCAACGTTAACCGCCACCGGACCAGCAATCCATGGGCGTTCGATGCGATGGTCGAGCGCACGCTCGCCGAAATGCGCCGCGAGCGCGCCGACACTCCCCCTACCCTCCCCGTCCGGCCCGGCACGCGGCGTCTCGCTCGCCGGTGCCGACGCAGCGCGCTAAGTCGATAAGGGCATGACCGTGCTGGCCAGCGCTTCCGTCAAGGCCATGGAGACGAACATCGACGTCGACCGTGACCCGCACGTCGATCCGGCGGCCCGTCCGGCGGCGGAAATCGCGGCGCTCGACGCCATCGGCAGCGCCCCGCCGGGCTACGCCGCCGAGGATCGGGTGCGCCTTGCCGAGGTGGTCGAGGCGCGACTCGTCGAGATCAAGGAGCGGGTCGCCCTCCTCTCTTCGTCGGAGCGCGACGGTGCGGCGAGCCTTTCGTCTTTCGCCGCCGAGCCGCCGGAAAACACAGCGGCGAAGCGCCTGCGTGACGCCCGGCTCGGACGTGCTGCCGCGTTCCGCGTCCAAATGATCGACCGTCTCGACGGCGCGGTCGCCGGGATCGTGCGCGGATCGTGCGCGGATCGCGCTGAACACCGTGGCCATATGATCGCCACCGCGACAGGCCTTTCGCTGGATCGCACGATCGGCAAGGAGCCGACGGGTATCGACCGCATGCGGCTGGCCCGCCTGTACGACAACCTCATCACGGAGGGTGCGGATCGGCAGCGGTTCATGAACGCCATCGGTGGCGATGGTTCCGGTACCACAGGCTACGAGGTCGTCGCCAAGGCGTTCGACGCGGTCGCCATCCTCGACAGCGTGCGTTCCATGTCCGCCCACGCCGCAAACGTCGGCGGCGAGGTGGCCCAGCGTCTCGGCGAGGTGATCAACCAGTCCGGCCTCGCCGATGCGATCAAGGAGGCCCGCGTGACGGATCACGTCGCCAATCACCCCGACGTCCGGCACGACGCGCGGTGAGAGTGGATGCAGACCTGCAGGCACCGTGATCGCCCCGTCGGTGGCTGCGAACATCTCAAGAGAGTGGAAGCATGCTTCCATTTTCTGGGGGATTCTCACATCTCCACGTGACCTTCGCGACCAAGCGAGGCTCGACGCATGCCTCCACTCGCGAGAGACGCTTCTGTGACCGTAATCCGCCCAGACGCATCGGCTCTTCCCTTGATCAAACTGGAAGCATGCTTCCATTCCACGAGCAACTGTGTTGGCTTTCCCCGTAAGCCGTGGGAGCCCCCCTCACCAGAATGGAAGCATGCTTCCAGTTTGTCATCGACCCGAGGCGCCGCTTGTTGCGGGCCGCCATTCCGCGTCGGCATGGTAAAGGTGGACAGGGAAGGGCACTGAATTGGAAGCATGCTTCCCGTTCGATGCGGCCTTGACCGCAATCCGGTGGCTCGCCAGGCCCATGCCCTCCGAGTCGTTGCTTGGGGCTGCTGTCTCGATAGCGGGAGAATGGAAGCACGCCTCCATTTTGATTGCACGCGTGCTACGCCGGATCGTGGCGCGCATGAATGGCGTGTTTCTATCGACACGCAATGCCGACAATCACCTCTCATGATCGCGGAATGCGTTGACCTCGCCAACAAGCCTGAAGATGTTGGTGAAGCAAGGACGCTGGTCGGGTGTCCAAGGCAAGAGAGCAGGGGAGTGGTGCATGGACGGGGTTCTCGCGGTAGCTTCTAGTAAAGGTGGTGTTGGTAAGACAACAACAATCGTCATGCTTGCAGAGTACTTCCGCAAGCGTGGCAGTGTTGCTCTGCTCGACGCCGACCCGAATCAGAAACTCATCTCCTGGCTCGGTGATGAGAAAGGGGAGAGCCGCGTGGAGGGCATTGCCCTTGTGTCCCTCCTGGGGCGGAACATCGTCGAGACGATCACCGAGGCCAAGGCACAACATGACGTCGTCATTGTCGATTTTGCCGGAGCACTGACCCAAGAGATGGTCTTTGGTTTCGGTTATGCTTCGGCCGTGGTCATCCCGTCGGGCTCGAGCAAAGGGGACATCGACGAAGCTCGTAAGACCTTTCAGGTCGTTGAGCAGACGACAGCCTTGCTGTCTGCCGGCAATCCCTCCTTCTCCTTGCCGGCAAAGGTGCTCCTGTGCAAGGTCCGTCCCAACACCGACACCTACAAGGCAGCCAAGCAGCAGCTGGCCGCGTGGAAGGTGCCCGTGTTCGGCGACGATGTGCATGTTCCTCATCGCACTTCGTTCGAGAAAGCCTGGTGGCACAAATGTTCGCCGCAGGAAGTCGCAGACAAGGCGCTCAAGAAGCAGATCGATTCTGTCTGCACCGCCATCGCGTCGCTCGCTGGATTGGCTCCGCCGGAAGCAAAGCCAACGAAAGGCAGGGTGCCTCGCGCAAAGAAGGCCGCTTCGGCCGCGACCCCGGCATAAGCGGAGGATAGACCTTGGCCAAAAGACCTCTGCCCATCGACACCGGTTCGTCCCCGTCGAGCAGCGCACCCGCCGGGCAGGATGTGATCAGCATCCTGCGATCCGCGACGGCGGGGATGCCGAGCCTAACCAACCCGCAGGGTGGGGCGGTCGGCCGGTCCGCTGTTCCGACTTCTCGGTTGCCGTCGGAGTCGACGCCCTCCAACTCGATCGAAATTCTGCCGCCGGAAGGCAAGCCAGAGTCCGTCGCCGATTATGTGACGACTATCTCCCGCCTCTACGACGAGGCAGAGGAGCGGTTCGTCCAGATCGGCCGCCACCTCATCGAGGCGAAGGCGCGGCTCCAGCATGGCGAGTGGAGCAAGATGGTGGCCTTGCTGCCGTTCTCGCACCGCACGGCCACCATGCTGATGACGGCTGCACGCGCCATCACGAACCGCACCATTGCTCCGGAGCGCGCGCCACGTTCGTGGGCCAATGTGTACCTTCTGGCGAGCATGTCGGACGAGGAGCGCAAACTGGCTGATGAGCGGGATCTTATCCGCCCAGACGTCACGCGACGCGAAATCCTCGCATTCCGCCGCCAAGTCTCCGGAGGGGGGCAGGTCGGTGACGATCCGGTGGCCGACGCCATGGACTCCGTCGCTGAGGAAATCGCACGACTCCTCCAGGAAAAAGCCCGCATCGAGGCGCGGCTGGCGGAATTGCAGGGAAGCCGCGTCGCCGAGACGGTCGAAGCAGACAATTGATCCACAAGACTGGAAGCATGCTTCCAGTTCTCATCCGGGGAGGGGAGGGGAGGTTGATCCGCTCCCTCCCCTTCCATCATAGCCGAAGTTCGTCCTTGGCCTGGTCCGTGCGCAAACGGGGTCGCCCCATCCAGCCGCCGCGGCTCTCAGGCGCTCTACGCCCCGACCTCCCGCAAGACCTTCGACGCCGGCAGCGTTTGGTCCTCGCCGGGCGGCCATATCGATCTCCGCCACCTCAACCATATCAACGGCTTGGCCGACAACCGCGGCCAGACATCTCTTCGACGCTCATCGGCGCATAAGAACAACGTTTCATTGAGATGCTCCCGTGGGGTGGCGATCAGGCTGTTCCCACGGCGACCCGCAATGGGCGCTCGGCGCGCACCCAGCCGTCGTACCTTTTGTCCTGCAAGCCATCGATCACGTACTGGACCAGCCCGCCCGGCAGCATCAGGGCGGATTTGCGCTGATGAGGATCGCTTTTCGAGAACAGCGGCTGGGCACGAATGTGGCCTGCCCAGCAACTGATCTTTTCCCCGGTAGGGATGTTGAGCGAGTAAATGTTGGCCAGCGAATTCCAATCGGCGCAGACGGCGGACTTCTCCCGTACAACCCAGGACATGATGTGGTTCAACAGGTCGGGGCCAGCTGAAACAGCGGCGGCCGCGTCGGTGGCCATGTTGGTGGCCATGTCGAGGATTTCCAGAAACGCCTGCTCTGTGAACCACCACCGACCTCGCGGATCGTTGTCCCACTTCACCGTCTGGCCGCCGACCTTGATGTCGAAGGTGCCGCAGAGGCGAAGCAGTTTGCGCGGACCTTCGAGCGTGCAGAACACCGGCGTGCCATCGAAGGTTCGAGCGTCGTCGTGCGATAACTCCGGCCGTTTGCTGCTGTTCATCGGCGACCTCGCGTGTGTTGCGCGGCCAGTCTACACGCCTTGCCCCGCCAAGCGGGTGAGCAAAGGAAGCCTGTCCACCTCCAACGTGGAAGCCTGTGGCCGCGCGAACAGTGGTCACCGCGCTGGCATTCGGCCGCTAGATCGCGGTGTCGGTCCGTCTCCGCGATGCGCGGGCGCATCATCCCGGCGTCAGATCGATGCGGCCGGAACCCGCCGGCGCCACCCGGGATCGGATGGTGGTACGGGCGGCGACGCAGGGAACAGCGCCACTGAGCCGGCGGAACACGAAGAGGTGCTTCACGCCGAGCAGCACCGCAAGCCTGCCGATGCTCCAACGCTCGATGTTGGTGCAAGATGATTGAGCTGATGGCGTTCGGAATCAAGGCATCCGTCGAACAGCAGTCCCCCCCATGGTCATCACGGCCCCCGGCATGGAGCCCGATCTTGTGGCAACATGACCCGTCCGGACAATCATCCGCAGCCGGTCGACAAGCACACGCTCCTTCGCGCACGCCTCCGTGCACAGCGCCCGAATCTCCGCGATGCTCGGCCTCCACTTCTGCGTCCGCCGCCAAGTGCGCGCCGCCTGATCGATCGCCCAGGTCGGGAACTCGCCGAGGTCTTCGACCCAGTCCAACGCGACCAGCTGCTCGACGTCGGGCGTCAGCCCTTTGGCCGGGTAATGCGACAGCAGCGCCAACACACGGCCAAGCAGCCGGTCGGGTTCCACCGGCGCGAGAACCGAGCCCTCCAAGTCGGCCAGCACCCGCTGCGCCATGGCAGCCTGCCGGGCTGTGACGTTCGCCGGCGGCGACCAGGTCTCCTGGAGCTCCTCGAAGCCGTCCTCGCCGAAGCGCGGGCGGTGTTCCAGATGGCCTGCGGCCAGAACTTTCCGCAGCGGTTCCGGGAAGGCGGCTTCAAGCAACCGGCATCGGTCCGCAGGCGGCATCGCCGAATCGAACGGAAGTGGAGAACGTTCCGGCAACGGCATCACGGCGGCGGACATGGTGAATCTCCTCAAGACCAGGAACGGGAGGCCGGCTGCGTGCCCTTGAGCCGCGCCGCGACGGCCAGCCAAGCGTTGATGCGCTGCTCGGAGGCGCTCTCTCGCGGCCGGTTGGATCCCGGTGTCGTGGTCTCGGCGGTCGCCAGGGTCTTCACTGCCGGTGCCTTGCCGGCCGCCGCATCCTGGAACAGCCAGGCGCGCCAAGCGGCGGAGATGTCCCGGTACCGGTAGCCGTGCGCCTGGCAACGCAGGACGAAGCTCTCGACGTGTTGACCGATGTCGACGGTGTCGAAGCGGCTGCGAGCCCAGGCGAGATCGTCTGCGGTCGGCACCCAGTCCGCAGGCACGTCATGCGCCGGCCCGCGCCCGCCCGAAGCGAGCGAGTCAGGAATCTGTTCGGAATGGAGGTGTTTCTGACTCGCTGGCTGACAGGGGGCGTTCGCCTCCGAGTCATCCCTGTCGAGGTTCTGAACAGGGCGCGTCGCGGCCTCGGCGACCGTCTCCCCGTCCCGCTCGACGCGCAGCCGGTAAAGGCAGGACAGCCGGGAGCCGTCGCGGCCGCGGCGGTGTTCGATGCTGACCAGACCCATGTCATCGAGGCGCTGCAGAATGCGGTTGATCGTCGGGCGCGACCGCTTGAGTTTGGCCGCCAGCGTCGACTGCGACGGCCAGCAGACGCCTTGCTCGTCGGCGTAGGTGGCCAACGCCGCCAGGACGGCGAATCCGTCGGCCTCAAGATCGGGGTGGTCAAGCCACCAAGCGGGAATCTTGCCCCAGCGGCTGATCGTGTCGGTCGATGTGGTCATGGTCACTCTGGCTCCGAAGTCTCGTCCCGTTCCCTGCCATGCTTGGGAGCCTTGCGCGTGGCCGCAACCTGGACTCGGCGTCGTTCCAGGATCGGCGCGCGCTCATTGGAGGTTTGTCGCGCGCTCATGCAAGGTTCCGCGCGCGCTGTTCGAGGATATGCACGCGGATCTCTAGGACCAGGGCGCGTTTGTTCTAGGATTGGTGCGCGCATGCCCGAGAATCGGGTGGACTCGGACTCTCTGGGTTTCGCGCGCGCATCTTCTAGGATTCACGCGCGGCTGGTCGGCTCACAAAACGCCGCGGCGCATCGCGGGAATGAGGAGGGTTCTAGGAACAGCGCGCGCATGGAAGGGTGGGGGAGGATGCCATCGGCCGGGATGTTCAGCGCGCGCTGTTCCTAGATACCGTCCCGCATCGGCGCATCCTCGACCGCATGTTTCCTAGGAGGAGCGCGCGCTGCAGACGCTCGTTCCCCTCTGGAAACCCTAGGAACGACGCGCGTTTCATCGGCTTGGGGTCCGATATTCGGTAGCCTGCGGCTTCATGAGCAACAAGATGTTGCCCGCCCACCACCGCCGGCTGGAACCGCGCGTCAAACCTAGAACCGCGATTTCCGAGTCGTGCGGAAGCGGCCGATTCGAACGGCAACCGCGCGCCAAACCTAGAAGGGGCAGGGGGTCTCGCTCCCATGCGCGCGCCAATCCTAGAAGGAGCGCGCGCGCATCCTAGAACAGCGCGCGCGGAACCTCGTGTTCCCAAGGGTTCTCCGCTGGCGCGCGTTGCGCCGGCGGCGATCTCGACCTACGCTCGGCACGGATGAAGGAGCGATCGGCATGGCCCAGACGTCGACGAAGCTGACCAACTCGGCCAGCACCGGACCGGATGCGGTTCAACTGCTGCTTTTCGAGACCGAGAATCTGGCGGTCCAGCAGGGCGAACCGCGCCGGACGAACGCTTTCGGCCTGTGGGACACCGCTCCGCGATTCTTTTTCGGCGACGATATGGTGGAGACGCCGATTGACCGGCATTTCCAGGCCGGTGGCCGCTCCTACCGGCTGACCATCAACCCGGTCAGCCTGCGCCTGCGGTCCGATGGCAACGACGACGACGGGGTCAGGGACGACAAAAGCCGCTGGAAGGTCGTGATGCCCGGCAACCGGGAACAGATCGTCGAGGAGGTCGTTCGCCTGATCGCCACCCGGCGCGCCCGCCTCAGCCTGGACAAGCACGACGAGATCGTCCTGCGCTTCTCGCTGCACGAGATCCAGAAGGAGTTGGCCAAGGTCAACAAGACTCTGTCCCATTACGAGATCCGCGACGCTCTGACCATTCTGCACAAGAGCGTCGTCGAGGTGACCGTCGACGACGGCACCAAGGAAGCCGTGCTCTCGAGTTCGGCATTTCCCACGCTGCACTTCGGCACCAAGAAGATGAAAGGCCAAGCCGGCGTCAACGGCGGCACCATGGCTTACCTGAAGTTCAACGACTTGGTGGCAAGCGACATCCGCAACCTGCGCTACCGGATGGTCTCCTACGAGACCCTGATCTGCCTGCCGCCGGTGGGCCGATGGATCTACAAGATGCTGTCCTGGTACTACGAGGCGGGGAACCTGGACGAACCGATCGTCATCAATGCACGATCCATCATCCGCGACAGCGGCATGACCGAGCGTTCGCGCTTCCGCGACACGCTCAGCACCATCCGGGATTCTCTTGCGGCGGTTCAGGACGCCGGCATCATCGAACCCTTCGAGTTGGAACGGCAGGTCCAGGGTCGATCAATCGACGACGAGATCTACACGCTGACCCCATCCGCCGCCTTCCGGGCGGAAATCGAGATGGCCCGCGTGGCCAAGGCGCAGGCCGAGGATACCCTGGCGCAGATGGGAGGCACGCCGCACGGCCCGTTCCAGCGTGTGGATCGATTGGCCGGCACCCGACTTCGCCGTGATCGGGCGTCCAGGGCGGTCGAAAAGCCGGTTCCTCTGTTGGAGCGTGACGCCTGAAAGGCATTTGCCGTGCCGCTGCCCTGCTTGGCGCACGCGACCGGAGAGTCCGCGCGAGGCGGCGAACCGGCCGTTGCCTGATGGACAATCGCCAACGCTCGCACGCGGCGATTGGCGACATCACCTCTGACGGCCTGTTTTGAAACGTGGTTAGCCGCTTTCTCAAATGCGCGCTTATGGCTTTGGATACTCCATCTGCAACGAGACAAAATCCTCGGTTGCAGCGCCGTAGGTGTTCCTGATCCGACGGAGAGTTTCATCAAGCATCAAAGCAGCTGGAACGTTGACTGGCAACTCGACCGTTCGACTGCCCCTGTTCAGACCAACCACCCTCTCAGGAAGCACGGCCAAACCGTACCGCGTGGTGATTGGTTCGGATGTCGTCGATTGGGCGTAGGCGGCTGAACGATACGTGCGTGAATAGGCGTCTGCGGCCAGAGCCAAGGCAATCTCATCCGTCCCATGAGTGACCGGAATCTCGATGTCCTCATGCAGCCAAAACGCCAGCCAGTTGGTGGCCGCAGTTACGATGCTTGACAGCGTCAGACTGAAGCCTTCACCGCGATGTGACGCTCCCCAATCCTTGATCCCGAGATGTTGCGCTACCGCTGCTGCGCGTTCTCGGCCTGCGATTGCCTCTACGAGCGCGATGGACACCGGAATTGAGGCCGTGACCCCTGTCGTGGTCACGATATTGCCATCGGCAAGATAGCGTCTGTTCCGCAGGAAATGAGTTTCCGGGAATTTGGCTTTGAGATCGTCAATCGAATACCAGTGACCAACGGCACTTTTCCCGTGCAGCAAGCCAGCGTTGGCGACGACCCACACGCCGTCGCAAACCCCAACAATCGTCGCACCTTTTTCCGCTTGAGACCGGATCCACGCGATGAGCGTGGCGTCATCCACTCGATGAACCGCGGGAACAATCACGAAATCCGCGCCCTCAGGGAAGCGGGCATCGAATTGGGCGGTTGTTGCCTGCGGCTGCACCTTAAGGGCTGGAAACAACTGCACGGGACCTTGTTGCGTAGCAAGCGCAAACACGCTCGCCGTCCCGGATGCGGAAAGCACCCCAAATGGAATCACGTAGTCCGTAAGTTCAGTGAATGAATTTTCAGCAACTACGGCTACAATCGGCTTTTGACGAGAAAATCGGGCTGAATGAACCGGAATGTTAAAGTTAGCATTGCCTCCCTGGGGCACCTCTGCGCGCGCCAAAGCATCTGGCCACATAGACGCGACAGCGACACTGCCTATAAAAAATGCAATGCTGATGGCTCTCGGGATTTTTGTTATTCGCGCACGCATATTATACTACCATGATAATATTTAGTAGGCGCGATAATAGGCGGGTGCCCCGTCACGTTCAACCCGCTGAAAGCCCGCTTTGAAAGTCACCGCGGTGGCAGACGCTTTCGATTGGGATGGACGAGGCGGTGCAGCATGAGGCGGATGGCGGCCAGGGTGACCATGGCTTCGGAGACCTCGGGCAGTTCTTCGTAGTCTTTGGACAGCCGCCGGTATCGGCCAAACCAGCCGAACGATCTTTCAACGACCCAGCGCCGCGGGAGAACGATGAAACCGGTCCCGGCGATTCGGCGCACGATGATCAGCGTCAGGCTGAGCAGGAAGCAGGTGAGCGGGACCGGGAGCCGGTTATAAATGCTGTCGGCGAACACCGACTTGAGGCAGCAGTACAGCCGCTTGACCCGGCTCAGCAGGCCTCAGGCGCTGTCGGCGTCCTGGATGTTGGCGGCGTGGACGATGACCCCGAGCAGGAAGCCGGAGGTATCGACCGCGATGTGGCGTTTGCGCCCCCGGATCTTCTTGGCCGCGTCGTAGCCGCGCGGCCCCCTTTTTCCGTTGTCTTGACGCTCTGGGTGTCGATTATGGCCGCCGTCGGGCTGGCTTGGCGGCCGTCCTGCTCGCGCAGCATGACAACAGGTGATGGCGCATCGTCTCCCAGACGCCCGCGGCGAGGAAGGCGCGCATGTAGCCGTACACCGTTGGCCAGGGCGGGAGGGTCGGCGGCGGCGGAAGGTGGCGCCACTGGCAGCCAGTGCGCACGACGTAGAACTGCCCGTCCAGCATGCGCCGCATGTCCGTGGTGCGCGGCCGACCACCCGGCTTCGGCGGCGGGATCAACGGTTCGAGCACGCGGTACTGATCGTCGCTGAGCGCTTGGCCGGACCCTAAGTCCCCAACCAGCGCACGATCGTCGGGTGTCCACATCGCTGACTTCCAGACGGGAATTCCCCTTCCGAACAGCCGCCGCGTTCATCCGTCACCAAGGCTCAGCAGGCTTGAGCGCACTTTCAAAGCGGGCTCTGAGCAGGCCGAGCGACAGGCCGCACAACTTGGCGTCCACGGCTGCGGGGGATGGTCAACATTCGCCTTCACCGAAAATCAGACGCTCGGGTAAATCGCGATACTCCATGGTAAAGGCTTTTGCCGCCCGGTCCCCTAGGCTTCCCGCAATGGGAGGGCCGACATGACGGTTATGCGAACTGTTTGGAATGGGGCGGCCGGTCAACAGGCCTTCGACCACCGGAAAGGTAGAGCATCGGTTGAGGCGGGGATCGGTGCGCAGCCTCTCGTCGGCCGTTCCGTGCCGCGGGTGGAGGATGCGGCGCTGCTGACCGGCGTGGCGCGCTACGCCGACGATCTGCCGGCCAAGCCCGGGACACTGCACGCGGCCATCCTGCGGTCGCCGCACGCCCATGCTGACATCCTGGGCATCGACACCGCCGCCGCCCTGGCGGTACCCGGCGTGGCCGCTGTGGTCACAGGGAGCGACGCCAAGCGCTTCGCCAGCCCCTTCCTGGTCGGCGTGCGCGCTCCGATGGAACACTGGTGCCTGGCCGTCGACCGCGTCCGTCACGTCGGAGAACCCATTGCGGTGGTGCTGGCGGACAGCCGCTACCAGGCGGAGGACGCGCTCGACCGCATCGAGGTGCGATACCGTCCTCTGCCGCCGGTCACCTCGATCGGACAGGCGCTGGACCCGGCGTCGGCGCCGCTGCACCCGGCGCTCCGCTCCAACCTCGTCAACAGCCGCAGCTTCCGCTATGGCGACCCGGATGGCGCCTTCGCCCGTGCCGCGCGCACGGTGTCCATCGAGGTGGAGTTCCCGCGCAACTCCTGCACGCCGATGGAGTGCTTCGTCGTGCTGGCCGAACACGACGCGGCCGAGGACGCTTACGAGATCCTGTCGAACTTCTCCGGCCCCTTCGCGGTCCATCCGGTGATGGCCAAGGCGCTGAACGTGCCGGGATCGCGGCTGCGGCTGAAGACGCCGCCCCATTCCGGCGGCAGCTTCGGCAACAAGCAGGCGGTCTTTCCCTACATCGTGCTGATGGGGCTGTGCGCCCGCGTCGCCGGCCGTCCGGTGAAGTGGGTGGAGGACCGGCTGGAGCATCTGATGGCCGCCACCTCGGCCACGGCGCGGCGGATGCGCATCGACGCGGCGGTGGAGTCCGACGGCCGGGTGCTCGCCCTGCGCATGGAGCAGACGGAGGATTGCGGCGCCTATCTGCGCGCGCCCGAGCCGGCCTCCCTCTACCGCAACCACGGCAACCTGACCGGCGCCTACGACATCCCGAATCTGGCGGTGACCAACCGCATCGTCGTTACCAACAAGACGCCGACCGGGCTGAACCGCGGCTTCGGCGGCGGGCAGCTCTACTACGGGCTGGAGCGGCTGATGAACCGCGTCGCGGCGGAGCTCGGGCTCGACCCGCTCGACGTGATCCGCCGCAACCTCGTGGCGGCCGGGGCCATGCCCTACCGCACGGCGTCGGGAGGTTCGCTGGACTCCGGCGACTATCCCGCCACGCTGGAGGAGGCCGTGCGCGACGGCGCGCTGGAGGCGCTGAAGGCCCGGCGCGACGCGCGGCGCGCCGAGGGGCGGCTCTACGGCATCGGCTACGCAGCGGTGGTCGAGCCTTCCATTTCCAATATGGGCTACATCACCACCGTCCTGACTACCGAGGAACGGCGCAAGGCCGGGCCGAAGAACGGCGCGCAGGCGACGGCCAGCGTTGCGGTGGACCCGACCGGCGGCGTTTCGGTCCACGTCTCCTCCGCACCGCAAGGGCAGGGACACCGCACGGTGCTGGCCCAGGTGGTGGCCGACGTTTTCGGTCTGCGCTTCGAGGACATCCGCGTCAACACCGACCTCGACACCGGCAAGGATGCCTGGTCGATCGCGTCGGGCAATTATTCCAGCCGCTTCGCCGGGGCGGTGGCCGGGGCGGCGCAGGTCGCCGCGACGCGGCTGCGCGACCGCATGGCGGTGCTGGTCGCCGGATCGCTCAACAGCCGGCCGGAGGAGGTGCGCTTCGCCGGGGGCAAGGTCTTCGCGGCCGGGAACCCGGACAACGCCCTGTCCTTCTCCCGCGTCGCCGCCGCCGGCCATTGGGCGCCGGGCACGCTGCCGGACGGGCGGGAGGCGGCGCTGCGCGAAACCGCCTTCTGGACGCCGGAGCCGCTGAAAGCGCCGACCGACGCCGACCACATCAACAGCTCGGCCTGCTACGGCTTCATCTTCGACTTCTGCGGGGTGGAGATCGACCGCGACACCGGAGCGGTGCGGGTCGACCGCTACGTCACCATGCACGACGCCGGCCGGCTGCTGAATCCGCTGCTGGTGGAGGGGCAGATCCTGGGCGGCTTCGCCCACGCGGTGGGGGCGGCGCTCTACGAGGAATATGCCTACGGCGACGACGGGCGCTTCCTGTCGGGCACCTTCGCCGACTATCTGGTGCCGACCGCCTGCGAGGTGCCGGTGCCGGTCATCCTCCACCGCGAGAGCCCGTCGCCGGTCACGCCCCTCGGCGCCAAGGGGGTGGGGGAGGGCAATTGCATGAGCACGCCCGCCTGCCTCGCCAACGCCGTGGCCGACGCGCTCGGCGGGCCGGTGCCGTCG
This sequence comes from Azospirillum himalayense, assembly GCF_042657465.1. NCBI lineage: Bacteria > Pseudomonadati > Pseudomonadota > Alphaproteobacteria > Rhodospirillales > Azospirillaceae > Azospirillum > Azospirillum himalayense. The sequence goes on along the minus strand of NZ_JBHSLC010000049.1, from coordinate 234,298 downwards.
CTGCCGCTGACCCCGGCCAAGATCGCCGCGCTGATCCATCCGCCGGAGCCGCCGCGCCCGCCGGGGGCAGGGGCGGCAGGCGCGATGGCCGCACCGGCGCCGTCGGCCTCCGGCGGGCGCGGCCTGACCGGGGAAGGCAGCCGCGAGGTCCCGGCGCCGCCGGAACAGGTCTGGGCGATCCTGCTCGATCCCAAGGAGCTGGCCGCACTGCTGCCGGGCTGCGAGGCGCTGGATCTCGCCGGCCCCAATGCCTACCGGGCGGAGGTGGTGGTCGGCATCGGACCGGTGCGCGGCCGCTACACCGCGGAGGTCGCCCTGTCCGACCTCGACCCGCCCCGATCGCTGACCCTGACCGGCAGCGGGGCGAGCGCTCTCGGCACCGGGCGGGGCACCGGTCACGTCACGCTGGAGCGCACGGCCGGGGGCACGCGCGTCACCTACCGCTATTCCGCCGAGGTCGGCGGCAAAGTCGCGGCGGTCGGGGGGCGCATGCTCGACAGCGCGTCGCGCCTGCTGATCGGCCAGTTCTTCGAAAAACTGGTCGCCCGCGCCGGGGGCGCGCCGGCACCGGCCGAACGGCCGGGCCTCCTCGCCCGCCTTCTGCGCTTTCTGGGGCTGAACCGATGAAACCCGCGTCCTTCGATTACCTGCGGCCGGCCACGGTCGCCGACGCCCTGGCGGCGCTTGCCGAGGGGGGCGACGACGCCCGCGTGATCGCCGGCGGCCAGTCGCTGATGCCGATGCTGAACATGCGGCTGGTGCAGCCGCGCCTGCTGATCGACCTCGGCCGCCTGGAGGAGCTTCGGACCCTGCGTGTCGAAGACGGTTGGCTGAGCGTTGGAGCGGCGGTGACCCAGGCGGAGCTTCTGTCCCGCCCGACCCTGCGGGACGAGGTGCCGCTGCTCGCCGCCGCCCTTCCCTGGGTCGGTCATTTCCAGACCCGCAACCGCGGCACCGTCTGCGGCTCCGTCGCCCACGCCGACCCCAGCGCCGAAACCCCGCTCTGCCTCGTCGCCACCGGCGGCGCGGTGGTGCTGCGCAACGCCAAGCGCCGCCGCACCGTGGCGGCCGCCAACTTTTTCCTCGGCCCGCTGACCACGGTGAAGGCGGCGGACGAGATCGTCGAGAGCGTGCGCTTCCCGCTCGCCGCCGCCGGCAGCGGCCACGCCTTCCGCGAGGTCTCCATGCGGCACGGCGACTTCGCGATCACCGCCTGCGCCGCGACGGTGGACGGGACGCGGGCGAGCCTGGCTGTCGGCGGTGTGGCCGACCGGCCGACGCTGCGCTCCTGGCCGCTCGCCGGCGGCGCGCTGCCGCCGGACCTCGACGCGGCGCTCAACGCCTTCGCCTGGGATCTCGGCGGCGACGACGACCAGCACGCCACCGCCCGCTACCGCCGCGACCTCGTGCGCCGCATCGGCCGCACCGTCCTCGAGGAGGCCCTGTCATGCCGCCGCTGAAGAGCGCCACCACCCTGGCCGCCACCCCGGTTGCCGGCGTCCTGTCCGCCGACGCGCGCCACACCGTCACCGTCGTCCTCAACGGCGCGCCCCGCTCGGGCCAAGCACACCCCCGCCTGCTGCTGAGCGACTTCCTGCGCCACGAGCTGGGCGCCCACGGAACCCGCGTCGGCTGCGAGCACGGGGTGTGCGGCGCCTGCACGGTGCGCATCGACGGGGTGGCGCAGCGCGCCTGCCTGACCCTGGCCGTGCAGGCCGACGGGCGGCGCATCGACACGGTCGAGGGGCTGTCCCAATCCAACGAGGGGCTCAACGAGGGGGCCAACGAGGGGCGCTTGACGGCGCTCCAGGAGGCCTTCCGGAGGCACCACGCCCTGCAATGCGGCTTCTGCACGGCCGGCATCCTGATGTCGCTGTCCGATTACCTGGGCCGCAACCCGAAACCCACCGAGGAGGAGCTACGCGACATGTTGAGCGGCCATCTTTGCCGCTGCACCGGCTACGCCGGCATCGTCCGCGCCGTGATGGACGTGACCGGCCAAGCAGCGGCCTCAGAGACCATGGGCGGGGAGGCCGCGCATGTTTGACCTCGGCCGCAGCATCCTGGCCAGCGCGGAGCGCAGCCCAAGCGCCCTGGCCATCGTCGACGGCGATCTGCGCCTGACCTACGCGGAGTGGCTGGACCGCATCCGCCGGCTGGTCGGGGCCTTCGACCGCTTCGGCCTGCGCCCCGGCGACCGCATCGCCACCGCCCTGCAGAACAGTTGGGAGATGGCGACCATCCATTGGGCCTGCCAGCTGGCCGGCATCGCCGTGGTGCCGCTGAACTGGCGGGTGAAGGCGGACGAGCTGGACTACTGCCTGCCCAACGCCGAGGTGCGCGCCCTGTTCTTCCAGGACGTCTCGGCGGAGGCGACGGCCCGCTCCCCCGTCGCGCAGGCCCTGCCGCGGGTCGCCGTCGGTTCCGACGCGGCGGGGGGCACCCACCGCTTCGCAGCCCTGCTCGACGCCGCGCCGGCCCCGGCGGTGCCGCGCGCCACGGACGACCATGTGTCGCTGTTCCTCTACACCTCCGGCACCACCGGCAAGCCGAAGGGCGTGCCGCGCCGCCACCGGGCGGAGCGCGCCGCCGCCGTGGCCCATGTCGCCCAGAACTGCTACCGCCGCGGCGAGCGCACGCTGGGCGTCATGCCGCTCTACCACACCATGGGCGTGCGCTCCCTGCTGGCGATGGCTCTGGTGGACGGCACCTTCGTCTGCCTGCCGCGTTTCGACACGGCCCGCGCGCTGGAGCTGATCGCGACGGAGCGCCTGACCTGCCTCTACCTCGTGCCGACGCTCTACCACGACCTGCTGGCCGACCCGGGCTTCCCCGCCACCGATGTGTCGTCGGTGCGCAAGCTGGGCTTCGCCGGAGCGTCGATGACCGACGGGCTTCTGAAACGGCTGGACGCCGCCTTCCGGCCGGAGCTGTTCGTGAACCACTACGGCTCGTCGGAGATCTACACCTTCACGCTCGACCAGAACGCCCCGGCCAAGCCCGGCTCCGCCGGCAAGGCGGCGCTGAACCAGCGCATCCGCGTCGTGAGGCTCGGCTCCTACGACTCCGGCGACGTCGCCGCGGCGGGCGAGGAAGGGCAGATCATCGCCGACCTGTCGGGCGACGAGGCCTTCGAAGGCTACTGGAAGCGCCCCGACGCCGACGCCAAGGCGCTGCACGCCGGCTGGTACTTCACCGGCGACATCGGTTTCTTCGACGGCGACGGCGATCTGTTCGTCACCGGGCGCGTGGACGACATGATCATCACCGGCGGCGAAAACGTCTCGCCCGTCGAGATCGAGAGCGTCCTGTCCCTGCACGCCGGCGTGCTGGAGGTCGCCATCGCCGGCCTGCCCGACGAGCGCTGGGGCCAGCGCGTGGTCGCCTTCATCAAGCGGGAGCCGGGGGTGGAGGCCGCCGATCTGGACGCGCACTGCCGCACCTCCGGCCTCGCCAACTTCAAGCGCCCGCGCGAGTACGTCTTCTTGGACGAAATTCCCAAGTCGCCGGTCGGCAAGATCCTGCGGCGCAAGCTCCAGGCCGGCGAATACCAGCTCGAACACAGCCCCACCACGCTCTGAACACCCGACTTTTCTGGAGAGAACCCGTGAAGCCCTATTCGTTCGACAGCAGCAACCGCCTCCTCGCCGATCTCGACGGCTTCCGCGTCGAGATCGACGAAGCCAAGGAACGCGCCGACATCGTCCTGCACCGCCCGCCCTTCAACATCATCAGCATGCTCCAGCGCGACCAGTTCGGCGCGGTCTTCGCGGCGCTCGACCGCGATCCGGCGGTGCGTGTGATCGTTCTGCGGGCCGAGGGCGAGAACTTCTCCTCCGGCGGCAAGATCGCCGGCTTCCTGGAACAGACCCCGGAGCATGTGTCCGAGCTGGCGATCAACGTCGCCGCCCCGGAACGCTGCCGCAAGCCGGTGATCGCCCAGGTCCGCGGCTATTGCTTCGGTGTCGGCTTCGAGCTGTCGCTGGCCTGCGACTTCCGTGTCGCGTCGGAGACCGCGCAGTTCGCCCTGCCGGAGATGCGCATCGGCATGATTCCCGGCTCCGGCGGCTCGGCCCGTCTGCTGCACATGATCGGCATCGGCCGGACCAAGGACATGGTGATGCGCGCCAAGCGCATTCCGGGGCGTCAGGCCGCCGACTGGGGCTTCGTCACCGAATGCGTCGCCGATGCCGAGCTGGAGGCGACCGTCGCCGCGCTGGTGGACGAGCTGCGCGGCTTCTCCCCGCTGGCCCAGCGCACCATCAAGGGCGTGCTGAACAGCGGCAACAACGTGTCGGTCAACGGCGCCATCGAGATCGAGGGTCAGGCCTACGGCCGCCTGCGCGGCTCCGAGGACTTCGCGGAAGGCGTCGCCTCCTTCAACGAGAAGCGCAAGCCGGTCTTCAAGGGCCTCTGAACGGCGGATTGCCGAGCGCCGACAGGCCATTCCACCCCCTTCCAGCCACGCTCCGCTGGGAGGGGGACTTCCCAAGGGCAGCGCTGATTCGAATGTGAGGCACGCTGAATGTTTACCACATCATAATGTTTCGATGACCAACATTGTGGCGGAACCGCTTTTAGCTTTGAAGAGCATGGCGTGCAGTCTGTATTGAGGAGCGTTGCATGAGGATCCGGGCGGTTTTTCTTTCCTGCGTACTGTCTATGGCGACGGTGGCCGGGGTGGTGTCGGTCACCTTCGTGGCCGGAGAGTGGGGCAACTACCGCCGCGCCGTCGACGCCCGCACGCTTTCGGAGTCCATCGGAGCGGTGCTGGGGGTCACCGAGAAGGTCGTGCTGAGCCGCGGCCTTCAGAACGGAGCCCTGCTCGCGGACGCTCCCGCCAGCGATGAGGCCCGCGCCAAGATCGCCGCCGCCCGCCGTGACATCACCCAGACACTGGCCGAGGCCAACCGCACCGTCCAGGCCGCCGATTACGCAGGCCGAGCGGCGGCGCTCCAGACGCTCCGCGCGGTCGAGCAGGCGCTGGCGGCACTCCACGCCGAGGTCGACGCGGCCATCGGCCGCCCCAAGCCCGAGCGCGACCAAGCCTTCGTTAAGGGATTCGGTGAGCGCATCGTCGCCCGCGTCAAGGATTTGGGCGGCATCGCCAACGGCCTGGAACAGGGCGTGGCGCTCGCCGACCCCAACGTCGCCCGGCTTGCCGGAATCGCCCGCCTGTCCTGGGACATGCGCGAAGCCGGCGGACGCCGTGTCGCCATCTTCACCACCGTCGTTGGCGCCAAGCGGCCGCTCATCGGCAGCGAGATCGAACTGGCCGCCTTCCTGGCCGGTGAGACTCATCACGCCTGGGCGCGCCTGCAGGCGACCGCCGCGCAGCTCGGCGACGCCCCGGCCCTCGCCACCGCGCTGCGCGGCACCGAGACGACCTTCTTCGGCGCCACCGACGCCCTCATTGCCGAGCTGACCGCCAAGGGGCGCGTCGGCGGCGACTACGCGATCTCCTTCCAGGACGCCTGGTCCCGTCTGGTCGGCGGCGTGCAGTCGGCGCTCGCGGTGCGCGACGCCGCGGTCGCCGAGGCGCTGACCCGGGCGGATGCGGCCCGCGGCGCGGCCTTTGTCCGCCTGTTGCTCGCCGTCGGCGCCTTGGCGCTCGTGACGCTCACCGTGGTCGGCGTGGCCATGCTGATCGGCCGGCGCATCGTCGATCCGCTGGTCGGCATGACGGTGGTGCTGACCGAGCTGGCGCGCGGCGAGCGCGACGTGGCGGTGCCGGCGCGCGGGCGCACCGACGAGATCGGCGAGATCGCCGCGGCGGTCGAGGCGCTGCGCGTCACCGCCAAGGAGGCCGACCGGTTGGCCGCCGAACAGGCCGCCGAGCATGCCAGGCGCCAAGAGCGGACTCGCGCGGTGGAAGCGGCGGTCGCCGGCTTCGACCATTCGATCACCCGCATCCTGTCCACGGTCGACGGCGCCGCGGGCGAACTCGACGGCACGGCGCGTGGCATGACGGCGGTCGCCGACGAGGCGAGCCGGCAGGCGACCACGACGGCCGCGGCCGCCGAGGAGACGGCGGTGACGGTGCAGACGATCGCCGCGGCGACCGAGGAGATGACCAGCTCGATCCAGGAGATCGGCCGGCAGGTCGCCAGCTCCAACGCGGTCGCCGCCCAGGCCCAGGCGCAGGCCCTGGACACCACCGGTTCGGTGTCCCACCTCACCGGGGCGGCGATGCGGATCGGCGAGGTGGTGAAGCTGATCCAGGACATCGCCAGCCAGACCAACCTGCTGGCGTTGAACGCCACCATCGAGGCGGCGCGCGCTGGCGAGGCCGGCAAGGGCTTTGCCGTGGTCGCCAGCGAGGTCAAGCAACTGGCCACGCAGACCGCCAAGGCGACCGAGGACATCGCGGCGCAGATCGCCGCGGTGCAGGAGGCGACCCAGGGCACCAGCGCCGCCATCGACGGGATCGGCCGGACGATCGCCCGCATCAATGAGATCAGCGCGGCGATCGCCGCGGCGGTGGAGGAGCAGAGCGCCACCACCGGCGAGATCACCCGCAACGTCCAGCAGGCGGCCCACAGCACCACCGAGGTCAGCCGCACCATCGCCGGCATGAACCGGACGGTCGCGCGGACCGGCAGCGCGGCCGCCGAGGTGACCGGGGCGTCGAGCGCGCTGGCCCAGCAGGCCAAGGCGCTGCGCCGGGAAATCGAGAGCTTCCTCGCCGGCATCCGCGCCGCCTGACGCCCCGCCGTCCCTGTTGCCGTCCTCGCCGTCGCGCGGCGGGTCACGCCCCCGCGGCGGCGGGCTGGCTGTAGAGGGTGACGACGCGGCGGTACTCGGTTGGCGTCACGCCCTGGTGGTTGCGGAAGAAGCGGCTGAAATGGCTGGGGGCGGCGAAGCCGAGCCGGCCGGAGATCGCCGTGGCGCTCTCCCGCCCGGCGGCCATGGCGCCGATGGCGGCCTCCATCCGCAGCACGTTGAAATACAGCGCCGGCGTGATCGACAACGCCTGCTGGAACAGCCGGAACATGTGCGCCCGCGACAGGCCGGCGGCCGCGGCGACGCGCGCCGCGTCGAACTCCCCCCCCAGGTTGCCGCCCATGTAGCGGATGGCCCGCCGGATGCGGAAGTCCGTGGGCGCCGTGACCGGGGACAGGGCGGCTCCGCGCAGGCTCCGCCAGTCGGAAAAGCGGTCGACGATGGCGAGCATCAGGTCGAACAGCGCCTGCTCCATCCGCTCGGCCGAGGGATCGCCGTACAGCAGCTCCGCGGTCATGCGATCGGCGAGGCGCCGGATGTGCGGCGTCAGCGCGCCGCAGGGGTGGGCGAAGAAGCCGGGGTTGCCGCTGGCGGTGAACTCCCGCTGCATGGCGCCGAGCCAGCCGGGCTCGATGTAGAGCGCCAGGATCACCGTGCCCGGCGCCCCCGGCTGGTGGGCGTAGGAATGCGCCTCCCAACTGTTCACCAGCACGGCCGTGTCGTCGCGCAGGGGGTGGCACCGCTCGCGCACCGCGAACTGGGTGTCGGCGCCCGATGCCTTGATCAGCACATGGCAATGGGGGTGCGCGTGGTGGATCAGCGCGTGGTCCATGTCCAGCAGCGCGACGCGGCCGAACGCGCCCTGGTGTATCCGCATGGCCTTCGACATGATGCGCGGTCCTCGTTCTGTTCGTCCCCGGATGGCGCGGGGCCATGGCGCGGAGACGTCTGCCGATGGAAACAGGGTGACGGGTGCAGACCCGGCAAAAAAGGCGGCCGATCCGGCCTTTTGGACTCCGGATCGGCGCGAGTGGGGACGTGACTCGGTGCGGCCGGCCGGAGCTAGCCGATCGCGGTGCGCCATGAGGCGCCGGGATCGACCAGCCGGTCCAGATCCACGCTGTCCTCGCCGGGGACGCGGATGCGCTTGAACTTCATCTCGGGTGCGTCGACCGGGATGGTCGCGTCGATGCCCCATTTGGCGCCCAGCCCGTCGGCGGTGGACGGGTCGAGCTTGGAGCACTGGCTGTCGCCGATGACCACGAGGTCGCGGTCGGCCTGGAAGCGCGTGGCGACGGCCCACTCGACCTCGCGCGCGTTGTGGATGTCCACGTCGGTGTCGACGACGACGGCGTGCTTGATGTCGTAATGGGCGGCGAAGGCGCCGAGCAGGACGTTCTTGGCCTCGCCGTGCTGCGTCTTCCGCAGCTTCACCACGAGATGGTAGCGCCCGACGCCGCCCAGCGACAGGTGGACGTCCTGCACGCCGGGGAAATTGCGCTGAAGGGAAGCGAGGATGGTCGCCTCGCGCGGGATGGCGCCCAGCAGAAGATGCTCCAGCCCGCCGCCGACGATGGTGTGGAAGATCGGGCGGAGCCGGTGGGTCACCGCGTCCACCTGGATGACGTGGCGGTCGGCCCGCTCCCCGTAATATTGCGGGAACTCGCCGAACGGCCCCTCGGCCTCGCGGACGCGGGGCAGCAGACGGCCCTCGATCACGATCTCCGCCCGGGCCGGGACGCGGACTCCGTTGGTCAGGCAGCGCACGACCTCCAGCGGCTCGCCGCGCAGCGCGCCGGCGATCTCCAGCTCGTCCTGGCCGACCGGCACGATCGCCTGGGAGGCCAGCAGCGTGGCCGGGTCGACGCCGATGACCAGCGCGATCTCCAGGGACTCGCCCTTCGCTTCGGCCTTCCGGTAGAAATGGTCGGTGTGGCGCGGCAGCAGAAGGATGCCGATGCGGTCCGGCCCGTTGATCTGGCAGCGGTGGATCGAGACGTTCTGGACGCCGGTCTCCGGATCGCGCGCGATGGTCAGGCCGGCGGAGATGTAGGGGCCGCTGTCGTGCTCGTTGTGGGTCGGGATGGGCAGCAGCCGGGTCAGGTCGATGGGGCCGCGGTGCACGACCTCCTGCGCCGGGGCGTTGGTGATCTCGCGCCAGGGGAGCGGCGCGTCGGCGGCCTTGCGGACGTGGGCGATCAGCGCGTCGCCGGAGACGCCCAGCGCCTCGGCCATCCAGGCGCGGTCGGACACGAGGCCGGACACGACCGATCCCGGATGCCCGTCCGGGCGGGGGAACAGGGTGGCGGTGGTGCCGTCCAGGCGTTTGGCGGCGGCGGCCAGCTCATGGACCAGCCCGACACCGGGGCGCATCACCGTCAGGCGGTTGGTCGCCGCCAGCCGGTCGAGCCAGCCGCGCAGGCCGAAGGCCTTGCTGCGCGGGTCCTGGGAGTGGATGCGTTCGATGATGTGCGCGCTCATGGCGTTTGTGCCCTGCTGGAAGAGTTTCAAAGACGCGGCGGGGCCACGCGGGGGGCCGGGGTACCGTGTTTCCCCCGGCCCGCGCCGTCAGGCGGTGTCCCGCATGGCCCTGCCGGAGGTCATCAGGCGCGGCAGGTGGCTGATGCTCATCACGATCAGCGGGATGACCAGCGCGATGTAGGCGTTGTCGATGCCGTAGGGATCGCCGGCCATGTACCAGCCGATGGTCAGGAACAGCGACAGCACGATGCTGGTCACCGCCCCCTTGGGGCTGCCGAAGGTCGGCGCGTAGAAGATGAAGAGGACCAGCACCGCCAGGGTCAGCCGCAGCGACTTGGCCAGGAAGGTCACCTTCAGCACGTCCGGCGCGAAGATGGCCAGCGGGATCGGCAGCAGGCCGACGACGATGGCGGCGACCCGCACGAACCGAAGGGACTGGCTGTCGCCCGCGGCCTTGCCGGTGATCGGCAGGTAGAAGTCCTTGTAGAGCAGCGTCGCCGTGCCGATGCTGATCGCGGAGATCGTGCCGAACAGCGAGGCGGCGAGGCCGGCGACGACGACCGCCGCCATCATGCTGTCCATCTGCGCCACGATCATCGGGAAGGCTTGCAGCGAGTTGATCTTCGGGAACAGCACGGCCGCGCACATGCCGCAGATGGCCGCGGCGATGCCGAAGGGGATCAGCAGGACCGAGGTGTAGAAGCTGGCCTTCTGGGCCTTGCCGGCATCGCCGACCGTGCTGATCGCCTGAAGCACGTATTGGGTGGAGAAGACGGCACCCGTCCCGGCCAGGATCCAGGCGAGGATCTGCGGCCAGCCGGCGTTGTCGACGGTGAACATGGCCGGCGGCAGCTGCGCCCGAAGCTCCGACCAGCCGCCGACCTGGCTCAGCGCGAAGGCGGTGGCGACGATGATGCCGATGTACTTGACGACGGCGTGCATCACGTTCGTGTAGATGACCGAGCGCATCCCGCCCATGCCGACGTAGAGCGCGGCGAACAGGCCGGTGAAGACGATGGCCAGCGACCGGTCGATCTTCAGCAGCCCGGCGAGCACCGCCCCGCCGCTGGCGTAGACCGACACGGCCACGATCTGCAGCGCGAAGATCATGATGACGCTGGTGGCGATCTTGGTCGGCGCGCCGTAGGTCCGCGCCAGGGCGCCGGAAATGGTGTTCTCGCCCAGGTCCTTGAACTTGCGGGCGAACAGGAAGGCGTACAGCATGAAGCCGATGCCCAGCGCCACGAGGTTCCACGCCGCCGAGATGCCCCACTTGTAGCTGGCCTGGGCGGTGCCGACGCTGGCGGTCGTCCCGATGAATTCCGACATCAGCAGGAAGCCCACCAGGATGGCGGGGTAGGTGGTGCCGCCGGACGTGAAGTTGTGGGCGGTGTTGGAGAAGCGGCGCGCGGCGTAGCTGACCACGCCCATCGCCAGGATGTAGACGACAGCCAGGGACATGGCCGTCCAATTGGCTTCCATGCGGATACCCTCCCGGAGTGTGATGACGCCAGGCCCGTTGCCGAGGCTCTTGTTCGGGGCGCCGGTTGGTTATGGGTGATGATGGGGAGCGGCCGGCCCCCCGGCGGCGCCCGGAGCGGCGCCCAAGGTGACGCCCATCGCGGCGGCGCCGCTCTGGGCGAGCGCCACCCGCAGTTCCTCGGTGAAGAGGCGCACGACGTGGTCGACGCCGTCCTCGCCGGCCGCGGCGTAGGCCATCAGGAAGGCGCGTCCCGCGAAGGCGGAGACGGCGCCCCGGCCGAGGACGCGCAGCAGGTCCAGGCCCGAGGAGATGGAGCCGTCGACGAGGACCGTGGCCCGTCCACCGACCCGCTCCACGATCGCGGGCAGCGCGCTGGCGGTGGCCGGGGCGGCGTCGAACTGGCGTCCGCCATGGTTCGACACCAGGATTCCGTCGGCGCCCAGCGCGACCGCCGTCTCGGCGTCGTCGGGATGCAGGATGCCCTTGACGATCAGCGGGCCGCTCCAGGCCTCGCGGAATCGGGCCACCGAGTCCCAGGTCAGCGGGCCGGTCATCTTCTGGAAGACGAAGCTCGCCAGATCGGCGGTGCTCGCGTCCGGCCCCAGATAGGCTTCGAAGTTGCGGAAGCGCGGCTGGCCCTTCCGCAGCATCGCCAGCGCCCAGCCGGGCGCCCACGCCACGTCCCACGCGGTGCGCAGGGTGGGGCGGAAGGGCACGACCAGGCCGTTGCGGACGTCGCGCACCCGCTTGGAGCGCACCGGCACGTCCATGGTCAGGACCAGCGCGTGGGCGCCCGCGGCCTGGGCCCGCCGGATCAGGTCCAGCGACACCGCGTGGTCGTTCTCCGGCACGTTGTAGAGCTGGTACCAGAAGACGTCCGGGGCGATCGCCGCGATGCGTTCGATGGAGGTGTTGGCGACCGTGGACATCACGTAGGGAATGCGCGCCCGCTGCGCCGCCCGGGCGATGGACTCGTCGGCGTCCGGCCACAGCAGGCCGGCCAGCCCCATCGGGGCCACCCCGACCGGCAGCGCGTAGCCGCGACCGAACAGGGTCGTTTCCGTCGTCACCGAGCGAACGTCCAACCCATAGCGCGGCACGATCTCGATGGCGTCCAGCGCCCGGCGGTTGCGCACCAGCCCGAGGTCGTCGTTCACCCCGCCGGCCACGAAGTCATAGGCGAAGCGCGGCGTCCGCCGCCGGGCCTGCGCTGCGAGGTCGGCGACCGTCGGGAAGCGGCGGCGCAGGCGCGCAGCCTCCGTGGACAGGCCGCCGGTCCCCCAGCCGCCCGCCGGCTTCGCGGCGCCTGCCGGGGTTGCGGGGCTTGCCGGGGCGGCGACCCCGGCCATGGCTTGGTCCCGGGCCGACATCAGTAGTCACACAGCACGTTGACCAGCGCCTGCCGGCGCTCGCCGGTCACCACCGCGACCGCGCGGCGCAGCGTCTCGCGCAGGTCCTCCGGCCGTTCGACGCGGAAGCCGGCGCCGCCGCTCGCCTCCACCAGCTTCTCGTAGGCGGGCGCCGGGCTGAGGTCGGCCAGCATGCGGCCGCCGTCGCGCGCGGCGACGCCGGTCTTGTACATCGCCATGGTGGCGTTGCGCACGGCCCCGTAGAGCTGGTTGTTGAAGATGATGGTCAGGACCGGCAGACCGTGCGCCTCCGCGACCCAGTGGGAGGCGGTGGGGTTGGCGAACATGTAGGCGCCGTCGCCGAGCGTCGCGACGACCAGCCGGTCCGGGTTCGCGAGCTTGGCGCCCAGTGCCGCCCCCAGGCCCCAGCCGAGGCCGCCGGCGGCGCTCAGTCCGAAATAGCTGCCGCTCGCGGTCTGCGGGCAATGCTCCAGCCGCAGGGGGTATTCGTTGACGATCAGCGCGCCGGGGCCGACCGCCTCGGCGATGCAGGCGCTCAGCCATTCCGGACCGATGGCGGAGCCCGCCGGCATGGCGTCCGGCGCCAGGCGCTTGGCGGCCAGGGCGCGCGACTGGGTGCGCAGGACGGCGCCGCGGGCGGCGATGCGCCCCTCGTCGAGGCCGTCATGGCCGGTCAGGCGCAGTTCGACCGCTTCGAGGACCGTCGCGGTGTCGCCGATAAGGCTGAGATCCGTGGGGAAGCTGCGCATCGGGTAGCGGGTGAAGGACGGGTCTTCGCCGATCTGCACGACGCGGCAGCCGTCGGGCGGCGCTTCGAGGTTCGGGATCCAGGGAACGTCGGCCTCCAGCGCGATGACGAGGTCGGCCCTGGCGAGCAGCTCGCCCGGCTGGAAGCCGAGGTTCATCGGGTGGTCGGCCGCGATGTTCAGGAAGCGCGGATGGAAGGACACCACCGGGATCGCGAAGCGCTCCGCCACGCGGGCCAGCGCGTCGAAGCCCGCCTTGGTGCGCCCGGCGCCCTGGGTGATGATCAGCGGGCGTTCGGCCGCGGCGATCCAGTCGGCGAGCCGGCGGATGTCGTCGGGCTGCGGGTGCGGCACCGCCGGCGCCGGCCGGCGGCCGCTGTCGGGGCGGGAGACGCGGATGGGGTCGGCCAGCACGTCGCGCGGCAGGGTCGCGTAGACGGGGCCACGCGGCGAGGTCATCGCCACCTGATAGGCCCGCGCGACCAGATCGGCGGCCTGCTCCGGCAGGTGCAGCTCGTAATCCCACTTCACCGCTTCACGCAGCATGCCGCCCTGGTCGAACATCTCCTGCGCCCAGTGGATGTAGCGGGTGCGCGTGCCGTGCCGGCCGGTCTCGCTGTAGGGGGAGCGGCCGGCGAACAGCAGAACCGGGGTCTCGTCGCGGCTGGCGTTGAGCACCGCGTTGACCGTGTTGGCCGTGCCGACATTCACATGCACCATCACCGCCTGCGGCCGGCCGGTCGTCATGTAGACGCCGTGGGCCATCGAAACGGCGACGTTCTCGTGCGGGATCACCATGGGGCGAGGAACGTCCGTGCCGCGCTCCGCCGCGCGGGCAAAGGCCTCGGCGATCGGCGGGAAATCGGTTCCGCCATTCGCGAAAAAGTAGTCGACCCCGCAGGCGGACAGTTGACGCAGGAATAGGTCCGAAGCGGACTCGTCATGCTGCTCCTGTGCTTCGGTCGTCTGCTTCTGTTCGATCAACGTTGTCACTCCCTCGACTGCCGCGGTTCATCGACCGGCCCGGCTTAGTTCGTCCATGAAACGCTTTGTGGCGCCAATTAATCAAATAACTTCGAGTCATTGGAGCGATCATGAAAAATGATGGAGGAGCATCGGCATGCGAAAGCCGGCCGTTTGAGAGCTCCGTCCATCGACTGGTCGGTATGAGGGGTGCGTCCGCCATCAGGGATCGTGATTGCGGGTATTAGCAATCACTATTAGTGATCGTCGTGCGGCGCTTCCATACTGGGTTTCGGTTTGGTCCGCGTCGCGAGGGAAGTGACTGATGAACATGGTTCCGAACGCCTCCGCCTGGAGGGACGCCGGGGACGGGGAGAGCGGGCGGCGGGCCGCCGCGCCGCCGCGTCTGATTGTCGGCATTTCCGGCGCGTCCGGCGTGATCTACGGGATACGCATGCTGCAGACCCTGCGGTTGCTGGATGTGGAGACCCATCTCGTGATGTCGCGGTCGGCGGAGATCACCGCGGCGATGGAGACGGGCTGGAAGATCGCCGACATCCGGGCGCTGGCCTCCGTCGCCCATCCGATCGACGACATCGCGGCGTCGATCTCGTCCGGGTCCTTCCGCACCATGGGCATGGTGGTGGCTCCCTGCTCCATGCGCAGCATGTCGGAAATCGCCTGCGGCACCACGACGAGCCTGCTGAGCCGGGCCGCCGATGTCGTGCTGAAGGAGCGGCGGCGGCTGGTCCTGATGGTGCGCGAAACGCCGCTGCATCTGGGGCATCTGCGCACCATGACCGCGCTGTCCGAAATGGGGGCGATCCTGGCCCCGCCGGTCCCGGCCTTCTACGCCAAGCCGGCGGATCTGGACGAGATGATCGACCACACGGTCGGCCGGGTGCTGGACCTCTTCGACCTGGACAGCGGGAAGGTTCGCCGCTGGGGCGAAACGGCCCGGCGCTCCGGCCGGTCAGCCGTCCATCGGTCGCCGGAGCGGGCCGCCGGGCCAACCGGCGATTCCATGGTAGAAACCTGACGGAATCACGGTGCGGTGCCAACCCGGCGCCCTTCGACCCTGCGAGATCGTCATGGACCTGCGGCAACTCCAGTATTTCGTCTGCCTGTTCGAGGAGGGAAACGTGACGCGGGCCGCCCGGCGATTGAACGTGGTGCAGCCGGCGCTCAGCATGCAGATCGCCAAGCTGGAGGCGGAGCTGAACGAGAAGCTGTTCGAGCGCAGCTCGCAGGGCATGATCCCGACCGCCGCGGGGCGCACCATGTACCGCCTGTTCCTGCCGATCCTGCGGGACATCGCCGCGGCGAAGCAGGAGATCAGCAACCTGTCGGGCCGGATTTCCGGCCAGGTGTCCATCGGGCTGATCGCGTCCGTCACCCAGTCGGCGCTCTCGCAGACGGTCGAGCGGTTCTCGAGCCAGTACCCCAGCGTCGAACTGAACGTCACCGAAGGTTACACCGCCAACTTCGTGGAGCAGGTGACCACGGGGCAGTTGGACATCGCGCTGATCAACCGCTCCCGCAAGAAGCTGGCGCTCACCACCGAGGACATCCTGAACGAGGAGATGGTCCTGGTCAGCGGCACCGCCCACGGACCGGCGATCGTCGAGCCGGTGCGGCTGGCCGACCTGTCCCGCTACCGCCTCGTGATCCCGTCCAAGCGCCACGGCCTGCGCGCGGTGCTCGAGCAGGAGTTGGAGGTCCAGGGGATCGATCTGAAGCCGAAGCTGGAGATCGACTCGCTGATTTCCATCGCCGAACTGGTCGCGCGCACGGATTGGGTGACCGTTCTGCCCAGCATCGGCGTCCATCGCGGCTTGTCCGACGGCACTCTGCGGGCGCACCGGATCGTCGACCCGGCCATCGCGCGCACGCTTGCTTGGATACACAACCCGCGGCGCCCGCTCAGCCTCGCCGCCGTCCGCTTCATGGACATCATGAACGAGCGGCTTCTCGAGGCGGCGCGATCGACCTCATCGGTGACGGCGGACCATCACGCGAAGTGATCCCCTTGATTAGAACAGACTATTTGCCTGCCTGAGCAGCCCCGGGATTAGCTGCGGCCACGCCCGCCCGCCCATCCACTGCGCCGCGCGACGGCCGTCCAACGACAATGGAGGAAACAGACATGACCTTTCCCGACAGCCATCGATCGACCGGCCAATGGATCGGCGGCGCGTGGATTCCCGGCCAGCGGCAGGCGGCCAGCCTCAACCCCATGGACGGCAGCGCCATCGGAACCTTTGCCGACGGCGGACGGGACGAGGCGGACGCCGCCATCGCCGCGGCCAGCACTGCCTTCGAGCGGACGGAGTGGGCGCAGAGTCCGCGCCTGCGCCAGACCGTCCTGCTGGACTGGGCGCGCAAACTGGAGGCGCAGGCCGAGGATCTCGCCCGCCTGCTGACCTTGGAGAACGGCAAGGTCCTGGTCCAGTCGCGCGGCGAGATCGCCGGCGCCATTTCGGAGATCCGCTACTACGGCGGCCTCGCCCGGCACATCCCCGGCCATGTGCTGGAGGTCGAGCCCGGGGTGTTCTCCACCATGCTGCGCGAGCCCGCGGGCGTGGCCGCGCTGATCATTCCCTGGAACGCGCCCGCCGTCCTGCTCGCCCGCGCCATCGGGCCGGCGCTCGCCTGCGGCTGCACCGCCGTGGTCAAGCCGGCGGCGCAGACCACGCTGCTGACCACCGCCTTCCTGCGCGCCCTGTCCGAGGTGCCGGGGCTGCCGCCCGGGGTGTGCAACATGGTCAGTGAAACCGGGCACGCCGCGTCCGCCCGGCTGGTCGAGTCCCCCCTGGTGGACGTGCTGAGCTTCACCGGATCGACCGCGACCGGCAAGCGGATCATGGCCACTGCCGCCGAGACCATGAAGAAGCTGTCGCTGGAGCTGGGCGGCAAGAGCTGCTGCGTGGTCTTCCCCGACGCCGACATCGCAGCCACCGCGTCGCGCATCGCCGCCGCCGCCACCATCATCTCCGGTCAGCAATGCACCGCCGCCCGCCGGGTGCTGGTCCACGGCTCCGTCTACGACGCGATGAAGGAGCAGCTTCGCGCGGCGCTGGCTGCCATCGCCGTCGGCGACGGCATGAATCCGGCCATGGGCATGGGGCCGCTGATCGACACGGCGGCGCGCGCCCAGGTCCAGGGTCAGGTGGAGCGCGCCTTTGACCTGTGCGACGAGGTGGTCCTGCGCGGCGGCGTGCCGGACAGCCTGCCGGCGGCCGGCGCCTTCCTCACCCCGTCGCTGGTCGCGCATGGCGACACCGCCGCCTTCTTCTGCCAGGAGGAGATTTTCGGCCCCTTCCTGGTGCTGGAGCGTTTCGAGGATGAGGCCGAAGCGGTGGCGAAGGCGAACCACACGGTGTTCGGGCTGTCGGCCAGCGTCTGGACGACGGACGGCGCGCGCGCCCTGCGCATCGCACGCGCTCTGCGCAACGGCACCGTCTGGATCAACGACCACAACCGTCTCTTCGCCGAGGCCGAGACCGGCGGCTACCGCCAGAGCGGCCTGGGCCGGCTGCATGGCTATGATGCCTTCGCCGACTTCACCGAACTCAAGCACATCTGCCAGAACGCCGGCCGGGTGGCGTGACGCCGGCGCCGGCACCGTCAACTTGTCGACGACCGGGCAGAGCGAAGGCACGGCGGATGGTAGCGGCCTTGGCTTTTGCGCACGAGGGTGACATCGTGGTGGTGTGGAAGCTGGATCGTCTCGGCCGCTCGCTGCCACACCTGATCGAGGCGGTAAACGCCCTGGAGGCCCGTGGCGTCGGCTTCCGCTCCCTGACGGAGGCGGTCGACACGAGCACGCTTGGTGGCCGGCTCATCTTCCACATCTTCGGCGCCCTTAGGCAATTCGAGCGCGCCCTCATCCGCGAACGGACCCGCGCCGGCCTTGACGCCGCTGTGGCTCGTGGCCGCCGGGGCGGGCGGAGGCCGGTGGTCATCGAAGAGTTGGCGTCCGGGACCTCGGCGAACACCGCGGTGCCGGCGCCCTGTTCGCGCAGCCAATCGAGATGGCGCAGGAAATCCTGCAGGTGGCGCGGGCAGGTGGCGCGGGGTCGGCCGCTTCGGTTCGGTCGTCATGCCGTCCCAGGCGGTGCGCGTCTGGCCGGGCGGCAGAAGCAGCAATCCGTTCAGGCGGTCACGCACGTCGGCGCCCGACGCGCCGGCAACCTGCCGATGGTACCCACGGTTGATGGTCAGCCACCCCACGACCGAGGATGTCACCGGCCTTCGCTGTATACGCCGGCAATCACCCCGACATAGGCCCCTTGGGCAATGCGAAGGTCCAGAGCAGCAGCAATCTCTTCGAGAGGGCGCATTGAATGAAGCCGCCGTGGTTGGGGGGGAAGATCGGAAACAACCTGCAACCCCAGCGTGCTGGAATACCATAGGGTATGCTCCACCGAAACCGTGCGCGAAGACAACGGGAGTGCTGGGGTTCGATTCTTACCGAGACTTTCTGTTCCCCTGCAACTCGACCCCCTGGCCAACGGCCTTGTCAAAAGCGGTCGGAGAACATGAATCCGACGGCGGCGATCAGGCAGACGAAGGCGGCGAGGTGGTTCCATTTCAGCGCCTCTCCCAGATAGAGGGCGGCGAAGCCGGCGAAGGTCACCAGCGTCACCACCTCCTGGATTACCTTCAACTGTCCGGCGCTGAAGCCCGAGACGTAGCCGATCCGGTTGGCCGGCACGGCGAAGCAATATTCGACGAAGGCGATGGCCCAACTGATGAGGACCACCTTCCACAGCGGCGCGCCGGGATGCTTGAGATGCCCGTACCACGCGGCGGTCATGAACAGGTTGGAACAGCACAGCAGCAGAATGGTCGTCATCGCGATTTCCGGGAAAGCGGACAGGGTGGATCAGGCGCGGCCGTAGACCGGGATCACGGCGGGCATCGCCTCGCGCCATTTGGTGTAGACCTTGCCGATGTCGCCCAGCGGCTTGGCGAGCAGGGCGAGGTTGACGGCGAAGCTCGACGCGGTGGCGACGTCGCCGCTGCTGGGAATCAAGCCGAGGTCGAAAGCCAGCGAGACGCCGACGAACAGCCCGAAGCTGACCCACAGCACCGCCCCCATGCCCCGGTCGGCCAGCCAACGCAGCACCTCCAGATGCATGACCGAGCGGAAAAGCCGTTCCTGCGACCGCTCGAACCGCTCCTTGTGCAGACGCTTGGTGCGGGCGGCGAGCACGCGGTGGGTGGTCAGGACCAAGCGGCTCAGGCGCTGGATGGCCGGGCCGACCAGCCAGACGATCAGCAACGCCGGCAGGATGGACAGCAGCAGTGCCGGCAGCCATTCCGGGCCGATGGACAATTGCCAGAGGATGATCGCGCCGACTTCGGCGGTCAGCCGCCAGGCGTCCTTGTAGATGACCTCGAAGCCCTTCTTCGCCAACTCGCTGCCGTATAGAATCTGGGTGACGTCGCGGGCCTGGCTCTCGCCCCGGCGGCGGTCGAGGTAGGTGCGCTGAAGCACGATGATCAGCCGTTGCTCTACCGCCTTGGAGGCGATCCGCTCGGTGAATTCGGCAATCCCCCCGGCCAGCGCGACCAGCAGGAACGGCACACCGACGGCGGCGATCACCGTGACGACGGTCGCCCCGGCCATCTGCACGGCGCCGATGCCCTCCTTGGCGATCCAGGAGAAGCTGGGGGCAACCGCCGCCTTGAAGGTCAGAGCCAGCAGCAGAGCGCCGATCAGCCCGCGGATGCCGAGCAGGGTGCCGAGCATCTCGGTCAACAGACGGGGCATGGCGGACGAGGAGTCCCTGGAAGGGGGCTGGTCGGGAGGCTGGGAGAGAGGGGTGACGGGTGGCGGCGCGCCCGCGTCGGAACAGGCGGAAGGGGGCATGGGAACCCGATGGGCTGGAAGCGACTCCGCCGGACGGGCCGGCGGAGTCCTTGCGGTCAGGCGGCCGAGCGCCGGTGGATGGCCTGACGGTCGGTGGCGATCACCCATCCGGCGGCCGGAACGGCGCTCTTCACGCCGAACGGCCAGTCCGGCACGTCGCGCCAGCCCTCCGCACCTGGCGCGGCGAGCCACGCGCGGTCGCCGCGCCAAGCCAGAAGCCCGCCCTCGCCAGCCGAGGCGTGCAGTTCGCCCGGCCCGGCCACCGCCTCGACCAGGGCCGGTGTGCCGCCGTCGAGGCGGAACAGACCAGCCTTGCCGGCCAGCCAGATCCGCCCGTCCGCCGTCGCCATCGGCTCGGTGCCGGGCGGCAGATCGGCCAGCCGCTCGACCGTGCCGTCGAGCGGATCGACGCGGTGCAGCGTCCGGTCGCTGGCAACGATCAGCCGAGCCTCCCCATCGACCGCCAGACCGTCGATCAGTTGCCGCCCAAGGGCGGGCACCGCCCGCAGATCCTTCGGCCCGCCGGAACCGGACAGGAACAGCCCCGCCTTGGTGGCGAGCGCCAGCCGCCCGCCCGCGAAGGCGATGCCGGTCAACTCGGCGAAGCCGTGCGGACGACCCGTCACCTTGACATGCTTCCAGCTCGCGCCGTTGTCGGGGCTTTGGAACAGGCCGCGCTGCGCAGCCAGCCACCACACCCCGTCCGGCGCACGGGCGGTCCCCACCGCGTCGAGGACGCTCCAGTCGGCATGAACCGGCCGCCAGACACCCGAGCCGGTCTCGTCCGACAGGAAAGTTCCAAAGCTGGCGGTCGCCAGCAGCCGGCCACCGTCGAGCGCGAACAGCTTCTTGACCTTCGCGGCGGACGCGTCCGCCGCCGCTCCGTCGAACAGGTCACGGGAGAGGCCGGTGGACAGGTCGACCAGAAGCGCGCCTTGGCACCCCGCCACCAGGGCGCGGTCACCCAGCAGCAGCAGAATCTCCGCCTCGGCGAAGGCGGGATGCTTCATCTCCATGCGGCAACGGCCGCCATGCAGCAGTTCCAGCTTGCTGCCGCCGATCAGGGCGACCGTGCCCGCGCCGACGGCGGCGGCGGTCACGGGTTCCTTGCGCGGGACGACCGCCTCGCCCAGCCGATGCGGACCGCCCCATTGGGTGACGATCAGGTCGCCGGCCACGGCGCGGGCGAGGTCGGCGTAGGAGCCTTCGTAGACGTGGCGCCAGCGGTCTCCGCCGTCCACCGACACGGCCAGCGCCGGTTCGCGGCCCGGTCCCTGCTTCTTGACGAAGGCCAGGATGCGGCCCGGTTCGCCGGCGAGACCGATCACCTCATAGGGGCGACCGGAGCGCACGCCCGTCCAATCATCGCCGTCCAGCCGCCAGATGCCGGTCTTGCCTCCGGCGAAGACGACCCCGTCCTGGACCAGCAGCGATTTGGCTTCGGGCGCCGGCAGATCGGGGAGCCGGCGCAGGATGGTGCCGGTCTCGTCGCAGACCAGCAGCGGGGCGCCGCGTTCACCGGTCGCCAGCAGCACGCCGTCCGGGGCGGCGGCCAGCGCCCGCACCGGCCGTCCGGCGAAACCGGGAACCGGCTCCAGCCGGTCGTCGCGCCAGCGGAACAGGCCGCCCAGTGTCGCCAGCCACAGCGCGTCGCGGTGGAGGATGGCGCCCTTGACCTCGGGGCGCCGGTAGGGAGTGAAATCGTCCATCACAGGGGATTCCTTGAGGCTCACAGCGCGATGCGGAAAAGGCGGGCACGGTCGGTCGCCAGGGCGACGCCGCGCGCGCTGTCGATGGCGACATGGCGGACGCCGGCCGGCCAACCGGCCACGGCGGTCCAGTCCCGTCCCTCCCGGTGGCGCATCCACGCCCCTTGCCCATCCCAGACGAACAGCCGGTCGCCGGCCTCGGTCAGATGAATTTCACCCTTGGCGTCCGGCGGGGTCGCGTCGGTCAGGGCGCGGCCACGGAGTTCGGTCAGACGGTCGCCGCAGGCGAGCCACGCGACCCCGTTCCCGGCCAGCATCGCCGATTCGCCGATGGGCATCTCGGCCAGGGACTGGGGAGCCGTCGCCCAATCCCAGCGCCACAGCGTCCCGGCCGCCGTGCCGACGACCAGCGTGCCGTCGGAGCGATCGCAGGCCAGCGCCTCGACCGCCCCGGTTCCGAAGGCCTCGACGCGGACGAAGCGTTCGGGATCCTCGGACGGGCGGTTGACGAACAGCCCCTGCTTGGTGCCGATCGCCACCCGGTCGCCGGCCACCGCCAGGGCGCGCAGCTCCGCGTAATGCGGACCGTCCACCTTGATCTTGTGGTAGTCGATGCGGGCGCCCCGGTCGTCGGTGCGGAACAGCCCCCGCTGGCAGGCGATCCACCAGCGTCCGGCGGCGCCGCGCGCGGCGTGCTCGGCGTCGAGCACCCACCATTCGGAATCGGCGCGCTCCCACGACACGCCGTCGTCGAAGGACCGGAAGGTCCCGAAGGTGGTCGTCCCCAGCAGCGCGCCGTCCAGCAGGAACAGGCGCTTCAGCTTGCCGGGCCGGCGGTCGAGGCCGTGGGCGGGCAGCAGGTCGGTCAGGGTGCCGCTGGCCGGCTCGAACCGCCAGGCCCCCTGGGCGCCGGCGACCACCGCGCCGCCGGGCACGAGATGGAGATGCTCCGCCTCGGCGATGGCCGGGTGATAGGCGGCGAGCTTGGCGGCGCCGGGCCGCGCGATCTCCAGCTTGTCGCCATCGACCACGGCGGTGGTGCCGTCTGCCGCGATCAGCCCGGCGGTGATCGGGTGCTTCTTGTAGCCGGCGCGCTTGCCGATCGGCCGCGCCCCGCGCCAGCGGGTGATGATCGACCCGCCGGCCGCGGCGAGCACGAGATCCTGATAGTCGGGCTGTGGCAGCACCGTCCAGCTGTCGCCGTCGTCCGCGCTTTCGATCAGGGTGGGACGGTCGTCGGGAGCCAGCTTCTTGACCGAACCGACCAGGGTCCGGTCGCCCCGGTGCCACAGCCGCAGAAGCTCGGCCTTGCCCTCGGCGCCAAAGACATGGTTCCAACCCTGCCCATCGTGGCGGAAGACGCCGCGCTTGGTGCCGATCCACAGCGTGCCGCCGCAGGCCGCCAGCGTCTTGACCTTCTCGCCCGGTGGCGGGGCGATCCGCTCGCCCGGAACGCCGTCGGCGTCGCAGCGGGTGATGGCGGCGCCGTCCGGCCCATAGGTCGCGGCGACCAGCCGGTCGCCGTTAGCCGCCAGTGCCTGCACCTCGATGCCCTGCCAGCCGGGGATCGGCTCGGCGGTGGCGGCAGTGCCGGATTCCGGGTTCCAGCGCAGGAGTCCGGCGGCGGTGCCGATCCACAGCCAGCCGCCCAGCTCCAGGGTGGATTTGACTTCCACCCGTGCAAACATATCCAGTGATGTCATTGATTGTGCAAAGACGGGCTGGCACCGCGGCATCCGAGTGACGGATTGCCAGGTGTCTCCAACGGTCACGGCCGCGGTGCGCGCCGGTCCATCCTCATCATCTTGCCCAGGGTCGTCAGATCACGTCCCCACCATGAAAAAAGCATGAATTGCGACTGACTGTCAATCGCAATTCATGCTTTGGCATGCGAATTCCGCCGGGCCGCTCAGAAGCGCATGCGACCGCCGACAAGCAGCGTGCGGCCACTGCTGATGACCGCGTCGCGCGACAGCACGCCGTTGACCATCTCATACTCGTCGCGCGCCTTGTCGGTCAGATTCTCAGCACTGGCGAACAGGCTGAACCCCCCGGCGATCCGCTGTTCGGCGTAGAGATCGACAAAGGCCTCAGGCCGGCGGGTCTTGCGGCGGATCTGTCCTGCCCCTTCGTTGCTGATGACCAGCCGTTCGGAACTGGCGTTGACGGTTGCCGACAGGATGGTGCCGGTGTCGGGATCGTTCCAGGTCAGGCCGATGTTCGCGGTGATGTCCGGTGTTTCGGCGAAGGGCCGCTTGCCGGTGTTGGGGTCGTTCACCTCGGTTTTCAGGAAGGTCTGGTTGGCGAAGAAGGTCAGCGGCCGCAGCGCCTCGATGCCGAGCATGGCCAAATTGAAGCGCTGCTCCAGCTCCAGCCCGCGGGCGTAGCCGTCGCCGACGTTGCGGATCACCAGCGTGGTGCTGTTCACTTCGTCGGGCTCGATGACGTCCTGCACCCGGCGATGGAACAGGTTGGCCGCCAGGAAGAAGCCGTTGCCGTGGTATTCGGCCCCGGCATCGACGCTCCAGGACCGGGTCGGTGCGACGTCGGGGTTGCCGTAGATGGTGCGCGGCCCGCGTACGGTGATGCCCGGCGCCATGTCCTCGAATTTCGGCCGGTTGATCTGCCGCGACAACGCCCCCCGCAGCACGATCGCGTCGTTCAGCCGGTAGCGGATGGGCAGCGACGGGAACAGGTCGGTGGCGTCGGTGTCGGAGCGGCCGTTGTAACCGGTCAGCCGGTCGGTCACCCGCTCCACCCGCAGGCCGGGCGTGAGGGTCAGGGCGCCCAGCGTCACCTCGTCCTGGACGAAGGCGGCGTAGTAACGCTCCTCGATCTCATAGTCGGACTGCCGCGAGGTCAGACGGTTGGCCGCGGTCTGCGAACGCATCCCCGCGGCGTTCAGCGTGTAGCTCTCGCCGTCGCTGGTGCGCTTGGCCGCGCGGACCACGAGGCCGGCCTTGAGCACCTGCGGTACTCCCAGGCTCAGCGGCACCGTCAGCGTGCTGCCGCCCTGGACGGTCCGTTCGTCATAATCGGACTCACTTTCGGTGGCCGAGCCGAAGGCGAGCACCGGGGTCAGCGTCACCTCGCGGTTGCGGGTGTCGTAAGCGGCCGTGGACAGGTTGACGAAGTTCCGCAACGACACCCCGCCGGCGAAGCGGTGGGTATGGTCAAGCGTGGCGCCGACGTTGGTCGCCTCCTCGCGCCCGGTGGTCAGAACGCGGTCCTGGAACTGGCCGGTGACGCGGCGGTACTGATCGCGCCATTTATCGATGTCGGAGGTTTCGCGCAGCAGGATCGGCTTGAAGTGGATTTCGCCCCCCTCGTAGAAACCGGCAAGGTCGAGCGCGGCATCAAGGTTGGCGACGTCCTTGGGTTCCTCCTCGTTGCGGCGGAACCCCTGACCGCCGGGGCCGCCGGAATAGGTGAACTCGCTGTTGTTCTTGGTCTTGGTGAGCCGGCGTTCCTCGTAGGAAACGGACCCGAACAGGCCGAAGCGGTCGATCCGCCGCCCATAGGCGCCACCCCCCGCCTTCGCGGTTCCATTCAACCCGCCCAGCCCGCCGTAACCGACGCGCAGTTCACCGGTGGGTTCGTCGGGAATGGCGCGCGTGGTGACGGCGATCCGCCCGGCGATGCCCTCGGCATCGTGCTCGGCCGACGGGTTGCGCAGCAGCGTGACCTCCCCGGCCAGGAAGGACGACATGTTCATCAGCTCGAAACTGCGGCTGGGCGCCGGCATCTGGATGCCATCGACGCTGACGCGCGTGTAGTCGGTCGGCAAGCCGCGCAGGGAGAAGCTCTTCTTTTCGCCCGGCGGTCCGGACACCACGACGCCCGGCATGCGTCCGACGATGTCGCTGACGCGGTCGTTGGGCAGCGTGTCGAACTCCTCCCGCGTCACGGTCACGCTGGGCGCCACCGATTCCAGGCGGATGGCCTCGCCGGTCATTGCGGAACCGGTGACGGTGATCGAGGGCAGACGGGTGGGGGATTCCTGGGCCTGAACGGGAACAATGCCGATGAAAAGGCTGAAGGCCGTGGGAGCGATGGCTTTCGGCCAGTGACGAATCGTCGTGAAGCGGCGCCGGGCGTGGACCCGGTGCGCCCACAGCCCGCTTGCGTGCGGCATGGGAACACCTGTTTCAAAAAGAGGGTCGACACCTGGCGCTCTCTGATTAGCGCCAATGCGAATCATTCGCAATATGTTGCGTGCACGATGCGCCTTGAATCCGGGCTGCTGTGTCAGGTCTCGTCCGGAGTTCTGCCCCCGAGCGCGGCAGCCGTCCAACGTTGCAGACCGCGCCAGGCGGTGCGCCAGTTCATCAGATCCTCCGGCAGGTCGCGCCGGGGCGCCCGGTCTTGGGCTTTTGGGGCGGCTGCAAGGGCAACAGCCCACGCCACATCGCGTCGGTCAACATGGTTCTGATCGGCAACCGCACCCAGGCCGCCATTTGGGCGATGAACAACGGCATCGCGGTGCCCGCTTCGATCGCTCCCGCGGTCGGAGGCGACGGTTCGGGTTCGAGGCGCAAAGCGGGCGGGTATCCGGGCTGGCCCACGGTCTCCTGCACCAAAGGTCAAACGGGATCCCGCCCGCACCGGCTGCCCTCATGAGGGCGGCCGGTGCGCCTGATCGCAGCACATTCAGGCGTCTTGGCAAGATACAAGGTCACTGACGATGACGGGGCGGCCTCCGGGCCGCTCGTTCGGAGAACGCTCAACGGTTTCCGGACGTCATTCTCCCTGACAGCCCGTTGGTCAAAAGCTGAAGATAGACCGTAACCGCCTCCTCCGGCAAATTGACGACGCCGTTCTCGTCGGTGTAGCGCAAGGCGAGATAGCCCCGGGTTGCAATCAGCATGTAGACCAGCGGCTCCAGCGCCTCGTCGCTGAGGTCGGCGATCTCCCCGTTCTTGCGCGCGTTGCGCAAGAAGCGCATGTAGCCGCCGGTGATGTTGTGGAAATGCTGGCGGTGGGCCTTCGGCGCGAAGATCTCCGCCTCGTTCAGGATGCGCAGGAAATAGGGCATGCGCTTGAGGAAGGAGAAGAAGGCGCGGAAGGACAGCTCCTCCTTCTCCAGAAAGGTCCTGGCGCCGCTGGCCTGCTGGCGGATGTGGGCCAGCATCTTGGCGCCCAGCACCGGAAGCAGCTCGTCGAAGATTTCCTGCCGCGAGGCGAAGTAGTTGTAAAAGGTGCCCTGCGCCAGGTTCGCCCGCTGGGTGATGCGGGTGATCGAGGCATCGATGTAGCCGTATTCCCCCACCACCTCGGCGGCGGCCTGGAACAGGGCGTCGCGGACCTCTTCCGACCGCTGCACCCGCGTCTTCTTTCCCGCCGTCCGCCCCATCGCCACCATCGCCTGCAATCTCCCTCTCCGTCCCGGATTTAGCCGTTCCCCACGCCTTTGACGAGAGAAACCGACGCCTGATGCGGGTGATCGGGCAACCGCCCGAACGCCTCCAGCACGTCGTCCATCGCCGCGCCGGGCAGGGCGCGGGCGAAACGCTCGATCCGGTCGTAGGCGTCGGCGGGCACCCCGGTTTCGTCCCCGATGCGGCGGACCAGCGCGCTCACCGCCTCCCAGGGCAGGGAGAAGTCGTCGGTCGTCATGTCCTGGCGGCGCGTCAGCGCCGTGCCGTCCTCCAGCATCACCTCGATGGCGCAGCACAGCCGCCGCACGCCCTCGTCGGGGACGAGGGCGACCCGTTCGACCAGGGCGTTGACCGCGCCGTCGTCGTAGCGGGTCATCGTCTCCATGGTCGGCACGCCGCGCAGCAGGGTCAGCGCGATGCAGAAGGGGATGCTCATCAGCGTGCCGGAGATGCTGGCGAAGGGGCCCTTCGAATCCATGCCGGCATAGCCGGTCTCGAACGGGTTCATGCGCACCGTCACCGACCGGATGGCCCGCCCCGCCACCTCCTCGCGCAGGGCGAGCGCCGCGGTGACCGGGCTCTGGTTGAAGGCGCAGACCGGGTAGGGCTTGAAGGTGACGCGGTGGATCGACCAGTCGCGCCCCAGCCGCGCCGCCAACTCCACGGGATCGCAGCCGGTGCGGGCGAAGGCGCGGACGAAGCCGGTCCGTCCCTCGAAGGCGCGGGGGGCGGAGACCGAGCCCGCCGCCGCGAGCCGCGCCGCCGTCAACCCGTTCACCGCGGCGACGCCGACCTGATAGCGCCACTCGTCGGTGCCGTCGTCGAAGGATTGCAGGATGCCGCCGGTGAAGGAGGCGGCGTTGGCGAGGGCCGCCGCGATGCGCTCCTCCGGCAGGCCGAGCAGGCACGCCGTGCCGGCGGCGGCGGCCACTGTGCCGTAGAGCGGCGAGGCGCGCAGGCCGGCGGGCGTGGTCAGCGGCGAGAAGGCGTTCTCCAGCAGCCCGCCCGCCTCGTAGCCGGCGACCAGGGCCGGCAGCAGCCGTTCCACCGGGCCATGCCCGGCCTCGACCAGCGCGGTCAGCAGCGGGATCAGCACCGCGCCGATGTGGGCGGCGCCGCAGGTGTCCTCCTGCGCCCGGCCGTGGAACAGGGCGGAGCCGGCGAGCGCGGCGCCGGGGACGCTGGTCCGCCGGCTCCTACCAGATGTGTTGTCGCCCAGCATGGTGGCGCCGTCGGATCGTTCGCCGTGCAGGGCCAGCGCCGCCGCCCGCGCCACCGGGGCGTAGGGGGTGTCATGGCCGCCGAGTGCGATTCCGTAACCGTTCAGCAGGCAGACCCGCGCCTTTTCCACCACGTCGGGCGGCAGGCTGTCCAGGGTCAGGCCGGCGACGAAGCGGGCGATGGCCGTCGCCAGGGTGTCGGGAGCGGTCAGGTCGGGAGCGGTCAAGGGGTGTCCTCCGAATGGGCGGGGGCCAGTTCGTCGCGCAGCACGCGCTTCAGCACCTTACCGGACGGGTTGCGCGGCAGCGCCTCGCGCAGCAGCAGGCGCTTGGGGATCTTGAAGCCGGCAAGGTGCCGGCGGCAGTGCTGCTCCAGCGTCTCGGCGTCGAGGCTCTCGCCCTCCTTCAGCACCACGACCGCCGCCGGGACCTCGCCCCAGCGCTCGTCGGGGACGGCGATGACGGCGACCTCGACGACCTGGGGAAGCAGGAAGACGACGCGTTCGATCTCCGAGGAGGCGATGTTCTCGCCGCCGCTGATGATCATGTCCTTCTTGCGGTCGGTCAGGAACAGGAAGCCGTCGGCGTCGAGATAGCCGACGTCGCCGGTGCGGAACCAGTCGCCGTAGAAGCTGCGCGCCGTCTTTTCTGGGTCCTTCCAGTAACCCTTGGTGACCTTCGGCCCGCGCAGGCAGATCTCGCCGATCTCCCCGGCGGGCAGGGAGGTGCCGGCATCGTCGCGGATGTCGATCTCCACATGGGCGAGCGCCCGGCCCGTCGAGCCGATCTTCTCGATCTCGCGCCCGGCCTCCATCAGCGTGTCGCCCGAACAGCTCTCCGTCAGGCCGTAGCCGTCGATGTAGCGGGCGTTGGCGAACAGGCCGGTGAAGTCGCGGATGCGCTGCTCCGGCGTGCGCTCGCCGCCGCCGATCGCCCATTTCAGGCTGGAGACGTCGTAGCGCCCGCGCTCCGGATGGGACAGGATGCGCCCGACCATCACCGGGGCGAACCAGGCGCCGGTCAGTTGCTCGCGCTCGATGGCGGCCAGCGCGGTGTCCGGGTCGAAGTCGCGCAGCAGGCAGATCGTTCCGCCCAACCACAGCACCGCGAGGCCCGGCAGGTCGAAGGCGCCGACATGGTACAGCGGCCCGACCGCCAGCAGCCGATCCTGCGCCGTCAGCCCCAGCGCCGTCACATGGTCCATGCATTTCCAATAGAAGTTCTCGTAGGAATGCATGACCCCCTTGGGGTGGTCGGTGGTGCCCGACGTGTACATCAGCCGGAACAGGTCCTGCGTCCCGCGCACCCGCATCGGCGGCACCGGCCCTTCCGTGCCGGCCAGCGCCCGCCCGTCCGCCTGCGCCGCCGGGTCGACCAGGACGGCGCGCGGGTCGTCCTTCACCGCCGCGGCCAGCTCGGTGTCGGCGAAGACCAGCACCGCCCCCGCGTTGCCGGTGATGAAGGCGACCTCGGGAGCGGCCAGCCGGTAGTTGATCGGCAGGAACACCGCGCCGAGGTGGCTTGCGGCGAAGGCGATCTCCAGGAAGGCGGCGCTGTTCTTCATCACCACCGCCACCACGTCTCCCTCGCGCACGCCGCGCCGGTGGAGGAAGGCGGCCATGCGCCCGATGCGGTCGAGGAAGTCGGCGTAGCTGATGCGCTGGTCGCCGTAGACCAGCGCCAGCCGGTCCGGCGTGCGCAGCGCGTGGAACCGGATGAAGGCGCTCAGATTGACCACGGGTGTCCCCTCCCTCGGGATGTGCGTCCGGCGTTGCCCGCCGGTTCCGCTTCAGTAGGATTTCGGCATGCCGAGATCGTGCATGGCGATGAAGTTCAACACCATCTCTTCCGACACCGGGGCGAAGCGGAACAGCCTTGCGTCGCGCCACAGCCGCTCGACATGGTATTCCTTGGCGTAGCCCATGCCGCCCATCGCCTGCATCGACCGCTCGATGGCGTGGGACGCCGCCTGCGCCGCGATCAGCTTGGCGATGTTGGCCTCGCTGCCGTAGGGCAGGCCGGTGTCGCACAGGGACGCCGCCTTCAAATTCATCAGCCGGGCGCATTGCAGCTCGGCGTGGGCCTGGGCGAGCGGGAACTGGACGCCCTGGTAGGCGGCCACCGGCTTGTCGCCGAAGACCTTGCGGTCCTTGGCGTAGTCCACCGCCAGCCGGATGGCGAGGCTGCCGGCGCCGACCAGTCCGGCGGTGGTGACGATGCGCTCGGTGTTCAGCACGTCGAGAAGCTGGTGCCAGCCGCCGTCGAGCGTGCCGATCAGCTCGTCCGGCTCGATCCGCACGTCGTCGAAATAGACGGTGCTGGAGGCCAGCGTGTTGGTGCCGACCTTCTCGATCGGCTGGTGGCTGAGCCCCTCGCGGTCGACGTCGATCAGGAACAGGCTGATGCCGGCGGTGCGTCGGCCCGCCTCCTCCAGCCGGGTGGTGCGGGCGACCACCAGCATCTTCTGCGCGTCGGGCACGCCGGTGATCCAGATCTTCTGGCCCTTCAGCCGCCAGCCCTGGCCGTCGGCGTGGGCGAAGGTGCGGATCTCCAGGCTGTTGGAGCCGGCGTTCGGCTCGGTCAGCGCCATGCAGAAGTTCAGCTTGCCCTGGATCAGGGCGGGCAGCATGGCGTCCTTCTGCGCCTTGGTGCCGAACTTCGCCAGCGCCACGCCGCCGAAGATCGGGTTGATCATGAAGAGCTGGGCCAGCGTCGAGCCGCCGCCGGCCGCCGACAGCGCCTCCACCACCAGCGCCATGTCGAGCATGCCGAGGCCGGAGCCGCCATACTCCTCCGGCAGGGAAACGCCGCCGAGGCCGGATTCGCAGATGCCGGCCCAGGCTTCGGTCGGGAAGCTCTTCTTCGCGTCCTGCTCGCGCCAATAGTCGGGACCGAACTCGGCGCCGACGCGCGACGCCGTCTCGATCATCAGGCGCTGTTCTTCGGAAAGCTGGAAGTCCATGGGGAATCGTTCCTTGGGTCAGGCGGCTTTGGTTCAGGGTGCGCGAAGCAGGCGCAACGGCCGCTCCAGCCCGGCGATGATGCGGTTGAGGAAGGCCAGGGCGGTCACGCCGTCGAACAGCCGGTGATCCGCCGACAGGACGAGGCCGAGTTCGCGCTTCAGCACCGGCGCGCCCGCGTCGTCGGGACGGAAGACGGAGTGGACGCTGCCGACGCCGAGGATGCTCGACTGGCCGGGGTTGATGATCGAGGTCATGTAGGTGACGTTGTGCATGCCGGCGTTCGACACGGTGACGGCGCCGCCCTGGAAATCCTCCTCCGTCAGGCGGCCGTCGCGGGCGCGGCGGGTCAGCGACGCGGCCTCCGCCGCCAGCCGGTCGAGCGGCAGGGTCGCCGCCCCGCGCAGCACCGGGGCGACCAGCCCGCGCGGCGTGTCCACCGCCATGCCGATGTCGCCGCGGCCCAGGGCGAGGATCGCGCCGCCCGGAGGCTCGTCGTCCCACACCCGGTCCATCTCCGGCATGGCGGCGAGCGCCCGACCGACGGCGGCGAGCACCAGATGGGTCATCGAAATCCGCGGCAGCCCGGATTCGGTGTCGGCGTTCAGCCGGTCGCGCAGGGCGGCCAGCTCCGTCACCTCGGCCTCCGCGGCGAGGTAGAAGTGCGGGACGTCGCGCTTGGCGGAGGTCAGGCGGCGGGCGACGGTCGCTTGCAGGGTGGTGGGCTTCGACCGCTCCCCGGCGGGTGTCTCGATCTTCGGCGCCTGGGGCTCGGGTTGGAGTGCCGGTTGAGGCGCGGGCCGTGTTTGCGCCGCGGCGTCAACGTCGGCCACCTTGATGCGCCCTCGCGGCCCGCTTCCGGTCACCGTCGCGAGATCGACGCCGAGCCCCTCGGCGCGCCGGCGTGCGAGCGGCGTCGACAGGATGCGCTCCCCGTTGCTGCGGACCGGGGCGGGCAGGGGGCGGGCGTTGGCGGCGACGGGTGTCGGGGCGGCCTTCGCAGCGGGCGTCTCCGCCGGTTCCGGAGCGGGGGCGGTCCCCGCGCCATCGGCGGACCAGCGGGCAATCGGGGTGCCGACGGCCACCGTCTCGCCCGCCGGGATGGTCGTCTCGATCAGCACGCCGTCGCTGTCGGCCTCGACCTCCGAGGCGATCTTGTCGGTTTCGACGACGAGCAGCACGTCGCCGCTGCGGAAGGGCTGGCCGGGAGACACCCGCCATTCGGCGAGCACCCCCTCGGTCATCGTCAGCCCCAGCTTGGGCATCACCAGTTCGCGGACCATGGTCATTGCCCCGTGAAGGCGGCCTTGCGCTTCTCCAGGAAGGCGCGGCAGCCCTCGTGCGCGTCCTGGCTGTCGAGCACCAGACCGATCATCGCCTGCTCGTAGGCCAGCGAGGCGCCGAGCGGCATTTCCGCACCATGGCGCAGCGTGCGCTTGGTCAGTTTCAGGATCAGCGGCGACTTGGCGGCGATCTTGTGGGCGGTCGCCATCGCCTCGGCCATCAGGTCGGCCTTGGGCACGGCGCGGTTGACCAGCCCCCAGGCGACGGCCTCCGCGGCGGTGAACTGGTCGCCGGTGAAGACCAGTTCGCGCGCCCGGCAAGGCGGGATCTGGCGCAGGATGCGCTGGGTGCCGCCGGCGCCGGGGAACAGGCCGAGGTTGATCTCCGGCAGGCCGAACTTCGCGCTGTCGGCGGCGATGCGGATGTCGAGCGACAGCACCAGCTCGGTCCCGCCGCCGAGCGCCCAGCCGTTGACGGCGGCGATGGTCGGCTTGTCGCAGGTCTCGAACCGGCGGAACACCCGGTGCACGACCTCCGCGAAGTCGAGATAGTGGGCGAGGCCCTGGCGGCTGTCGAGGTCGGCGATGTCGCCGCCGGCCACGAAGGCGCGCTCGCCGGCCCCGGTGACGACGATGACGTGCACGCTGTCGTCGGTCTCCAGTTCGCCCAGCGCCCGCTCCAGCTCCAGCAGGGTCGGCACGTCGAGCGCGTTGAGGGTCGTCGGGCGGTTGATGGTGATCAGGCCCACGGCGCCGTCGCGGCTGGTGAGGATGGGGCTTTCGTCCGTCATGGTGTTTGTCCTCCCGTGGGGCGTTCAGGCGAGCGTGCTCTTGACCGCCGCGACGATCCGGTCGGCGTCGGGCAGATAGGCCGCTTCGAGGGTCTTGGCGAAGGCGATGGGCATGAAGGGCGCGCCGACCCGCAGCACCGGGGCGTCGAGGTCGTCGAAGGCGTCCGACGCGATGCGCGCGGCGATCTCCGCCCCGACGCCGAAGGCCTGCACCGCCTCGTGGGCGATGACCACCCGGTGGGTCTTCGCGACGGAGGCGAAGACGGCCTCCTCGTCCCAGGGCTGGATCCAGCGCAGGTCGACGATTTCCGCCTCGATGCCCTCGGCGGCCAGCCGGTCGGCGGCGGCGCGGGCGGCGTAGAGGGTGGCGCCGTAGGTGACGATGGTGGCGTCGCGGCCCGCCCGGTCGATGCGCGCCTTGCCGACCTCGCGCGGGGCGTTCACGTCGATGTCGCCCTGAAGCGCGTAGAGCGCCTTGTTCTCGACGACGACGACCGGGTCGGGCGCCTCGATGGCGGCGCGCAGCAGGCTGTAGGCGTCGGCGACGGTGGCCGGGCAGACGACGCGCAGGCCGGGGATGTGGGCGAACCACGCCTCCAGGCACTGCGAATGCTGCGGCCCGGCGTTCAGCCCGCCGCCGTGCGGCGTGCGCAGCACCATCGGCACGCTGCACTGCCCGCCGAACATGAAGCGGGCCTTGGCGGCCTGATTGACCACGGCGTCCATCGCCAGAGTCACGAAATCCATGAACATGATCTCGACCACAGGCTTCATGCCGGTCAGCGCGGCGCCCACGGCGGCGCCGACCAGGGAGGCCTCGGAGATCGGGGTGTCGCGCACCCGCTCCGGCCCGTGGGCGTCGAGCAGGCCGCGCGTCGCCTTGAACGGCCCGCCGGCGGCGGCCACGTCCTCGCCCATCAGCATCACGGCGGGATCGGCGGCCATCGCGTCGTTGAGGGCCTGGGCGACGGCGTTCACATAGCGCAAAGGCTTCGGCATCGGCGGTCAGGCCCCGGCGGTGAGGGTGGTCGGCGTGTAGACGTCGCGGAAGGCGGCGTCCACGTCGGGCAGGGCGTCGGCGCGGGCGGCCTCCAGGGCGTCCCGGATTTCGGCGTCCACGGCATCGACGAGGGCGGCGAGCGCCGATTCCTCGACACCGGCGGCGAGCAGCGCCTCGGCGGAGCGGCGGAGCGGGTCGTTCTGCGGCAGGCCGGCGATCTCGTCGGCGTTGCGGTAGCGCTGCGGATCGCCCTCGAAATGGCCGTGCCAGCGGGTGGTCAGGCATTCCAGGATGCGCGGGCCGCCGCCGCGGGCGGCTTCCACCACCTCCGCAGCGGCCTTGGCGACGGCGGCGACGTCGTTGCCGTCCACCCGGCGGTGCGGCACGCCGAAGGCGGCGCCCAGCTTGTCCAGCGTCGCGGCGAACTGGGTCGAGGTCGGCGAGAATTCCGACCAGCCGTTGTTCTCGCAGACGAAGACCATCGGCAGCTTCCACAGCGCCGCCATGTTCAGGCACTCGTGCAGGGCGCCCTCGGCCATCGCCCCGTCGCCGAAGAAGGCGACCGCCACGCCGCCGGTGCGCCGCGTCTGGTGGGCGAGCGCGCTTCCGGTGGCGAGCGGCAGCCCGGCCCCGACGATGCCGTTGGCCCCCAGCACGCCGAGCGACAGGTCGGCGACGTGCATGGAGCCGCCGCGCCCGCCGCAGATACCGCCGGCCCGCCCCATGATCTCCTTGAAGAAGAGGTCGAGTCTGACGCCGCGGGCCAGCACATGGCCGTGGCCACGGTGGGTGGTGGCGAAGCTGTCCCGCGGCCCCAGCGCGCCGACGACCCCGGCGGCGACCGCCTCCTGCCCGACGCTGAGATGGATGAAGCCGGGGATCTCGCCGTCGGCGAACAGCCGGGACAGGGTGGTTTCGGTCGCCCGGATCGTCTGCATGGTGCGGTGGAGCGCCAGCCGCCGGTCGGTTGGGATTGAGTTGGCCGGAATCGGATCTGCCTGAGCGGCGGATGACGGCATGGATGCCTCCCTTCGCGTTTCTTCCGCGCCCCGCCGGTGTGTGGGAGATGGCGCGGTGCGGAGTCGATGCTCCGTTGGTCGACCAAACAATGAATGATGATTCATGTTTCAGTCAAGAGGTCTGTTTGCCCCTGCATCGGCTCCCTTCTGCTGGGCGGGGCGCTGGCATCTGGTGACCCTCTCCCGCCCCGGGAGAGGGAAGGGGCCCGCGCCCAGCGCGGGATGGGTGAGGGTACCGCTGTCAATAAGCTCTTTGATCCTTGTGCTAACCCTCACCCGCCCGCTTCCGCGGGCACCCTCTCCCGGGGCGGGAGAGGGGACAGCCTCAAATACACCGTTGCGCTGACAGTTGGGCTGCGTTACATTCTCGATGAAAAATGACTCATGATTCATTCAAAAAGGCTGGGTCGCAGGCCCCGCTGCATAAGGGAGGGAAAAAAGCGCCATGCACCGTCGTTCCGTCATTCGCTTGCTCGGGGCCGCCGTCACGCTGACCTCGGCGCTCGCCCTGTCCGCCGGCTCCGCCGGGTCCGCCGCCGCGCAGGACACCATCAAGATCGGCATGACCTCGGCCCTCACCGGCCCCTACAACGAGTATGGCGAGGGCGGGCGGCGCGGCGTCGAGCTCGCCATCGAGAAGTGGAACGCCAAGGGCGGCATCAACGGGAAGAAGATCGAGTTGGCGATGCTGCTCGACGACCAGCTCGTGCCCGACCGCGCGGTGCAGAACATGCGGCGTCTGCTCGACAACAAGGAACTGGTCGCCATCATCGGCCCGGCGGGCAGCGGCCCGACGCTGGCGGTGATCGAGATGGCCGCCGCCGACGGGCGCCCCTACATGAACCCGGTGGCGCAGACTCCGACCGTCACCTACCCGGACGGCGGCAAGCCGCGCCCGAACGTCTTCTCCTTCGCCTTGCAGAACGACGTCGAATCGACGGTGCTCGGCCGCTACGTCGCCAAGCAGTTCAAGAAGCCGGGGCTGGTTCACGAGAGCACGGCCTACGGCGTGTCCGGCGCCGACATGATCGCCAAGGAGCTGAAGGCGGCGGGCGGTGCCGTCGTGGCGACGGAAACCTACAACCAGCGTGCCCAGGACGTGACGGCGCAGATCGCCCGTCTCCAGCGGGCCGGGGCCGACGTGGTGGTCTGCGTCGGGCTGGGCGCCGATCTGGCGGTGATCCGCCGCACCATGGCGCGGCTGAACTTCAACGTGCCGCTGGTCGCCTCCAACGGCGCCCTGTCGATCCCCTACCAGGAGGCCGCCGGCGATCTGGTGACCGGCACGCGCGGCTCGATGGTCTACGTCTTCGGCGAGGAGACGCTGAACCCGGCGGCCCAGGGCTTCGCCGACGCCTACAAGGCCAAGTACGGCACCGACCGCTGGTGGGGCAACGACCCGCAGCGCCCGCAGATCTTCATGTCGCTGTCGGTCAGCAACGCCTACGACGCCGCCGATGTGCTGTTCGAAGGCATCAAGCGCGCCAACTCCACCGATCCCAAGGCCATCGCGACGGCCATCGAGGGCATCCAGGGCCTGCGCGGCGTGAACGCGACCTATTCCTTCTCGGCCACCAAGCACCACGCCATCGCGCCGGAGGACGTGGCGATCTTCGAGTACGTGAAGACCGGCGATAAGATCGGGCTGACCATCGTCAAGAACTGACGGGGTTCCCTCTCCCGCCCCGGGAGAGGGAAGGGGCCCGCCGCGAAGCGGTGGGAAGGGTGAGGGGTGATCGGGACATGGAGTCCGTACCACGCCCGACGACCCTCACCCTCCCCACTTCGTGGGTCCCCTCCCTCTCCCGGGGCGGGAGAGGGATGAGAAAGGACGACGCCATGCATTTCGTGCTGCAACTCGTTTTCGCCGGCGTCTGCGTCGGCGCGGTCTACGCGCTCATCGCCATGGGGCTGTCGCTGACCTTCTGGACCACGCGCACGCTGAATTTCGGCCAGGGCTCGCTGCTGATGACCGCCTCGGTCGCGACGGTGGCGATGCTGGCGGCCGGGATGCCCGCGGCTATCGCCGTGCCGCTGGGCATCCTGCTGGCCGGCGGGCTGATGGTGGTGGCGGAGCGGATCGCCATCCGCCCGCTGCTGAAGTCCGGCGACAGCATGGGCTGGGTGGTCTCCACGCTGGGGCTCGGCATCTTTCTCCAGGGCTTCGTGTCGACTGTCTTCGGCTCGCAGGCCATCGCCTTCCCGTCGCTGGTCTTCGACAGCCTGGATTCGGTGGACATCGCCGGGGTCCAGGTGTCGTCGCAGTATCTCGCCGTTCTCGGCCTGTCGCTCACCCTGATGGTGGCGATGGAGCTGTTTCTGCGCCGCTCCGCCTGGGGCCGCGCGGTGCGGGCGGTGTCGCACGACGCCGACGCGGCGGCGCTGGCCGGCATCCCGGTGCGCCGGGTGATCGTGCTGTCCTTTGTCGCCAGCGGCGTGCTGGCCGGCATTGCCGGGGTGATGGTGGCGCAGATCACCGGCACCGTCGATCCCAGCTTCGGCTTCAACCTGATGGTGCTGGGCTTCGTCGCCGCGGTCTTCGGCGGCATGGGCAACACCGCGGGAGCGCTGGTCGGCGGCATCGCGCTCGGCGTCATCGAGAAGCTGGTCGGCGGCTATGTCTCCACCGCCGCCGAACATGGCATGGCCTTCGCCATCCTGATGGTGATCCTCGCCATCCGCCCGCAGGGCCTGTTCGGCCGCAAGGAATTCACGAAGGTGTAAGGGCCAGCGATGCGGAATCTCCTCTCCTTCCTCACCCGGACCCCGGTGGTCGCGGCCCTGCTGGTGGCGCTGGGCGTCGCGGCGGAGTTCGTCAGCGGCTCCACCGTGCAGATCTGGTCGTTCCTTCTCATCAACGTCCTGCTGGCCCAGAGCATCAACCTGCTGACCGGTGTCGCGGGTCAGATCTCGCTGGGGCACGCCGGCTTCCTCGGCATCGGCGCCTACGGCTCCGCGCTGCTGATGAAGAACTTCGGGTTTCCGCTGCCGATGACTCTGCTGGCCGGGGCGGCGATGGGGGCGGTGAGCGGCTGGCTGCTGTCCTTCGCCGCCGGGCGGGTGCGCGAGTTCTACCTCGCCATGATGACGCTCGGCTTCGGCATGATCTTCTACGAGGTGGTGCGCGAGTGGACCTCGGTCACCGGCGGTATGATGGGGCTGAGCGGCGTGCCGTCGCCCGGCCTGCGGACGCTGACCCTGTTCGGCTGGCCCGTCGGCCCGGTCGCCTACTTCCAGATCATGCTGGCGGTGGTGGCGGGGGTGGTGTGGCTGCTGCGGAACTTCGTCACCAGCCCCTTCGGCCGGGCCTTCTTCGCCATCCATGTCAGCGAGGTCGCCGCCGGCAGCATCGGTGTGCCGCGCGCCCGCACCAAGCGCAACGCCTACATGCTCAGCGCCGCGCTGGCCGGTCTGGCGGGGGGCTTCTACGCCCATCTCGTCGGCTATCTCGGGCCGGAGACCTTCGGGCTGCACCGCTCGGTGGAGGTGCTGGTGATGGCGGTGGTCGGCGGGCTGGGCACGCTGGCCGGGCCGGTGCTGGGCGCCGTCGTCTTCACCTACCTGCCGGAGAAGCTCCAGATCTTCGCCGAGTACCAGTTCATGGTCTACGGCCTGATCCTGCTGCTGTCCTTCGTCCTGCTGCCGCGCGGTCTGGCCGGGCTGCTGCTGCCCCGCCCGCGCTTCGCCAAGGACGTGGCGCCGCTGCCCGCCGCGCCGCCCGCCGCACCAAAACCGTCGGGGAGCGGACCGCTGCTGAGCGCGGAAGGGGTTTCCATCAGCTTCCTCGGGCTGCGGGCGCTCGACAACGCGTCGGTCACCGTGGGGGCGGGGGAGATCCTCGGCCTCGTCGGGCCGAACGGGTCGGGCAAGAGCACGCTGGTCAACATCATCAGCGGCATCTACCGGCCGGGCGACGGGCGCGTGACCTTCGACGGCGCCGCCATCACCGGCCTTCCCGACCACGCGGTGGCCCGGCGGGGGGCGCTGCGCACCTTCCAGGACCCGCGGCTCGTCCCGGCCTTCACGGTGCGCGAGAACGTGCTGCTCGGCGGGCACCGGCTCTACCGGCAGAACCCGCTGGCGGCGGCGCTGAACCTGCCGGGCGCCCTGCGCGAGGACGCGGCGATGCTGGGCCGCGCCGACGCCATCATTGCCATGGCCGGCCTGTCGCATCTGGCCGACACGCCGGTGCGCGACCTGCCTTACGGCGACCAGCGGATGACCGAGCTGTCGCGCGTCATCCTCGCCGACCCGCGCCTCGTCATGCTCGACGAGCCGGCGGCGGGCCTGTCGGAGGTCGAACTGCAACGGCTGGGCGGACTGGTCCGCCATCTGAAGGAGCGGGGTGTCGGCGTGATCCTGATCGAGCACCACATGGATTTCCTCAACGAACTGGTTGACCGCGTGGTCGTGCTGGACAGCGGTCGGGTCATCTACCAGGGCGGCATGGCCGGCATGTACCGCGACCCGGCGGTGGTCGCCGCCTATCTCGGCACCGAAACCCACCCGGGGGAGGCCGTCCATGCCTGACGCGATGGGTCTTGAAATCCACGGGCTGGAGGTCCGCTACGGACCGGTGGAGGCGGTGCGCGGTGTTTCGCTGCGGGCCGAGCCGGGGACCATCACCGCCATCCTGGGCGCCAACGGGGCCGGCAAATCCTCGCTGATGAAGGCGATCTCCGGCCTGGTCCCGGCGACGGCGGGGCGCATCACGCTGGACGGCGACGACATCACGCGGCTTCCTCCGCACGAGCGGGCGCGCCGCGGCCTGTCGCACGCGCTGGAGGGACGCCGGCTGTTCCACCGCATGACGGTGGAGGAGAATCTGAAGGTCGCCTGGGACTTCCGCAACCGTGGCGGCAACTTCCGCGCGGTGGCCGACCGCGTCTACGAGCAGTTCCCCATGCTGGCGCCGCGGCGGCAGACCCCGGCGGGCATGCTGTCGGGCGGCCAGCAGCAGATGGTCATCCTGTCGGCGGCGCTGATCCACGAGCCGCGCTACCTGCTGCTCGACGAGCCGTCGCTGGGGCTGGCGCCGGTGATCGTGCAGCAGATATTCGGCTTCATCGAGTCCGTCTGCCGGGAGCGCGGCACCACCATCCTGCTGTGCGAGCAGGTGGCGGCCATCGCCCTGCGCGTCGCCCATTCCGGCTGCGTGCTGCGGCGCGGGCAGGTGGTGCGCGGCGGTCCGGCGGCGGAGCTGGCCGCCGACCCGGCGCTGTCGGCGGCGTATCTGGGCGGGTGAGTGGGTGCTGCGCTTGCCCCCACCCCGGCCCTCCCCCGCTGACGCAGGGGAGGGAGAATGGTCCCCTCCCCTGCGCAGCGGGGGAGGGTTAGGGTGGGGGCAAGTGTGCCCATGCCGGACCAATCAACGACGGGAGGAAACCACCATGCAGTCGGGTGTCTACGAGTTCCTGGCGCAGGACCGCGTCATCTACGGCCGCCCGGCGGCGGAGGCGGTGGCGGAAACCGTCGCCAAGCTGGGAAAGCAGCGCGCGCTGATCGTGGCGAGCCGGACGCTGAGCCGAGCCACGGGCGTCGTCGCCGCCATCCGCGACGCGCTGGGCGCGCGTTGCGCCGGGGTATTCGATTCCTGCGTCGAGCATGTGCCGCGCGCCTCCGTCCTGGCGCTGGCCGAAGAGGTGCGGCGGCTGGAGCCGGACCTGATCGTCACGGTCGGCGGCGGCACGCCCATGGACACGGTGAAGGTGGCCCTGGTGGCGCTCGCCGAGGGCATCACCGACACCGCCGGCTTCGACGCCGTGCGCATCCGCGTCGCCGAGGACGGGACCCGCATCGTCCCGGCGGTGAAGGACCCGCCGCTGCGCCAGATCATCGTGCCGACCACCCTGTCGGGCGCCGAATTCTCCAACCTCGGCGGCGCCACCGACCCGGACCGTCGGGTCAAGGACCTCTACACCGGGCGGTACATCGGCGGGCAGGTGGTCATCCTCGACCCCGCCGTGACCGTCCACACGCCGGAGCGGCTGTGGCTGTCCACCGGCATCCGCGCCGTCGATCACGCGGTGGAGACGGTCTGTTCCCGCAAGCCCCAGCCCTTCACCGACGCGACCTGCCTGCACGGGCTGGCGATGCTGGCGCGCTCCCTCCCCGCCAACCGGGAGAGGCCGGACGATCTCGACGCGCGGCTGGACAGCCAACTCGGCGTCTGGCTGGCCTCGACCGGGCTGGGCCGGGTGGAGTGGGGGGCCAGCCACGGCATCGGCCACCAGCTCGGCGCCGTCGCCAACGTGCCGCACGGCCATTGCTCCTGCGTCATGCTGCCCAGCGTGCTGCGCTGGAACCATCCGGTGAACGCCGACCGCCAACGGCTGGTGGCGCAGGCGCTGGGGCGGGAGGACGGCGACGCGGCGGCGGCGGTCGCCGATCTGGTGCGCGCCCTGGGGCAGCCCGACAGCCTGCGGGCGGTCGGCGTGACGCGCGACCATTTCGCCGCCATCGCCGCCGGGGCCATGCAGAACATGATGGTCCGCAGCAACCCGCGTCCGGTCACCAAGGAGGACGACGTCCGGGAGATCCTCGAACTGGCCTGGTGATCCGCAAGCGCCACCACTCTGCGCCACCACCGTACGGCACGAACGGCCCCGCCCCCCCGGCGGGGCCGTTTCGCGTTCGGGATGCGGGGGGCAGCCGTGCAAAATGACTATGGGGGTATGCATTCCAAACAATGCAGAGGACAGATAATTCGTTTGACCAACAATATTTGCGCACTCATAATCTTCATAGAAAATAAAATTCTCAATAGAGAACGGAGAGCGCGCCATGCTCACCGACGACCAGGACCGGGAGTCCTTCACCCTTTCGACGACCTTCAACGCCGGCAAGCCGGTCGGCGCGGTGGTCAGCGCCTTCGCGATCCTGCGTCATCTGGCGGCGCAGGAGGGGGCGGTGTCGAGCGCGCAGGTCGCCCGCGCGCTCGGCCTCAACCCGAGCACCTGCTTCAACATCTTGAAGACCCTGGCCGCGGAGCGGGTGGTCCAGTTCGAGGAGGTCGGCAAGGCCTACCGGCTGGGCGCCGGGCTGCTGGAGCTGGCGGGCAGCGCGCTCGATCAGGTCGGCTACACCCGGCTGCTCCACCCGGAGCTGGAACGGCTGGCCGCCGCGTGGCAGACGCCGATGACGGCGTGGCTGCGGGTCAGCGACCACCGCGTCATGCTGGTGGATCAGGCGGTGTCCAGCTCGGCCATCCAGATCCACATGCGGATCGGCCACCGGCTGCCGCTGCTGGTCGGCGCGCTCGGCCGCTGCATGGCGGCGCACGCCGGCCTGCCGGTGGAGGAGATGCGCCGCCAGTACGCCGCTGTCCGCCAGGACAACCCGCCGCCCTTCGAGCAATTCCTGGCCGAGGTGGAGGAGGCGCGGGCTGCCGGCTA
Organism: Azospirillum himalayense; assembly: GCF_042657465.1. Lineage (NCBI taxonomy): Bacteria > Pseudomonadati > Pseudomonadota > Alphaproteobacteria > Rhodospirillales > Azospirillaceae > Azospirillum > Azospirillum himalayense. Next base: position 191,900 of record NZ_JBHSLC010000049.1, on the reverse strand, counting down.
CGCGGTGGACCGCGACGGCTTCACGCGCGGCGTGACGACGGTGTCCAGCCCGATCCTCGACGACGAGGGCCGGCCCTTCCTGGCGCTGTCGGCGGTCGGGCTGACCGCGCAATTCTCCGACGAGCGGGCCGCGGCCATGGCCGGCGACCTGCGTGACACCACGCGGCGCCTCGGACGGCTGCTTGCCGGACCGGGCCGGGCGGCCGCACCCCTTTCCCCACGGGAGACCACGCGATGACCCCGGTGATCTCCGGCGCCGCCGACACCGCCGTCGGGCGGCTGGACGGCAGCGGCTGCATGGCGCTTCACGCCGAGGCGGCGTCCGCGGCGCTGGCCGACGCCGGCCTGCGGGCCGACGAGGTGGACGGCGTGCTCTGCGCCTATTCGCTGGCCGAGCCGCATCTGATGCTGTCGTCGGTCTTCAACGAGTATTTCGGCATCGCGCCGTCCTACAGCGCCGCCGTCCAGGCCGGCGGGGCGACCGCCTGCGCGCTGGTGATGCAGGCGGCGGCGCTGGTGCGGGCGGGCATCTGCCGCAACGTGCTGGCCGTCTGCGCCGACAACCGGCTGACCGGGCTGGGGCGCAGCGGCGCCGTCGCTGCATTGGCCGAGGTCGGGCATCCACAGTTCGAACGCCCCTACGGCATGTCGATCCCGGCGGCCTACGCGCTGGTCGCCCGGCGCTGCATGCATGAACGGGGCGTCACGGCGGAGCATCTCGCCGCCATCTCCGTCACCCAGCGCGGCCACGCGCGCCGCCACCCCAAGGCCCAGGCCCGCGACCCGCTGACCATGGAGCAGGCGCTGTCCGCCCGCATGATCGCCGACCCGCTGCGGCTGTTCGACTGCTGCCTCGTCTCGGACGGCGGCGCCGCCCTGGTGATCAGCGCCGCCGACGCGGCGGCCAACCATACGGACCGCGCGGTGTCGATCCTCGGCTACGGCCAGATGAACACGCACGAGCATGCCTTCGCCATGCCCTCGCTGACCGATTTCGGCTGCCGGCAATCGGCGGCGCAGGCCTTCGCCATGGCCAGGCTGACCCCGGCGGACATCGACGTCGCCGAGATCTACGACAGCTTCACCATCACCCTGCTGGCCGAGCTGGAATCCATCGGCTTCTTCCCGAAGGGGGAGGCCGGTCCGGCGATCCTCGACGGCGCGCTGGAGCTGGACGGGGTTCTGCCCTGCAACACCCACGGCGGGCTGCTGTCCTACGGTCATTCCGGGGCAGCGGGCGGCATGTTCCATATCGTCGAGGCGGTGCGGCAACTGCGCGGCGAGGCCGAGGCCCGGCAGGTGGCGGGGGCGCAAACCGCCTTCGTTCACGGCGACGGGGGCATCCTGTCCGCCCATTGCTCGCTGATCCTGGGGAGGGCCTGACGATGACCGCGACCGATCCGTCCGCCAAAGATCCAATGGCCGCAAAGCCCGTTCCGCTGGTCACCGCGGACACCCGCCCCTTCTGGGACGCCTGCGCGGAGGGGGCGCTGACCTTTCAGCGCTGCGCCGCCTGCGGCCACGTCCAGTTTCCGCCGCGGCCCTTCTGCACCGAATGCCGGGCCGCAGGGCCGGGGACGGAGCGGTCCGCCGGGCTCGGCATTATCCACAGCTACACCATCGTCCACCGGGCGCCGACCGCGGCCTTCAAGGCGGACACGCCCTACGTCCTGGCGCTGGTCGATTTCGACGAGGGCTTCCGCCTGATGGTCAATCTGCGCGGTTGCCCACCGTCGGACGCCCGCATCGGCCTGCGCGTCTGCGTCCTGTTCGAGCCGCTGGCCGGCGGCGGCGCGCTGCCGCAGGTCCGGCTCCTGGTGGAGTGAACCCAACCCTTCGGGAGGGACCATCCATGCATCTGTTCGACACGCTCCAGGAGGGCGCCGCCTTCGGCGCCGAGGAGCTTCACCTGTCCGACGCGCTGATGGAGCGCTGGACCAGCCTCTACCCCGACGACCCGCCGGACGGGCGGATGCCCGCCGGGATGATCGCGGTGGCCACCATGCGGGCCTATTCCAGCCTCGTCGTGCCGCGCCCGCCGGGGAACATCCACGGCTCGCAACGTTACGAGATGCTGCGCCGCCCGGCGGTCGGGGAGCGCTTGACCACCCGCATCGCCTGCGCCGGAAAGGAGCTGAAGCGCGACCGCCGCTGGGTCCATTTCGACACCGAGACGGTGGGGGAAGACGGCACCCCCTGCTTCCGCGGCCGCATGACCATCCTGTGGGCGGCCTGACCATGGCGGACGGGACGACCACCATCGACCGCCTGACCCCGGTCACCAAGCGGATCGACCGCGCGGCGATCCGGCTCTACGCCGAGCTGACCGACGACTTCAACCCGATCCACGTCGATCCCGACTTCGCGGCGACGACGCCGATGAAGGGCATCATCGCCCACGGCCTGCTGTCGGTGAACCTGCTCTGGCAGGCGGTCCGCCGCAGCCTGGGCGAGGCGGCGGTGTCCGACGCGACGCTGGACATCCGCTTCCTGCGCCCGGTGCGCGAGGACGACGTGGTGACCGCGGGCGGCCAGCGCCGCGCCGACGGTGACGGCTACGACGTCTGGATCGACAACCAGCATGGGGAAACGGTGATCGCCGGTCGCATGCTGCATGGGGCGGGGAGGGCGGCGACATGACCGGTACGCTTCTCGTCCGCGACGACGGCGACCTGCGGCGCATCACCCTGAACCGCCCCGCGAAGATCAACGCGCTCGACACCGCGACCCTGCGGGCGTTGGCCGAGGCCATCGACGGCGCGCCCGTTGCCGGGGCGGCCCTGGTGACGATCGATGGCGCCGGGCCGCGCGGTTTCTGCGCCGGCGGCGATGTCGCCGAGATGAGCCGCGGTGCCGAGGCCTTCGCCGCCCAGGAGGAGGCGCTGCGGGCGGCGATGCAGGCGCTGCACGGCTCGGCGGTCCCGGTGATCAGTGTGGTCCATGGCCGGACGCTGGGCGCCGGCTGCATCGTGGCGTGCCTCAGCGACCTCGTGCTGGGGGCCGACGGTGTGCAGTTCGGCTTTCCGGAGATGCGCTTCGGCCTCTACCCGGCCTTCGTCCACGCCGCGCTGACCGAACGGCTGCCGGCGGCGCTGGCCTTCCAGATCCTGGCAGGGGGCCGGATGATGGACGCGGAGGAGGCCTACGGCTTCGGCTTCCTGACCGAGATCCTGCCCGCCGACGGCTTCGCCGAGGCGGCGGAGGCGCGCATCGCCTACTACCGCGACCGGCTGGACGCCCTGGCCGCGGGCCGGCGCATCCTGCGGATGGAGAACCGCCCGTCGATGGCGGAGAAGACCGCACGGCTGGCCCCGTTGCTGGCCGAGAACCACGCGGCGCCGTCCGTCCGGCGGCTGCTGTCCGGGCTGTCTTTTGCCCGCTGACTTCCTTTCGAAACGGCAACGAGTCCCGCCAACGGGACCGCGTCACCCCCGAACAACGGATTCCTGGGAGGGAACGATGTCGAAACGCACCCTGTTCGCCGCGCTCGTGCTGAGCAGCGCCCTGTCCACTGGCGCCCTCTCCACCGCCGCGCTGGCCGCCGACCCGGCGGTCTACAAGATCGGCGGCATCTTCGCGATGACCGGCGCCTCGCCCCATTACGGCAAGGTGATGAGCGCCGGGGCGCAGCTCGCCGTGGACGAGATCAACGCCCAGGGCGGCATCGACGGCGTCAAGCTGCAGCTGGTCATCGAGGACCACAAGAGCGGCAGCGCCCAGGCCGCGGTCGCCGGCATGAACCGGCTGATCGACGTCGAGGGGGTGAAGGCGGTGCTGCCCTCCTTCTCCACGGTGACGCTGGCCACCATGCCCATCGGCGACCAGAAAAAGGTGATGATGATCAACGGCGGCGGGGTCAGCGCCCAGACGGTCGGCACCTCTCCCTACATGTTCAACATCCGCTCCATGGCGTCGGATCTGGCCGCCGGCATCGCCCACCGCGCGGCGGAGCAGGGGGCCAAGAAGCTCGCCCAGATCGCCATCAAGTCGGAGTTCGGCGACGCCACCATCGCCGCCACCACCAAGGCGTGGGAGGGCATGGGGCTGAAGATGGTCGCCGCCGAGCAGTTCCAGGCCGACGCCGCCAACATCGACACCCAGGTCGCCAAGCTGCGCGCCTCCCAGCCCGACGCCATCGCCAACTGGCCGACGACACCGCAGGCCGGGCTGGCGGTGAAGCGCATGCGCGAGCTGGGCATGAAGCAGCCGGTCTATTGCATGGAATGGACCGCCGAGGACACCAAGGTCGCCGGCAAGCACGCCGAGGGGGTGGAGGTCGTCACCGACTATTTCGCCGCCACCGACGAGAATCCCTGGTCCAAGCGCTTCGCCGACGCCTACAAGGCGAAATTCGGTGAGATGCCCGACTTCTACGCCGCCAATTACTACGAGGGCGTCTACGTCATCGCCGAGCTGATCCGGCGGGCGAAGGCCAAGGGCGGCGACTATTACAGCGGGGAGCGTCTGGTGCAGGCGCTGTGGGAGAATCCGACCTTCGACAGCGTCTACGGCAAGACGCTGACCTTCCGCAAGAACGGCGTGGCGCAGAAGCCTGTGGCGGTGTTCCGCCTGGAGAACGGCGAACAGAAATTCGTGAAGTTCACCTCGGGCGAGTGATCACCGGTCCGCCCGACTTAGTCCTCTCCCCTCTGGGGAGAGGGGAGGGTGAGGGGGGTGCGCTTTTGCCGGACGCTCCGACACGCGCATCCCCCTCACCCCAACCCTCTCCCCAGAGGGGAGAGGGGGACATAGACAGGAGCGCCATTTCATGGATCTGCTCATCCAACTGACCCTGAACGGTCTGTTCAACGGCGCGCATTTCGCCCTGCTGGCGATGGGTTTCGCGTTGATCTTCGGGACGACCGGCGTCGTGCACTTCGCCTACGGGCCCGTCTATGCGGTCGGCGCCTACGCCATCTGGGCGCTGGCGGCGCTGGTCGGGCTGCCCTTCTGGGCGGCGGTGCTGCTGGGGATCGCCTTCACCGCGGCGCTCGGCGTCGGCTGCTACCTGTTCATCTACCGCCCGTTCGAGATCAGCGGCAGCCCGCCCTTCGTCGTTCTGGTCGCCTCGCTCGGCCTGTTCATCGTCATGAAGAACCTGATCGGCATCGTTTTCGGCACCGGGGTCAAGACGGTCGACAGCGTCGCCTACGACGTGCATTTCGTCGGCAACGCCTTCTTCACCACGGTGCAGCTGGGGCAGGTGGCGGCGGCGCTGCTGGTCGGCTGCGGCATCGCGCTGTTCCTGCGGGCCAGCCGCTACGGCAAGGCCATCCGAGCCATGGCCGACAACCGCGAGATGGCCACCGTCATCGGCATCGACACCACGCGGCTGTCCATCCTGGTCTTCGCGCTGGGATCGGCGGTGTCGGCGGTGGCCGGGGCGCTGGTCCTGCTGCGCGACGGGCTGAACCCCAACATGGGCTTCGGCGCGGTGTTCGTCGCTTTCGTCGCGGTGATCGTCGGCGGGGTGGGCTCGCTGCGCGGGGCGGTCATCGCCGCCTTCCTGCTGGCCTTCGTGCAGAGCCTGGGCATGTGGCAGATCCCCACGGAGTGGCAGAACACCATCGTCTTCGTGGTGCTGTTCGGGTTTCTGCTCGCCCGCCCCTCCGGCATCGTCCGCCGGGCGTGAGGAGAGGGACACAGCCATGGAATATCTCGCCCACATCCTCGTCATGGTCTGCCTCTACGGAATCCTGGCGACCTCCTTCAACCTGCTGATCGGCTTCGGCGGCATCTTCGCCCTGGCGCACGCCACCTTCTACGCCAGCGGCGCCTACGCCGCCGGCATCCTGGCGACGAAGCTCGGCATCGGTTTTCCACTGACCCTGCTGGCCGGGATGGTGGTGACCGCCGTCCTCGGCCTGCTGGTCGCCTTTCCCGCCATGCGGGTGGGCAGCCACTATCTGGTCGTCATCACGCTGGCGCTGCAGGCCATCACCATCGACGTGCTGATGAACAGCAAGCCGCTGACCGGCGGGCCGGACGGCATCGCCGGCATTCCGCCGGTGTCGCTGTTCGGCACCGCGCTGACCAGCCCGGTCAGTTTCCTGCCGCTGGCCGCGGTGATGGCGGCGCTGTGCTGCGCGGTCGCCTGGAGGCTCGGCGCCTCGCCCTTCGGACGCTCCCTGCGCGCCATGCGGGAGAACGAGGCGGCGGCCCAGGCGGTCGGCAAGAATCTCGTCCGCATGAAGCTGGTGGTCTTCGCGATGTCGGCGGGGCTGGCCTCGGTCGCCGGTTCGCTGGTCGCCCACTACATCGCCTTCGTCAATCCGGAATCCTTCACCATCGAGGAGACCATCCTCATCCTCGCCATGGTGATCCTGGGCGGTATGGGCAATTTGTGGGGCTCGCTGGCCGGGGCGGCGATCCTGGTGCTGCTGCCGGAGGGGCTGAAGTTCGTCCATGTGCCGGGCGACATCGCCGACATGGTGCGGCAGGTGATCTACGGCGTGGTGCTGATCGTCATCCTGCGGCTGCGCCCGGAGGGGCTGTTCCCCGAGACGGTGTTCCGCACCCCGACCGGGGCCGCGCGGTCCAGCGTTCCCGCCAACGGCCCGCTCTCCGGTGCCGTGGAGCGCGCAGGCGGCACGCCGGGCGAGGTGGTGGTCTCCGCGACCTCCCTGTCCAAGCATTTCGGCGGCATCCAGGCGGTGAAGGACCTGACCATCGACCTGAAGCGCGGCGAGATCGTCGGGCTGATCGGCCCCAACGGCGCCGGCAAGACGACCGCCTTCAACCTGCTGTCCGGCTTCCTGCGCCCGACCGGCGGCACCATCCTCTACCGGGGCCGCGACGTGACGACGCTGAAGCCGCACGAGGTGGTGGCCGCCGGGCTGGCCCGTTCCTTCCAGGACCTGAAGCTCTTCACCAAGCTGACGGTGGTGGAGAACATCCTGGTCTCGCTGCCCGCGCAGCCGGGCGACCGCCCGCTGGACGTCTATTTCCGCCCCGGCCTGGTCCGCCGGGCCGACCGTGAGAACGTCGCCCGCGCGCTGGAGATCGCCTCCTTCGTCGGGCTGCTCGCCAAGGCCGACGAGACCGCCGCCAACCTCTCCTACGCGGAGGAGAAGCTGCTGGTCATCGCCCGGCTGCTGGCGACCGGGGCCGACGTGCTGCTGCTCGACGAGCCGCTGTCCGGCCTCGACACCGTAACGGTGGAGCGCATCTGCGGGGTGATCCGCGACCTCGCCCGCGCCAACAAGGCCGTCTGCATCATCGAGCACAATCTGGAGGTCATCCGCGGCGTCTGCGACGAGATCGTCTTCATCGACGAGGGCCGCGTGCTGACCAAGGGACCGCCGGACACGCTGATGCGCGACCGCGAACTGGCCGAGAGGTATTTCGGATGACCGAGATTCACACCATGCCGATCGCCGAACCCGTCCTGGAGGTGCGCGGCCTCAGCGCCGGCTACGGCAAGCGGGCGGTGGTCCACGACGTGGACCTGACGGTGCGGGCCGGCGAGATCCGCGTGCTGCTGGGCCACAACGGGGCCGGCAAGACGACGCTGGTGCGCTCCGTCTTCGGGCTGCTGCGGCCGACATCCGGGACCGTCCGCTACCGGGGGGAGGACATCACCCGGCGGCGCTGCGCCGACAACGTGAAGGCGGGGATCGCGCTGGTCCCGCAGGGGCACGGCATCTTCCGCAGCCTGACCGTGCGCGAGAATTTGGAGCTTGGCGCCTATACGGCGCAGGACCCGGCGGAAATCCGGGCGAACCGCGACGCGGTGATGGACCTGTTCCCGATCCTGCGCGAGCGCGCCGGCCAGATCGCCGGCACCATGTCCGGCGGCCAGCAGCAGATGCTGGCGATGGGCATGGCGCTGATGCACCGGCCCGACGTGATGATCCTCGACGAGCCGTCCATCGGCCTCGCCCCCAACCTCGTCCAGCGCGTCATGGAGGCCATCGCCGAGGTCAACCGGGCGCTGCGCATGGCCGTGCTGATGGTCGAGCAGAACGTCGTCCACGCCCTGCCCATCGCGCAGAGCGTCACCGTGCTGCGCACCGGCCGCAAGATTTACGAGGGCCCGCCCGAACCGCTGGGCGACCGCCAATACCTGATGACCCTTTTCTGAAGAAATCCACACAGAAGGATCGTGTTCATGGCCCGTCAGAAGATGCTGATCGTGGGTGCGCTGGGGACCGTCGGCCGCCCGATGCTGGAGCATTTCGAAGCCTCTCCGGAATGGGACGTCTGCGGCGTGTCGCGCCGCACTCCCGATTTCGAGACCACCGCCGAATGGGCCGCCGTCGACCTGCGCGACCCCGACGACTGCCGCAAGCTGCGCGAGATCAAAGGCGTCACCAACATCTGCTACACCGCCGTCTACGAGAAGCCCGACGTGACGCGCGGCTGGTCGGAATGGGACCATGTCGAGACCAACCTCGCCATGCTGAAGAACGTGGTGGAGAATGTGGAGGCGGTGTCGCCCAACCTGCGCCACATCACCCTTCTCCAGGGCACCAAGGCGTACGGCGGCCATCTCGGCCCCTTCCGCCAGCCGGCGCGGGAGAGCGACCAACGCTACATGCGCCCCAACTTCTACTACGACCAGCAGGACTGGATCAGCGAACGCCAGCAGGGCAAGGAGTGGAGCTGGAGCGTGCTGCGCCCGCAGATCGTCTGCGGCCTCGCGGTCGGCAGCCCCCTGAACATCATCACCGCCATCGGCGTCTTCGCCGCGGTGTCGCGCGAATACGGCCTGCCGCTGCGCTTCCCCGGCGGGGCGTCGCGCATCGGCGAGGCGACCGACGCCCGGCTGATCGCCAAGGCCGCCGAATGGGCCGGCACCAGCCCGCAATGCGCCAACCAGGTCTTCAACATCGCCAACGGCGACGTCTATGTCTGGGAGAACGTCTTCCCCAAGGTGGCCGAGCTGTTCCGCATGGAGTTGGAACCGGCGCAGCCCTTCTCGCTGGCCCGCATCATGCCTCAGAACGAGCCGATCTGGGACCGCGTGGTCGCCAAGCACGGTCTCAAGCCCTACAAATACGCCGAGGTCGTGCCGTCCTGGCAGTTCGCCGACTTCCTGTTCGGCTACGGCCAGCGCCCCAACCCGCACCACATGAGCACGATCAAGGCGCGCAAGCTGGGCTTCCACGAGTGCGTGGACAGCGAGGAGATGTTCGTCGATCTCCTCCAGGAGCTTCAGAAGCGCCGCATCCTGCCGGAATGAAAGAGGCCCGCCGCATGACCATCACGCGCAAGATCCACGGCGTTCCGGTGCAGTGGGAAACCCTGCCGGCGCTGGTCGCCGCCCGCGCGGCGCAGCATGGGGACGCCCCGCGGCTGACCGTCGCCGGCCGGGCGATGAGCTACCGGGAGCTGGACGGGGAGTCCTCCCGCGTGGCCGCCAACCTGCACCGGCTGGGGGTGCGCCGGGGGGACCGGGTCGCCTGCTTCCTGCGCAACGCGCCGGAGCATCTGCTGACCTGGGTCGCCGCCGGCAAGCTGGGGGCGATCTGGGTGCCGCTGAACGCCGGTCTGGTGGGGGAGGATCTCGTCCACACCCTGACCAACGCCACACCCGCCGTCCTGGTGGTCGACGGGGAACTGGCGGAGCGGGTCGAGGCGGTCGCGGAGCGGTTGCCGCCGATGCGCGTCTATGCGGTGGAGGATGGCGATGGGGGAACCGGCGGTCGCTTCCGGCCCTTCGCCGACCTGCTGGAGCCGGGGCATCCGCTGCCGCTGGTGGAGGTGTCCGGCGGCGATCCGGCGGTCATCATCTACACCGGCGGCACCACCGGCCTGCCCAAGGGCGCGCTTCTGCCGCATTTCGCCTGGATCGCGGCGGGGATGCGCTACGTCGAGGCGTTCGAGACGCGGCCGGACGACGTCCATTACTCGATCCTGACCCTGTTCCACGTCGGTGGGCTGATGTTGGGCGTGATGGGGCCGATGGTCGCCGACATCCCGACGGTGATCGATCGCCGCTTCAGCGGCAGCAATTTCTGGGCGCGGGCGCGGGAGACCGGGGCCACCATCGTCGATCTGATCGGCACCATGATCACCGTGCTGACCGAACAGCCGGAGAGCCCAGCCGACCGCGACCACCAAGTGCGCGTCTCGCTGGGGGTGACGGGCCAGATCCCGCCCGCCGTGGCCGACCGTTTCGTCGAACGGTTCGGCATCGGCTTCGTCAACGTCTATTCGCTGACTGAGACCGGTGGCGTGCTGATCGTCAACAACCGGATGGACTCGCCAAAGCCGCGCGCCAACGGCCTGACGCACGGCTGGGCGGAGGTGACCATTCTGGACGAGGACGACCAGTCGGTGCCGCCGGGCGTCACCGGCCAGATCGCGCTGCGCCCCCGCTACCCGCACATTTTCATGTCGGGCTATTTCAACGCGCCGGAACGCACGTTGGAGTGCCTGTCGAACCTGTGGCTGCACACCGGCGACCTGGGATACCTGGACGAGGACGGTTTCCTGCACTTCACGGGCCGTCAGGCCCATTGGCTGCGCCGCCGGGGCGAGAACGTCTCGGCCTACGAGGTGGAGAGCGTGCTCAGCCATTGTCCGGGCGTGCGCGAGGTCGTGGTGGTCGGCACACCCTCCGAGAGGGGTGAGGAGGAGGTCAAGGCTTTCGTCATCCGCGACCCTGGCAGCGACGTGGATCCCGCCGCCATCGTCGCATGGTGCGAAGGCCGCATGGCGGCCTTCAAGATTCCGCGCTTCATCGCCTTCGTGGACAATTTTCCGCGCTCCGTGACAAAGCGCGAGGTGGAGCGTCACAAGCTGCGGGCGTTGCCGAACGATGGGGTCTGGGATCGCGAGGCATTGATGCCCCGATCGGAGCGAAGCCGGTAGGATGCGGACGCAGGGCGGCGTGTTGCGGCGGCGATCCCCTCGGGAAAGCCCGTCAACCCGTCGACCACGGCCAGCGGGATGTCTTCCACGCCCCGGTTCTTCAGCTCGGTCAGAACGCGCAGCCAGAATTTGGCGCCTTCGTTCTGTTCGGTCCGCAGGCCCAGCACCTCCTTGGCGCCGTCGGCGCGCACGCCGACGGCCACATGGATGGCCTTGTTGCGCACCAGGCCTTCGTCGCGGATCTTGCCCCGGATGGCATCCGGGAACACCAGCGGGTCGATGCCTCCGGGGCCGGGTTCTGCCAGGCCGTCACCTTCCCGATCATCGCGTCCGGGATCACGGACGCCGGTCGTGCCGGACAACATCACGCTGCTGCCGCTGCCGTCCTACAACCCCGGGTTGAGCCCACTCGAGCGCGTCTGGCTGTACCTGCGCGAGCGCTTTCTGTCCCACCGACTCCTGAACGACTGTGACGACCTCGTCCAGGCCTGCTGTGACGCCTGAAACGCCCTCACCGCCACACCGAAGCGCCTACCGAAGCGCCTACGCTCCCTCGCCGGCTGCCCATGGCTTCCATGCGTCAATGCTAAAGCACCGCGGCATCAAGCTGCTTCACAACGAGGAGTGCCGTTGAAACCAAGTGAAGTGCACCACTCTGTGGTTTCATGAAAAGAAATAAAGCAACGTTATATTCAGATGGGAAGTGAACGTTTAAACTGATCTCGGGGAGCGCATGCGCTTTAATCCTTCTCACAGGGCGACGCCCTGCCAACACAAGGAGGAAACCATGCGAATTGTTCCGAACGCGACCGATGGCTCTGATGTTCTTCAGGGAACGTCCATCAACGATACTTTCAATGGACTTGGTGGTGGCGACCAGATTTTCGGCGGGGCCGGCGCGGACACCATCAGCGGCAATGACGGTGACGACGTGATCTTCGCCGACGTCTATGCCGGCCAAACCGAACCCAGCCTGGGGACCGACACCGAGGGCACCTGGAACAAGCTGTTCGGCGACGCCGGGGACGACGTGCTGGTCAGCGGCGCCGGTTTCGACGACCTGTGGGGCGGGGTCGGCAACGACACGCTGACCGGCGGGGCCGGTTGGGACTGGTTCGTGTTCGAGCCGGGCAGCGGCGTGGACGCCATCACCGACTTCACGCCGGGCACCGACCAGATCATCGTCATGCCGAACATGAACGGGGCCGGCGATCCGGTGCTCAGCCAGAACGCCGACGGCACGGTGGTCGACTTCGGCGCCGGCAACGCCGTGCTGCTCCAGGGCGTCGCCCTGGCCGAGCTGCCGGCCGACGCCGTCGTCACCGCCCCCTACAGCGACGTGGCGTCCTTCTACAGTACGGCAGTAAACGCTCTTCTAGGCTGATCGCAAGATCGGCCAAGTTTTCCTGGATCAGGTTTTCCAATGGTGAAACTCCGGGCTCCGTGCCGTTCGCGCGGAGCCCCTTTTTTTGGGAAAATCAAACAATCCTGATTAGAAATATTATTGCTAGTCTTGCGCTGTTTCAGTGACCGCTTCGACTGTGCGTACTTCGTTCCTGGGGTTGAATGATGGTGTTCGGGATCGGTGCCCGGAATTCTCCATCCATCGGTTCACAGCACAGGAGCAGCAGCGATGTCCCAAGTCGAAGTGACCAGCCAGACCGAGCATCCTTGGCAGAGCATCGTCTTCATCACCTCCACCTACGCGAACGGCGAGGTCCACACCGGGTCCGGTGTGATGGTCGGACCGAATGACGTCCTGACGGCATCCCACGTCGTCTACGATTCGACGACGGGCCAGAGCCCGATCGAGATCACCGTCACCCCGGCCTTCGACCCGTCTCCCTTCACGGCGCCGTTCGGAAGCGTGGACGCCGTCTCGTGGCATTACAACGCCGACTTCGATCCGAACGGGGACGGCCTGATCGTGTCCGGCAACGGCGGCGCGGGCCTGGAAGGGGTGGAACTCGACTACGCGTTGCTCGATCTCGGCGTGGCGTTGGGCTACGAGACGGGCTGGATGGAGATCGATCCGACCTTCGTGTCCGGCAGCGTCAACCTGACCGGATTCCCGGATTTGTATGGCAACAACATGATGAACGATATGGGTTGGGTCGCGGACAACCCGTTCGACGACTTCATCGACATCAGTGGCCTGGAGGTCCATCCCGGCAATTCCGGCGGGCCGGTCTGGTACGAGGAGAACGGCGTCGGTCACGTCGTCGGCATCGTCTCCACCGGCGTTGCCGCCCATGATGTCATAGCGAGCTACGGCACGCTGCTCGACTGGATCGCCGATAATGACCGCCTGATCGCGGCTGCCTGATCGCAGCCGTGTGACCCGCTCAAGGGAGGCCTCCGGTGGGGCGAAGCCGGAACCGGGGGCCTTCCTTTCGCCCGCCTATCGGCAACCCGGCCTCGCGGCCATCTGGAACCGGAGCGGCGGCGCCGGCCCTGATGCGTCACCGGCCTTCCCGCCTGCCGGCCCGCCGTAGGGAGAGGGCAAGGGGGCGGCGGGGTCCAGCGGCAGGCCGCCACCGTTGCCGACGATCAGACTGCTGCTCGCCCGCCCGCCCCGGCCGGCGCAGGTGTCGCGCAGCAGGTCCCGGCTGCCCAGGAAGCTCTCCGGCAGCTTGACCAGGCTGCTGGCGATGGTGTTGTCGGGCGCCGGGGTGGAAATGGTCCCCGACACGCTCTCGGCCGAAGACGCTTCGATCACCGTCGCGGGGGAGGACAACAGCTGGTCGGCCCGGATCGTGATGTTGCCGCCGTTGCCCTTCTGCGCGTTGGCCTGGATTCGGCTGTCGTCCAGCACCACGAATGGCGGATCGATGACGATGTTGCCGCCGCTGCCGGTGCCGCCGGCGACCGAGGTCGTGATCGCGCTTTCGTGCAGGTCGAGCAGCCGGCCGACTTGGATGGTGATGTCGCCGCCGTTCGCCGTGGTGGTCTGGGTCCGGATGGCCGCACCGTCCAGCGCCAACTCGTCCGTCGCCGTGATCACGACCGATCCGCCCGTCCCCGTTCCCTCGCTTTCCGCGCTGACCGTTCCGTCCCGGCGCAGGAGAAGATCGCCTGCGCGAATGGTGACGGAGCCGCCATCGCCGGTCGAGCCCGGCTGGGCGCTGCTCAGCACTCCGGTCGCTGTCGGGACGCCCTGGCGGTCGATCAGCAATTGCCCGGCCTGCACCGTCACCGAGCCGGCATCCCCCTTCTCGAAGGTGGTGCTGCGGATCTGGCCGCCATGGGTCAGGGAAATCCGCCCCGCCGTCGTCACATGGACGATGCCGCCCTGGCCGCCCGAGCCCTGTTCCGCGCTGCTTCCAATTCCGGTCAGGCGCGGCGGACCGTCGATGCCGTGGATCGACAGCGATCCGGGCTTGACCGTCACGGCTCCGGCATCGCCCTCGCCGAAGGTGTTGCTGCCGATCTCACCGCCGTTGAGGATCGCCAAGTCGCCGGTGGTGGTGACCCGGACCGTTCCGGCATCGCCCTTGGATCCGGGCTCGGCGTTGCTGGAGATGCCGGTGAAAACCTCGTCGGGGATGCCCATGATCGCCAGCGTTCCGGCATGGACCGTCACCGCCCCCGCGTTGCCGTCGCCGAAGGTGTCGCTGGCGATGGAGCCTCCCTGGCTGATCGCCAGCATGCCGGCCCCTACGGTCACCGTGCCGGCGTTGCCCTCGCGCACGTCGGGGCTGGAACCCCGGTTGGCGTTGCTGGAAATGCCCGTGAAGCTCTGCCCGCCGTCGCCGGTGATGGCCATCGAGCCGGCCCACACGGTGACGTCGCCCGCGTTGCCGGAACTGAAGCCGTTGCTGCCGATCTCGCCGCCCTGGTCGATGGTCAGCGCGCCGGCCGAGGCGACGCCGACCGTGCCGGCATTGCCGCTGGAAAGGCGGTTGGCGTTGCTGGAGATGCCGGTGAAGCTCTTGCCGTGAGTGCCGCTGATCGACAGCGACCCGGCGGTCACGATGACATTCCCGGCGTTTCCCGTGGTGAAGGTGTTGCTGCCGATCTCACCGCCATTGGTGATGCTCAGCGGGCCGGTGGTGCTGACGCGGACCGTGCCGGCGTCGTTGGTGGAGCCGTTGTCGGCGTTGCTCGTGATCCCCGTCAGGACGGACGTGCCGGTTCCGGTGATCGACAGCGAACCGGCCGTTACCGTGACGTCTCCGGCGTGACCGGCACTGAAGGTGTTGCTGCCGATCTCGCCGCCGTCGGTGATGGTCAGCGGGCCGGCGGTGCTGACGCGGACCGTGCCGGCGCGCCCGCCGCTGCTCGTGTTGGCCTGAATGCCGACGAACACGCCCCTGAAATCGCCGAAGACGCCTCTCACCCCGGTGATCGACAGGCGTCCGGCCTCGACCGTCACGTCGCCGGCGCGGGAGCTTCCAAACGTGTTGCTGGCGATCTGCGCGTAGGGGCCGGACAGGTCGATGGCGCCGGCACGCACGGAAACCATGCCCCCGATTCCCGTCGCGGTCTCCGTGACTTGGCTGATCAGGCCCGTGAACACGTCGCCCGCACCGCCGGTGATGGTGATCGTGCCCGCGTCGACGGTGACGGGGCTGGCATTGCCAGACCCCTCGATGCGGCTGCCAATCTGGGCGGTGTCGCTCAACAGCAGCGGCCCGGTGATCCCAAGCGTGACCGACCCGGTGTCCCCGGTCGCCCAGGGATAGCCCTCGCTGACGATCCGCGACCGCACGCCAGCCGTCGAGTCGCCCGACATGGTGAGGCTCCCGGCGTTCAGGGAAATGTCGGCGGCCTTGCTTGCCCCATAGGTGCGGCTCAGAATCGCGCCGCCCTTGTGGATGTCCACACTGCCCGCGGCGATCGTGATCGGGCCGGCCAAGCCGTTCGCGAAGAAGGCCGCCTGGCTGTCGATGAGCGTCGAGAAAGTCTCCCCGATGCCCTCGATGGACAGGCGGTCGGCGATGACCGTGATCGGGCCGGCGCCACCCTGGCCGAAGGCAATGCTGCCGACGCGCGCTCCCTCGCGCAGCGTCACGTCTCCGGCTTGGAGGCTGATGGGCGCTCCTTGGCCGCTCCCCGTCGCGACGCTGATGAGCGCTCCGCTGGCAATGTCCAGAGACCGGCTTTGGGCGTCGAGGCCCCCCTTGGCGTCGGCGCCGCCGGTGTTGATCGTCGCGACGGTCGCGTTGTCGATCGTTAGGGAGTCCCCACGAATCCGGACGCTGCCGCCACCGTTGCCGCTGGAGGCGACGGACGCGCGATCGTGCAGCCGGATTTTCCCCCGCTTGGCGGCGTTCACGGTGCCGTCGGTGAGGCGCACCTGCCCGGCCCGGGCCACGGACGCCACGGTCACGCTCCCGCCCGGCGCCTCGACGCGGCCCGTCGCCCCGCCGCGCACCTCGATATCGCCGCCGACCAGGGACAGGGCCTTTCCCGGCTTCACGGATATCCGTGCGCCATCGACCTTCAGCCCCCCCGTGGGCCGGTCGAGGAAGCCGAAAGCGGCCGGCGGGGCGGCGGTGAAGCTGCTCCCGCTCTTGTCCAGAGCGGAGAAGCGCGCGCCGTCGGCGAAGTGCACCTCGTGCGCCGTGCCGACGTGCAGGCTGGCCGGTACGTCCACCACGGCGTTGGGGCCGAAGGTCATGCCGGCCGGGTTGATGAGGTGGACATCGGCCTGCCCGACCGTGGAGCGCAGCGTGCCGTCGATCGCCGACGGGCTGCCGCCGGTGACCCGGCCGACCACGTTGCGCACGTTGCCCGGCCCGGTGAAGGTCACCGTCTGACCCTGGTTGACGTTGAAGCGGTCGAAGCTGTGGAACAGATTCCCACCGGCCTGGGTGCCGAGGCCGGCACCGATCTCCACAAGGTTGCCCGATAGGCTCACGCGCGGGCCCGTCGTGCCGTCGGTGGCGATCTGAGCCAAGGCGACCGCCGGTGACAGGAGGGCGACCACGGGGGTGAGCAGGAGTCTCCGCCGCATGCGACGCCCTCCGCGTTCCGAGTGCCGGCCAGCTTACCCCCCAACCGCATCCGCCCGACACGGCGCAGAGGCGGATGCGTTTCGCCTTTTGCGACTGCGGAAAAGAAGGGCTGACAAAGAAAGGGCTCCGCGCGGATGGCGCGGAGCCTGAGGTTTCTCACATGGCAAATCCGAAGCGGAAGGAAACGCGGACGCTCAGCCCAGGAGGGCCTCCACCGCGGTGGTGTAGAAGGACGGCCCGTCGCTGTAGGGGGCGGTGACGACGGCGTCGGCCGGCAGCTCGGCCAGGGCGACGCCCTGGAGCAGCACGGCGTTGCCGGCGCCGAAGTCGACCACCGTGCCGTCGGCGTTCTGGCTGAGCACCGGATCGCCGGCCCCGTTCATGTTCGGCATGACGATGATCTGGTCGCTGCCCGGCGTGAAGTCGGTGATGGCGTCCACGCCGCTGCCCGGCTCGAACACGAACCAGTCCCAACCGGTCCCGCCGGTCAGCGTGTCGTTGCCGACCCCGCCCCACAGGTCGTCGAAACCGGCGCCGCTGACCAGCACGTCGTCCCCGGCGTCGCCGAACAGCTTGTTCCAGGCGCCCTCGGTATCGGCCCCGGTGCCGCCGTAGCTGTCCGCATAGATCATGTCGTCGCCAGCGTTGCCGTTGATGGTGTCCGCCCCGGCTCCGCCAAAGATCTGGTCGCCGCCGCCCAGTCCCTTGAAAGTATCGTCAATGGAAGTGCCCTGCAGCGTGTCGGCGCCTTCGGTCGCGTTCGCAATGATGGTCATCGCAATCTCCGTGGTGTGACTGGGCATCGCCCGGTGACTGCGATTAAAAGGCATTGGGGGCTCGGTATCAGTTCACGGCATCACCGAGCATCGCCAAATTTTGATATTTTATTTCTTTTGCGATCCGTTGGAATTTCTGGGGCAGCTTTGCAGGAATTGCGCGGAACACTGCGGAGTGGTGGTGGCGCTCACTCCCCCGCGCACAAGCCTGTGGCGGAATGACGGCACGCCGTGGGGATGGCTCCGGCGCACCGGAAAGGGAAAATCGCCCGTCATGTCACCGCTCGCCCCCGCCCGCCGCTGTCTGGTTGCCGCCGCGGGCTTCAGCGCCGCCATCAACGTGCTGGCGCTGACCCTGCCGCTCTATTCCATGCAGGTCTATGACCGCGTCCTGTCCAGCGGCAGCCTGGAGACGCTGCTCTATCTGACTGTGATCGCGCTGGTCGCACTCGTCTTCGTCAGCTGGCTGGAGATCCTGCGCGCCCGCCTGCTGCTGCGCGTCGCCAGCTGGGTGGAGCGGCGCTTCGCTCCGGACTGCGTGCGCCGCGCGCTGACCACGCCCGGTGGCCGGCGGGGCGCCGATCTCACCACCCTGCGCGAACTGGCGGTGCTGCGGCAGACCATGGGCAGCCCCGTGGTTGCCGCCCTGGCCGATGTCCCGTGGGTTCCGGTCTATCTGGTGGCGTTGTTCGCCCTGCACCCGCTGCTGGGGCTGGTGGCGGCCGGCGGCGCCCTGATGCTGTTCGCCATCGCCTGGGCGGGCGAGATTCTGACGCGCCGCGCCGTCGCCGCCTCCGCCGAGGCCGGCACGACCGCCCAGCGCTTCGTCGAGGCGGCGGTCCGCTCGCGGGAAGAGATCCATTGCATGGGCATGTCGGCCGCCGTGGTCGAGCGCTGGGCGGCGGGAAACGCCGCCGCCCTGGACCAGGGGGAGCGCGCCTGCGCCCGGCACGCCACCGCCTATTCCCTGACCCGCTGGGTCCGCTTGGTCGTGCAGGTCGCCATCATGGCGGTCGGCACCTATCTGGTGGTCGATCATGCGATCACCGGTGGCGCCCTGTTCGCCAGCGCCACCCTTCTCGGCCGTGCGCTGGCCCCGGTGGAGCAGGTGATCGGTGCATGGCGGACGCTGGCGGCGGCGCGTGCAGCGTGGCGGCGCGTGGCAGCCCATCTGGAGACACCGGCGCCGCGGCGCACCGTCCGCGGCCTTCCGCCGCCACGGGGCCTGTTGTCGGTCGAAGGCATCGCCGCCAGTCCCATTCCCGGTGCCCGGTCCCTGCTGAAGAACGTCTCCTTCGCGATGGAGCCGGGTACCGTGCTGGTGGTGGTCGGGTCCTCCGGGGCCGGCAAGACCACGCTGGCGCGAACGCTGGTCGGCGCGCTGCCGGCCCAGGCCGGGGCGGTGCGGCTGGACGGCGTGGACGTGGCGGGCTGGGACCGGGGCGAACTCGGGCGCCATGTCGGCTATCTGCCGCAGGACGGCGACCTGATCGATAGCACCGTCCGCGCCTTCATCGCCCGCATGGAGGAGGCCCCGCTGGATCGCGTGACCGAGGCGGCGACGATTGCCGGCGTCCACGACATGATCCTGCGCCTGCCCCAGGGTTATGAAACCCGCCTCGGCAGCGGAGGCTTCCTGCCGTCCGCCGGCCAGCGCCAGCGTCTGGCGCTCGCCCGCGCCGTGTTCGGCGACCCTCGCCTCGTCGTGCTCGACGAGCCGGACGCCCATCTCGACGGCCCCGGCGAGGCGGCGTTGCAGAAGGCCATCGCCGCGCTGAAGGCGCGCGGCGCCACGGTTGTCGCCACCAGCCACCGGCCGAACCTGCTGCGCGTCGCCGACTGCGTGCTCGTCCTGCGGGACGGCGCTGTGGCCCGGTTCGGACCGCGCGACGAGGTGATCGCCGCCCTCGGCCAGCCCCGCCCCGCCCAGACGCGGGACGCCATCTCCTCTTCCGCCGCCTGACCCTCGTTTTCGCGACAAGGATCCCCGCCATGACCAGCATCGCCGACACCGCGAACTCCGCCCCCAACTCCACCGCCCCCAACTCCACCGCCACCAACTCCGCCGCCGCCCCCAACCCCGGCCGCATCATCCTGGCGGGCGTCCTGTCCCTCACGGTTTTCACCGGCGTCCTTGGCGCCTGGTCCCTGACGGCACCGCTGGACAGCGCGGCCGTGGCGGCCGGACACGTGGTGGTCGAGAGCCGCCGCAAGACCGTGCAGCATCTGGAAGGCGGCATCGTGCGCGGCATCCTCGTCGCCGAGGGCGCGCGGGTGGAGGCCGGCGCGCCGCTGGTCGTCCTGGACCAGACCCAGGCGCGCAGCGCGCTGGACACGCTGCGTACCCAGCAGGATGAACTGCTGGCCCGCGAGGCCCGCCTGCTGGCGGAGCGGGCGGGAGCCGACGAGGTGGCCTTTCCGCCGCATCTCGCCGTCCGCGCCGCCCACGACCAGGATGCCCGCATCGCCGAACTGCTCGACGGGCAGCGCCGCCTCTTCGCCGCGCGGTGGGAAAGCCTGAGGGGGCAGGTGGACATCCTGATCCAGCGAACCGCCCAGCTCGACGCCGAGGCCGACGGGCTGCGCGCCCAGGTCGCCAGCACGGAAGTCCAGCTGAGCCTGATCGCGGAGGAGATGCAGGACGCGCGCACCCTCGTCGTCAAGGGGCTGGAGCGCAAGTCGCGCCTGCTGTCGCTGGAACGCGAGGCCGCGAACCTCGGCGGCCGGCGCGGCGAATATCTCGCCTCCATCGCGCGGGCGGAGCAGCGGCGCGGCGAGACCGAGCTGCAAATCCTCGATCTGCGCAACAAGCGCGCGGAGGAACTGGCGACGGAGCTGCGCGAGGTGCAGGGCAAGCTGCGCGAACTGGACGAGCGCCTGCACGCCGCCGGGGACGTGCTGGATCGGACGGTGGTGCGCGCACCGGCCACGGGCATGGTGATGAACGTGCAGGTCCACACGGCGGGCGGCGTCATCGGGGCCGGCAAGCCGATCCTGGACATCGCGCCGGACGACGACAGCCTGCTGATCGAGGCCAGGCTGCGGCCGACCGACATCGACAACGTCCACACCGGGCTGCCCGCGCGGATCCGCCTGACCGCCTTCAAGCAACGGACGACCCCCGTCCTGTCGGGCCGCGTGACCTATGTCTCCGGCGACGCGCTGACCGACCAGCGCACGGGCGATGCCTCCTACAGCGCGCACATCGTGGTGGACCGCGGCGAGTTGCAGCGGGCCGGGGGGCTGAACCTCCAGCCCGGCATGCCGGCGGAAGTGATGATCGTGACCGGCCGCCGCACCGCCGCCGATTATTTCCTGGCACCGCTGACCGACAGCTTCGCCCGCGCCTTCCGCGAGGAGTGATGCCGGGGCGGCGTCCGAACGCGGCACGGCACGCCGGTACCAAACATTTCGAAATTCGGATAACCCCGATGCTCCATTGGCACGGGCTTTCCGGGTGACGTTAAGTGGGGAGGCCGCAACCGATGGTTCGGATCTCCCTGGAGCCACATGGGAGGGATTCGTGCGTCGCTTCGATCCGGTCTTCAAACGCCAGCTTCTTCTTCAGCACGACCTGTTCCGCTGCATCAGCGGCAAGGACGTGGACGCGATCCTCGCCTTCGCAGGGGAGCGCCGGTGCAAGAACGGCCAGACCATCTTCCAGAAGGGCGATCCAGGCAGCGGCATGATGGCCGTGCTGCTGGGCAACGTCCGCATCGGCACGGTCTCCGAAAGCGGCAAGGAGATCGTCTTCAAGGTCGTGGAAACCGGCGGCATCTTCGGCGAGATCGCCTTGCTCGACGGACGCCCGCGCACCGCCGACGCCACCGCCATCGGGGACTGCGTGCTTCTGGTCATCGAACGGCGCGACTTCGTCCCCTTCCTGGAAAAGAGCCCGCAGGTCGCCATCAAGATGCTGGAAGTCATGTGCGACCGCCTGCGCCAGACCAGCCTGCTGGTGGAGGATCTGGCCCTGCTCGACCTGCCGCAGCGGATGGCCCGCCTGCTGGTCCGGCTCGGCGCCAGCTACGGCCGCCGCACCCGGGACGGGTTGCGCATCGACCTGAAGCTGTCTCAGAAGGATCTCGGCAACCTGATCGCCACCAGCCGCGAGAGCATCAACAAACAGCTCCGCACCTGGCAGGACGAGGAGCTGATCACGGTGGAGAACGGCTACATCACGCTGCTGCAACCGCAGCAGATCGCCGACTACGGCCAGCCGGCGCGGTGACCCGGTGCCCGCGGGCCGGTGCATCGCCGGGGCCATGGCCCTGCTGATCGCCACGGCGTCATCGGCCCAATCCCAAATCACGCCGGCCCAAATCACGCCGGCCCAAATCACACCCCCGCTGCCGGAGCGGGGCACGCGCGAACGCCCGGACCTTCCCGGCTTCGAACCCTCCGGACCGGACATCCTGCCGCCCCCCGTCCTCGACCGGCCGGAACGGGCGCCGCCGCTCTCGCAGGCGCCACGCGTCTTCGTGAAGGGCTACCGCTTCGAAGGCAACACGGCGATCCCCACGGCCGAGCTGGTGGCCGCCGCCGCCCCCTTCGCCGGACGGGAGGTCAAAGCCGACGAGTTGCAGGAGCTCCAGCGGCGCCTGACCGAACTGCACATCGAGCGGGGCTTCATCACCTCCGGCGCCGTGCTGCCGGACCAGGACGTCACCGACGGGATCGTCACCGTCCGCATCGTGGAAGGCGTGCTTTCCGGCATCGACGTGACCGGGACCGGCAGGCTCGACCCCCGCTACGTCGAACGCCGGCTGGCGCGCGGCGTCACCACGCCGCTGGACGTCAACGCTTTGCGGGAGCGTGTGCTGCTGCTGCTCCAGGACCCGCTGATCGAGCGCATCAACGCCGAACTCGGGCCGGGCGAACGGCTGGGGGAAAGCCGCCTGGGCGTGGCGGTGACGCGGGCGCGGCCCTACGCGCTGTGGCTGAACGTCGACAACGCCTCGTCCCCGACCACGGGGGAGCTGCGGGGCAACGCCTTCGGCATCGTCCGCAACCTGACGGGCTGGGGCGACGCGTTGGAGATCGACCTGGAGCAGACGCGCGGCTCCCACGACTATTGGGCGGCCTTCGAGCTTCCGGTGACCTCCGCCGGCACGACGCTGCGCTTGCGGGCGGAGGACGCCCGCGCCCGCATCGTGGAAGCCCCGCTGGACGAGCTGGATATCGAGAGCCGCGTGCGCACCTACGAGGCCGGCGTCTCACACCCGGTGATCTTGACCGCGCGGGACCGCCTGGACGTCGGCCTGACCCTGTCGCGCAACCGGACGGAGACCTTCCTGCTGGGACGGCCCTTCACCTTTTCCGAAGGGGTGGACGACGGCCGTGCGACCCTGACGGTGCTGCGCCTGTCGCAGAACTGGCTGCGCCGCCGGCCGGAGGAGGTGATCGCGCTGCGCTCCGTCTTCAGCCTGGGCATCGACGCGCTGGGGGCCACCGTCCATCATGAGCCGGGAGCGCCCGACGGTCAGTTCCTCGCCTGGCTCGGCCAGTTCCAGTGGGCAAGGCGCCTGGACGAGCGGGGCAACCAGATCGTGCTGCGGGCCGACGCGCAACTCTCGAACGACACCTTGCTGCCCAACGAGCGCATCGCCATCGGCGGCTTCGACACGGTGCGCGGCTACCGCGAGAACACGCTGGTCCGCGACCAGGGGCTCGTCCTGTCGCTGGAGGGGCGGTTTCCGCTGTTCCAGGTCCCGCTGCCCCCGCTGTCGCGCGATGCCGAGGACGGGCGCGTGTCGCTCGTCCCCTTCCTGGATTACGGCCGGGGTTGGAACCACGGGGAACCGACGCCGGCCCCGCGCGCCATCGCCGGCGTCGGTCTCGGCCTGCGCTGGGACGTCTCCCCCGACGTCAGCCTGCAACTGACCTACGCCCGGCCCTTGCGCGACGTGCCGGATGCGGACGGCGACTCCCTCCAGGACCACGGCGTGCAGTTCCGCGTCACCGCAAGGGTTTTCTGAGATCCCCGCCCGGCCGCCCCGGGCCGGTGCGACGGCCTCACTCCCTCCTGCCCGCGCGGTCGTACGCCGCCGGCTCGCGCAATCCCACCTGTTCCAGCAGGGAGGCGCGCAGGTCCCGCAGGCCGGCGTCGCCGGGCTGGCCGGCGATGGCGCGGGACAGGACCGCCAGCGCGTCGTACCAGTATCCCTGGGCGGCCAACCGGCTCGCCGCCGTTGCCGGCGGGGCCTTGCGGTCCACCGCCGGGCTCGCTCCGGTCTGGTAGACGATCATTCCCGACGCCAGCACGTCGCCCGACCGTTGCGCCGGATCCACCTGCATCGCGACCGACCAGCGGTAGAGCCGCCCCGGCTCCAGCCGGACCTTGTGCTGCGCCAGATCGACGGCGTTGATGCCGGGTGATGGGCGCTGCAGCGTCACGTCCAGCAGGGGCGGGCGTCCCGACATCTCCACCGTATCGACGACGATCTCGATCGGCCCCTTCGCCGGTGCCCCCAGGTACCAGAGCAGGGTCGGCTGCGGCGAGGCCGTCAGGCCGGCATGGTCGGGGGCGAGGACCTCCAGACTGGGCAACCCGCCAACCGGCCCGCGCGTGCTGCCGCCGATGCGCCCCTGTGGCGCGCCGCGCGACGGCGGGACATAGACGATGCCGCCGGGCACGGCGGCCTCCTGCGCGCCGCCGCGTTCGGAGGAGGCCGCCTGGGCGGCAACCGGCAGGCCGGCGGACAGAATCGTGGTCGCGGCGAGCGTCGCCGCCAGGATCGGATGGCGCGTCATCCCGTGGCTCCCTTCTTGCGTGAACCGGTGATCGGTCCGGCTCCATCGGTCGATGATGGTCCGGATGTTAGCGGCGTCGGGGCCGGCGGCGCTGTGAGCCGCAACACGTCCGCGTCCGGCTCCCCCGAGTCAGGGACCTCCACGTCAGGCACCTCCACGTCAGGCACCTCCGCGTCCGCCTCGCCGAGGATGACGTGCACGCCGACCTTGCGGTCCTTGCCCTTCAGCGGCACTTCGCCGACCGCCGAGCCGCGGAAGGCGCCGCGCAGCCGCTCCCAGGTCGGATCGCCCACCAGGATCCGGCAGGGTCGCCCCGGCACGTCGGTGCCAACCGTCTTGGCGAGCGCTTCCAGGCGGGCCGCCGTGTTCACGGCGTCGCCGGTCAGCGAATACTCCATGTGCCCCGGCGCGCCGATGCTGCCGGCCACCATCGGGCCGGTGTAGATGCCGACCCGGATCCCGGCCGGCGGCAGGCCCTGCCTGGCCCAGCCCTCGTTCAGGCGGGCCAGCACGTCGGCCATGGCGAGTGCGGCGCAGACCGCGTTGCCGGCGTCGCGGTCGATCTCCTCCTCCGTCTCGCGGGGGACGGGCACGCCGAAGACGGACAGGATGGCGTCGCCGACGAAGCGCAGGGGCAGTCCTCCGTGATCCTGAATGACCGGGACCATGGCGCCCATGTAGTCGTGCAGCCAAGCGTCCAGCTCCTCCGGCTCCATCTTCTCCGAAATCGGCGTGAAGTTCGCGACGTCGGAGAACAGGACGGTCGCCGTCAGCCGTTGCGGCCGGGGCCGCCCGCCGTCCATGAACAGGTGCCGGCGCTCCCACAGCTCCTTGGCGACCGGCCCCGGCACGTGGCTGGAGAACAGGTTCATCAGGGCCTCGCGGTCGGCCCGCTCCCGGCGGGACAGGAAGGCGGTGACGAGGCCGAGCGCCAGCGCCCACGCTCCCAGCGGCGCGGCCAGCGGCACCCACAGCGCCTGCGCCAGCGCCGCGAACCACAGCCCGGTCAGCAGCGCCGTTCCCCCGGCCAGCAGCAGGGCGAAGGCCAGCGGTCCGTGCATCGCCAGCGCGAGGAGGGAACCGGCCAGCCCGACGGCGACGGTCACCGCCAGTTCGGCCCAGTCCGGCAGGTTCGCCGTCGGCGTCGCCTCGCCCAGGGCCATGCGGAGAAGCTGGCCGGTGGCCTGGGCGTGCACCACGGCGCCGAAGGCGAAGCCGCTGTCCACCGGCGTCCGGAAATAGTCCTTCACGCTGTCGGCGGTGACCGCCACGAACACCAGCCGCCCGGCCAGCGCCTCGGCTGGAACCCGCCCCTCCAGCGCCTCCCGCACCGAGAAATTCCGGATCGGCCCGGGCCCCAGGGCGTAGTCGAGCAGGAACTGATAGCCGCGCGCGTCCACCCCGGCATAGCCGCCGTCCGTCGCCTCCACCGGACGCAGCGTGGCGGCGCCCAGCCGCATGTGCTCCGGCTCCTCCGGGTCGGACTGCGGGACGATACCCCGGTGTCCGAGCAGGCGCAGCGCCATGACCATGGACAGCGCCGTGGCGTGCTGCCCCGACGGGTCTTCCAGGAACAGCAGGCTGCGGCGGACCACCCCGTCGGGATCGACCAGGATGTCGGAAAAGCCGATGCGGTCCGGTGTCGCCAGCACCGACGGCGCGGCGATGGCCCCGCCCGCTTCCGACGGCTGGCGGTTGACCCAGACGATGTCGGGGTTCTCCCGCAGCACCCGCTCCAGCTCTCCCTGGCCGTCGCCGATGGGCCAGTTGCGGTAGATGTCCACACCGATGGCCGCCGGCTTCGCGGCGGACAGCGCCTTCAGCAGGTCGGCCAGCTGCCCGTCGGACAACGGCCAGCCGAGCGCCGCCAGATCCGCCTCCCGCGCGCCGACCAGCACGATGCGGTCGTCCACCGCCGGCCGGGCGCGCAGCTTCAGCCCGTTGTCGTAGGCCAGCAGGTCGAGCGGTTGCAGCCAGCCCAGCAGATGCATCAGCAGCACCGCGAACACGGCGGCCTGCCCGATCAGCAGCGACGGGACGATCCGCTCCCTCATCGCCAGTTCCCGATCAGCAGGAAGGCGGCCCAATAGCCGGGGTGCTGGTAACGCACATCCGTCAGCATGGAGATCTGGGCCTGCCGCAGCGCCTCCGCCTTGCCGGGCGCGCCGGTGGCCAGCCGCCGGTAGAAGTCGGCGATCAGCTGCGACGAAGCCTGGTCGTTGATGAACCACAGCGAGGCGAGCGCGCTGCGCGCCCCCGCCTTGATCGCCACCCCGGCGAGGCCCAGCGCCGCCCGGTCGTCTCCCGCCGCCGTCTGGCAGGCGCTGAGCGTCAGCAACTCCACCGGCTCTTCCCGGTACTGGCTCAGCTTCACGAAGCGCTCGAGCTGGTCCATGCTGAGCCGCCCGTCATAGGCCAGGATGTAGCTGTCGCTCGCCTCCGGCTCGAATTTTCCGTGCGAGGCGATGTGGACGATGGAGTAGGGCGCCGCGTTCAGCTCCCGCCCCACCCGTTCGATGACGAAGCTGCGGTTTTCCAGCACCGTCCCGCCCAGCGCGCCATGGATCGTCTTGATTTCCGACTCGACGAAGGGCAGGGCGGGGAAGCCCTGCACGCTCTCGGTCAACCCGGCCAGCAGCAGCTCGGCCTGCTGCACGGTCAGCGGCTTCGGCTCCATCAGGCTGAGGCCGGGCGTGACCGCCAGCGCGTAGCGCTCCACCAGGAAACGCTTCCCGTCGTGGAGGGCGGCCATCGGAATGCTGCGCAGCGGCCCGTCCGGCACGAGGACGAGCGTGTCGGCCTTCCGCTCCTCCAGCAGCGGCGTGAAGGGCCGGACCAGCCAGTCGTAGAGCCGCCGCGCATCGCCGAGGAAGCGGGAGCTGGTCCGCTGCTCCAGCTGCCGGCGGAAGCTGGCCGCAACCGCCCCGACCTCGGCCCCGCCGACCGGAACGGTGGCCTGGTGCAGCCCGTCGGACAGGCTCAGCAGCAGCTCCAGCCGGTCGGGCAGCAGGATGGGGTAGAGCACGGCGGTGCCCGGGGCCAGCGGATCGATGGTCTGGACCTTGGCCTTCAGCGCCGCCACGCAGTCGTCCTGGAAATAGTCCTCCAGCTCCGCCGCCTTCAGTTGCTCCAGGGCGTCGCGGGCGGCCACGAGGTGCCGTTGCGCCTGGGGCGTGCCCCGCAGGGCGGAGGCTTGGCGGAGCCGCAGGTCGGCGGATTCCAGATAGACCGGCCCGATGGCCTCCCGGAACAGGGAGCCGTAACCGCCATAGGCGCGCAGCAGGTCGGAGCGGATGCGCCGGATGGCGGCGGTCGCGGCGTCATAGGCCATCAGGGCGTCCGCCGTCCGGCCCTGGCTGCGGTGCAGCCGCCCGGCCTGCCAGTGCCAGCGGAACAGGAGGTCCGCGGCCATCCTCTCCTGCGCCCAGAAGCTGGCCTCCCGCGTCAGGACGAGCGCATCGTCGGGGCGGCCCATCCGCTCATACAGGGTGCCCAAATATCCACGCGCGGCCGACAGGGTGCGCCGGTCTCCGGCCGCCCGCGCCAGCTCGGCGGCCTTTACAAAGCAATCATGGCTGCGGCGGGCGAGGGTGCCGCGGCTCTGCCGCGCCGCCGCCTGCACGTCCATCAGGGCGATGCCCTGGGCGACGAGCAGAAAGGCCTTTGCGCCGCCGTCCTCCAGCGCCGCCAGATCGCGTTCGACCTCCGCCAGCGCGGCTTCGGCCTGTGCCGGCGCACCCATGGCCGCGAGGCGGCGCGCGGCGTTGATGCCGGCCGTCGCCGCCAGCGCCGGGTCGCCGGCCCGCCGCGCCAGCATGGCGCTCTGTCGGAAGGCATCCACGGAATCCGGCGTGTGTCGGAAGGCATCCACGGAATCCGGCGTGTCGCGCAGCCGGCCCAGTGTGTTGAGCGCCGCCGCCCGGGTGCGCTCCTGACCGGGACCGATTTTGGCCAGCAGGCGGTCGAGCGCCCGTGCCCAACCTTCCCGAGCCCGTCCGTCGAACTCGCCCGCACTTCCGACATCAGCCAGAGCGGCGTCGATGGCGGACAGGAGGCCCGGATCGCCGGACTTTTCCGCCAGGGTGCGCGCTCGCAGCAGCTCGTTGAAGGACTGCTCGAGCTTGCCCTCCGCCCGGCGCGCCTCGGCCTGCCGGGCGAGCCCATCGGCCGTCGTCGGGTCTTCGGCGCGAACCATTCCCGCCGCCAGAATGGCAAGCCCGGTCAGCAGGCATGGCAGCAGAGAGGCCCGGCCCATGGGCATCCCTCCTCTTTGTCCAATCGGCGGGCAGGAGTCCGACCGGTGGTCAGCTTACCCCCCAACCGCATCCGCCCGACACGGCGCAGAGGCGGATGCGTTTCGCCTTTTGCGGCTGCGGAAAAGAAGGGCTGACAAAGAAAGGGCTCCGCGCGGATGGCGCGGAGCCTGAGGTTTCTCACATGGCAAATCCGAAGCGGAAGGAAACGCGGACGCTCAGCCCAGGAGGGCCTCCACCGCGGTGGTGTAGAAGGACGGCCCGTCGCTGTAGGGGGCGGTGACGATGGCGTCGGCCGGCAGTTGCGA
>NZ_JBHSLC010000049.1:0-163022 GCF_042657465.1 Azospirillum himalayense | reverse complement strand
GCGACGCCCTGGAGCAGCACGGCGTTGCCGGCGCCGAAGTCGACCACCGTGCCGTCGGCGTTCTGGCTGAGCACCGGATCGCCGGCCCCGTTCATGTTCGACATGACGATGATCTGGTCGGTGCCCGGCGTGAAGTCGGTGATGGCGTCCACGCCGCTGCCCGGCTCGAACACGAACCAGTCCCAACCGGTCCCGCCGGTCAGCGTGTCGTTGCCGACCCCGCCCCACAGGTCGTCGAAACCGGCGCCGCTGACCAGCACGTCGTCCCCGGCATCGCCGAACAGCTTGTTCCAGGCGCCCTCGGTATCAGCCCCGGTGCCGCCGCCGTAGCTGTCCGCATAGATCATGTCGTCGCCAGCGTTGCCGTTGATGGTGTCCGCCCCGGCTCCGCCAAAGATCTGGTCGTTGCCGCCCAGTCCCTTGAAAGTATCGTCAATGGAAGTGCCCTGCAGCGTGTCGGCGCCTTCGGTCGCGTTCGCAGTGATGGTCATCGCAATCTCCGTGGTGTGACCGGGCATCGCCCGGTGACTGCGATTAAAAGGCACTGAGGGCTCGGCATCAGTTCACGCCATCACCGCCCTTTGTGAATTTTTGTTATTTTATTTCTTCTTCCGGTGATCGTGGAGCAGAAGGCACTACACGAAAGTGACCTTCAACAGAGCTCGAGGTTCTGATTGGGAACTGATCCGCGGCTCTTCATCAAGGCCCGCAGCTCTTGGGCTGCTCCCAAAGGCCGGATAGACGGCAGCAACCGACACCTTGAACCGTCACGTTGAAAAACGCTCCTGCAGGGCACGGGGCGTCCATAGATGTTGCAAAATTTGCTGGTTGGCGAGAAGGCTCGCGGGTTCAGCACGTTCAGGCAGCAATCCTGAACAGGGCGACCATGCAGGCGGCCTGAGTGGGCATGTTGTTGACGGGAATGGCGGCGACTTGCCCCTTGCGACCATCGTCCGCCGTCTGGTGCGGCGCCTGCTGTTCCGCACGATCCACGATCTCGCTCTCATGCTCGACCGCGAGATCGAAGGTCGGGCTGTCAGTCCGACCGCCGCGATCCTGGACAGCCAGTCGGTGAAAGCGCCCAATGCCACACCCTATCGGAAAGATCCTCAGGCCGAGGATTGGGAGCGCGCCTTCCGTCTTTTCGACTTTCTGATGAGGCACCGGATGGCGTCCATCGGCATAACCCTCTCGATCAATGCTCACGGGGCGTCATTGAGACGTGGGAGCACGTTCCGGCCGATCTCGTCGATCACCTCTGCCGCGTCGCGCGTGCCGTATTTCACATTGAGGATGACGTGGTTTACGCCCGCCCGGCGCAATGCGTCGAGGAATTGGAGCAGGACGTTCCGGCCGCCGCGGAATCCCAGGTGAATCGGCTGGGCAGGGTGGTCCGGCTCCGTGGTCAGGTCGATGTAGAGCGATTGCACGAAGGGTGTGAAGACGCCCGGCCTCACGGCCGCTACGGCGGCGTGCCAGTGCGCGGCGTGCTCCGCCTGTTGCGCGAGGGATCGCGGATAGGTGATCCAGCCGTCGGCATGCCCGGCGATCCATTCCAGGGTCTGCCGGCTGGTGCCGGTGATCAGGATCGGCAGCGCGCCGACCGGCTTCGGCACGAGGTCGGTGGTCCCCTGCATCACGCCATAGGAGGACTGGATGCGGGGGAAGTTCTGGGTGAGCACGGTGCGCAGAACGGCGAGGTTCTCGCGGAAGAGGGCACCCCGCTTGTCCACGTCGACGCCGAACGCCGGGAATTCGACCGGTCGGTCGCCGGACGCGACCCCGAGCACGAGGCGGCCGCCGGAAAGCCGATCCACCGAAGCGGCCGCCTTCGCCGTGTGCAACGGGTGACGCAGGGGCAGGATGACGGAACCGGTGGCGAGCGCGATGTCGCGCGTCTGCGCCGCGATCCATCCCAGATAGACCCACGGATCGTAGACCTGCCCGATGTCGCCGAACGACGGGTCGCGCAACGGCACGTCCCGCACCCAGAGCGCGGCGAAGCCCAAGTCCTCGGCCCGCTTGGCCAGGCGTTCCTGGTCGCGCATGGTCGGCTCGTCGCGCGGGAAGGCCTCGATGGGAAAGAAGACGCCGAGCGTCAACCGGCCCGGCGCGAACATCCGCCGAAAGCCCTTCGAATCGCCCGGCCGGGCCGAAGTGTTTGCCTCCAGCATGGCAGCTCCTTACCGAGGGGACGTCACGCCCGACCAGTGTGTCGGTCCGGGGAACCGCATGGAGATCATGCGATCCTTGACCGTCCTGGGGGCAAGGGCGGCGAACTGCTCCGGCGTCAGGTCGACGAGGCCGACCAACGCGGGTGTCGCGGGCGTGGGTTCGGCCGCGGCGTATCGAGGGTCTTCGTGCTGGGCGCAGGCGCTCGCGGTCATCGGGACGGTTGCGCACGGCAACGGCAGAATCGGTGTCCGCATGGTCTGGATCTCCCTTTTTGGTCAATTGCCGACCGGCAGCGACACGAACAGGGCGCCATCCTCTCGGCGGCGCAGGACGAGCACGTGGTCCTTGTTGGCGTTGCGCGCCTCCTCCATCGCCTTGGCCACATCGGCGGGACCGGTCACCGGTGCCGGACCGACGCGGGTGATGACGTCGCCGGGTTGCAGGCCGACACGGGCGGCCGGGCTGTTCGGTGCCACATCGACCACCACCGCGCCTTTGGCGTCGGGGTCGAGCCCGAACTCCTTGCGCCGCTCCGGGGTCACCGGCGCCAGCGCCAAACCCAACTTGCCCTCGCCCGGGTTCCGCGGCTGTGCCTCGGCCTGCCGGGTCGGTTGCAGTTCCAGGACATGGACGTTCAGCGGGATTGCACGGCCGTCGCGCAGCACCGCGATCGGGACGGTGTCGCCCGGTTTGGTCTGCGCCACCATCCCCGTCAGGGCGTGCGGCTCGGTCACGGGTTTGCCGGCGTATTCGGTGACGACGTCACCCGGTTGGATGCCGGCCTGGGCGGCGGGACTGTCCTTGGAGACGTCGGCGACCAGCGCGCCCGAGCGGTCCTTGAGTCCGAGAGCATCGGCGACATCCGGCTCCACGGGTTGGATCATGACGCCGAGGTAGCCGCGCGTCACCCGCCCTTTGTCGCGCAGCGCGGCGATGACGGGCTTTGCCAAGTCCGACGGAATGGCGAAGCCGATGCCGACGTTGCCGCCGCTTTGGCTGAAGATGGCTGTGTTCACGCCGATCACCTCGCCCTGAAGGCTGAACATCGGGCCGCCGGAGTTGCCCTGATTGATGGCGGCGTCGGTCTGCAGGAAGTCGTCGTAGGGACCCGCACCGATGTCGCGGCCGCGGGCCGAGATAATGCCGGCGGTCACGGTGCCGCCGAGACCGAAGGGGTTGCCGATGGCCAGCACCCAGTCGCCGATCCGCGATCGGTCGCTGTCGCCCCACTGCACGCTGGGCAGCGGCTGTTTGGGGTCGACCTTGAGCAGGGCGAGGTCGGTCTTCTGATCGGTGCCGACGATCTTGGCGGGCAAGGTCTGCTTGTCGGACAGCGTGACCTCCACCGTGTCGGCATTCTCGACGACGTGGTTGTTGGTGACGACGTAACCGTTCGGGTCGATGACGAAGCCGGAGCCCAGGGCCCTGGCAGGCCGGCCGCGCGGCGCGGCGTCCGGGCCTTCACCCCGCTGCGGTGTCTGCCGGCGCATCAGATCTTCCAGAAAGTCGCGCAGCGGCGAATCCGGCAGCGTGGAGAACGGTCCCATGCCGGGGCCGATGTCCGGCTGCTCGGACTGCGCCATCTGGCGTACCGGGGAAGCGCCGCTGGAGGCGATGATGGTGACGACGGCGGGCAGCTTGGCGGTGGCGAGTTCGGCGAAGGTGGGAGGCACCTCGCGCTGCTGCGCCGCAGCCGGGTGCGACAGCAGCAGACAGGCGGACAGTGCAAGGCCGACGGCGTGCACATGGGCGGGCGGTGCCAGCGCGGCGGCTCGGGCACTGGATCGGCTGGGCATGGTGTATGCGCTGGGCATGGCGGCCTCCGTGTTGCATCGGCCAGGCAGAGGTACGGGTCAGTGAGCCATCAGGACCGGCATGGTCACGTTCTCGAGGACATCTTGCGTCATCCCGCCGAGGATCATTTCGCGCAGGCGCGACCGGCCGTAGATGCCTCGCCACGCGCCCACCACCCCGGCGCTGCGCAGCATGGTCCGGAAACTGGCCTCGCCGGTGGGCGACTCCGGCGCGCCGGCACCGATCAGATAGGTGTCGTACCGGCGCGCGCGGGCGAAGAGCCGACATGCACGAGGACGTCTTTGATGGGCATGGTTCGTCCCCCGGGCCCGACAGCCTAAAGCTGCGTGTCGATGGCTGCGACGAGATGGGGGAAGTCGAACGGGCCGTCGTGTCGCCGATCGTTTATGAAGAAGGCCGGGGTGCCGTTCACCCCGCTGCGCACGCCGCCGAGGAAGTCGTCGCGGACCTTGGACATGTATGTCCCTTCGGCCAGTGCGTCGCGGAGCTCGGCTTCGGACAGCCCCAACGACCGCACCGCGGCGAACAGAAGCTGAATGCTCAAGCGCTCCTGGTTCTCGAAGAGGAGGTCGTGCATCTCCCAGAACCGCCCATGCACCCCTGCGAACTCCGCACTCTCCGCCGCGCTTTGGGCATTGGGGTGGACTTCCGTCAGCGGGAAGTGCCGGAACACGAACCGGAGCTGCCGGCCGTAGTGCTTCTGCACGAGCTGGACGTGAGTGTGCGCGGCCCCGCAGTACGGACACTCGTAATCGCCATATTCGACCAGGGTAACCGGGGCGTGAGCGTCTCCCTGGATGTGGTCACTCGAAGTGACCGGCACTTTCAACACCGCCATGGCTGCTCTCCCGGAGCGATGGTCCGTTCGGCATGAACGGCATATCGCCCCTAACGTGAATCCGAACTAACTGGGCAACCGCTCCAGAGCATTGAGGATGCCGTCGGCACCGGGGTTGACGGCGAGTGGCGAGCGGTAGCTCCAGACGATGGCTCCGTTCTTGTCGATTACAAACAGCGCGCGTTCGCTGACCCCGTCCCCTTCCCGATAGGCTCCGTAGGACTTCGAAACGGCGCCCTTGGGTTCGAAATCAGCAAGCAGCGGGAAGTGCAGGTTGCGAGCTTTTGCGAACGCCTGATGGCACCACGCGCCGTCGACGGAAACGCCCAGCACCTCGGCTCCATGCTTCAGGAACTCGGGGCGGACCTGGTTGTACAGCACCATCTGGTCGCCACAGACCGGGCTCCAATCGGCAGGGTAGAAGGCAAGGATCACCGGCCTGCCACGAAATTCAGAAAGCGACAAGCATTGATCGGGCGTGACATGGAGCGTGAAATCGGGAGCCGAAGTCCCCGGGGATAAAACTTGAGACATGTGTCACCTCGCTGGAGCAGACGGCAATGGTCTCCGCGGCGTTGCATGCATGGCATCGATTATGTTGCGGTGGCTGACGGCCGCGTTGACGAGCGTCAACATTTCCTGATTTTTGTAAGTCGGAACAGACGCCGCCAAGTTTCTCCCGGATCGTGTTGGGGTGGGCCATGAGGTCGATGTCCGCTCGGTCGGCTAAGGAGTCGTCGCGCTGAAAGAGAGGATGCATCAATCGGCGCGGCATGACGTTGACAGGTATCAAATTGACGGATGTCATTTTGTTGTTGGTGTGTGGGTGTTATGGTTCTGTGTATTTGAATGTGCATTAGAGTTCCGGCGGCATCAGGTGAGTATTCTTTTATCATTGAACATTGTTTGAACTAAGCGCTTGCCAATCCATTCCTGTCGCGGGAGGCATCGTCGTGGAAGACCCCTATGAGGTGCTCGGGGTGAAGCGGGACGCGAACGACGACGGCGTCCGCCGCGCCTACCGCAAGCTCGCCAAGAAGTTCCATCCTGACCTGAACCCTGGCAACAGCCAGGCAGAGGAGCGCTTCAAGGCGGTGTCATCGGCCTACGAGCTTCTCTCCGATCCGGACAAGCGCGGCCGTTATGACCGCGGCGAGATCGATGCCTCGGGGGCGGAGCGACGGCCCGATTACTCCTATTACCGTGACTTCGCCGAGGGGCGGAACGGCGGCAAATACTACGGCGGTGATGAGGAGCAAACCGACGATTTCAGCGATCTGTTCGCGAACCTCTTCGGTGACCGGTTTCGCACCCGGGCCAGCGATGGCGGTGCCGGGCCGGAGATCCGGCTGCGCGGTGCCGACCGCCGCTATGTGCTGACGGTGGACTTCCTCGACGCGATCAATGGGACGACGCAACGGCTGCAGCTGCCGGACGGAAAGACGCTCGACGTTGCGATCCCTCCCGGTATCGAGGATGGCAAGGTGCTGCGGCTCAAGGGGCAGGGTGATCCCGGTCTGGGCGGCGGCCCGCCGGGCGATGCGCTGATCGAGGTCCGCGTCACCCCCCATCCGTTCTTCAAACGCGTCGGCAACGACCTTCACATCGAGGTGCCCGTGACGCTTTCGGAGGCGGTGCTGGGCGGCTCCATCACCGCACCCACGCGGACCGGGCCGGTGACGGTGACGGTGCCCGCGGGCTCGGACACCGGTCGGGTTCTGCGCTTGCGCGGCAAGGGAGTGCCGGCGGAGCGCGGTGGCCGGCCGGCCGGCGATCAGTACGTCATGTTGAAGGTCGAGGTCGGGCCCGGTGCTGACGATGCTGAGCTCAAGGCCTTCCTGCGGAACTGGGCGCCCAGGCATCCGTTCGATCCTCGCCGCAAACTGGGGATGACACCGTGATGATGACGCTGAACGAGTTGCGACGGTCCTTCGCCGACCTCGACGCGGCGGAACTCGATCGATGGATCGACAACCGCTGGATCCGGCCGGAAGGGCGGCCGGGTGCCTATGTCTTTCATGAGATCGATGTCGCACGCGCGCATCTGGTTGCGGAGTTGCGTGAGCTGGCAATTGACGATGAGGCCCTGCCGCTGGTGCTCTCGCTGCTCGACCAGCTCTACGGCGTGCGGCGGCAGATGAAGCTTCTGCACAAGGCGATCAACGCTCAACCGGAGGAGGTCCGCCGGGCATTCCTGGTCGCAGTACGCGCAAGCGCAGCGCCGATGGATGGCGCCGATGCCGACCCGGAACGCGATGGTGCTTGAGCATGGCGCTCGATCCGCCCGGGCGTCGGCACCGCAATCGCCCGGCGCCTTGCTGCCGCGGAGTCCCAAGCCGTCTCGCGCCGCTCACCCCGTACGGTCGCGTGGGCACGCGCGACGATATCGCCACGATGTGTTCGTGGATGGCGAGATGATCCTTTATTGGACCTCGGTGAAGACGGATGGGTGGAGCGGAAAAGAAGACGGCCACTCGCGGGGGGGAGTGGCCGTAAGTATCCAGGAAGAAACGCAACGATGCGTTATGGCTCAAGTATGGCTGGGCAAACCTCCTGCGCCATGACGATCGTCAAATTATTCCCCATGTTTCCGAGCTGCGGTGCGTCCTCAGGAATGCCCCCTAGACGTGCAGTGCTGTTTGACCCTGAAGTCCAGCGCAATCGGGCTTCCGGTGTCGTCTTCGATCCAAGTGTCGGTGGGATGTCGGTACAGGACCGTGCAGGCGGAGTCCAGGGCGTCCGACAGCTTGGCGTATGATACCGGCTGGTCGAAAACCTCGTCTTGTCCGGCGAGAGTCCATCTCACGAGATACGGCATGGCCGCCTCTTGGCTG
The DNA here is from genome assembly GCF_042657465.1 of Azospirillum himalayense. NCBI lineage: Bacteria > Pseudomonadati > Pseudomonadota > Alphaproteobacteria > Rhodospirillales > Azospirillaceae > Azospirillum > Azospirillum himalayense. Next base: position 155,360 of record NZ_JBHSLC010000049.1, on the reverse strand, counting down.
GAACTCTCTGCAGGGAAGGCCGGCGCAGGTCTAGTCCGCCGTTATTCCGGCGTGCTGCTGCGTCCACGCGATGAGTTGGGGCAGAGGCATGACACCGGCGGTCCGGGCGATTTCCCTGCCGCGCAGGACCAGCGCGAGCGTTGGAATGCTTTGCACCGCGAAACGCGCAGCGACATCCGGGGCGGCCTCGGTATCGACTTTTGCCAGCCGGACATGCGGCTCAAGCCGCTGCGCCGCCTGCTCGACGATCGGTGCCATCATGCGGCACGGACCGCACCAGGCGGCCCAGAAGTCGATCAGGAGCGGGATGTCGCTCCCCTCGGCGTGCTTGGCGAAGCGGCTCGGGTCGTTCAGGGGCAGGGGGTGCCCCTCGAACAGCGGCCGATGGCAGGCGCCGCATTTTCCGCCAGCACCCAGCCGCGCACGCGGTACCCGGTTGGTCGTGTCGCAGTGGGGGCAGACGACGTGCAGCGCTTCGGACATTTCACCCTCCTCATGGAGCGGCCGGCGTTTCGCCAGCGTTTCGTATGATGCGGCATGCGAAACCGTGGCGCCTTGACAGGCGTCAACGCCGTCGCCGCCCCGTTGTCTTACAGTGCCGGCTGCCGTTTCCAGGCGTAGCCCACCATGGATCAGCGTCGCACCGCAGCTTCCAGCTTCCATTCGGACGGGATCCCACCGTTCGAAGAAACGCCATCACCGGCGCGCCTGGAGGGATTCAGCGACGGCGTGTTCGCCATCATCATCACGCTGTTGGTGCTCGACATCCGCGTGCCGCGCGAGGCCACGCTGCATGGAGAACCTCTTGCTGCCGCGCTGCTGAAGCAATGGCCGGTCTATGTGGCGTACGTCCTGAGCTTTTTGCAGGTCGGGGTGGTCTGGGCCAACCATCACACGATGTTCCATCATATCCGCCGCAGCGATCACGTCCTGCTGGTCTGCAACCTCCTGCTCCTGCTCTGCGTGGCGGTGCTGCCATTCACCACGGCGCTGCTCGCGGAATACGCCCGCGCCGGTGAAGCGGAACTCCGGCTGGCCGCGCTCATCTACAGCGCCGCGCTCGCCGGTGCGGGGATCTTCTTCAGCGCGATCTGGCAGCACGCGCTGAGCGCGGGGTTGGTGGACGCGCGTGCCGATCCCCACCGGCTGCACGCGCTCGGGTGGCATTGGGAGTTGGTGCCGCTGTTCTACGGCGCTGCCTTCGGGCTTGCGTACGTGGCCCCGTACCTCAGCGTGGGCATGTACATGCTTCTGCTGATCTACTACGCGCTGCCCGGTCCTTTCGTCGTGCGATGGATGCGGGTGCGGCGGGCACGACGGGCGGCGAAGACCTGAGCTGCGGCGCGGCACCGTCGTCGCTCAGGGCGCGCGCAGGGTTCCCCCGTCTATTCGTCGCTGTCCTCGAGGGCGTCGTAATGGATGATCTTGACGCGGCGGGTGCCCACGAGCTTGATGGCGCCGCGTTGCTTGAGGCTGGTCAAGGCGCGGCTCACCGTCTCGACCGACAGGGTGAGATAATCGGCGATGTCGTAGCGCGACATTGGCAGGAGAATCCCTTCCCCGGTTTTGCTGGCCTGGGTCCTGCTGGACAGGCGCTCCGCCATCTCGAGGAGGAAGGCACTGACCTTTCCCAGCGAGCCGATACGCCCAAGGATGAGAATCCTCGTCTGCAGGCGGGCAATTTCCGCAGCCGTCACGGTACGGATTTCCCGTCCGAGGTGGGGGTTGGCGTCGGCAAGGGCCTCGGCGCGTTCGCGTGGGTAGGCGGCCACGACCGTGCCCTCCACGATCGCCTCGACGGCGAAGAGATGCACGTTCCGGGATGCAAGGCCGAAAAAATCGCCGGGCAGCAGGAAGTCCACGATTTGCCGCCGTCCGTTGACCTGAACGGTAAAGCGCCGCGCCGCGCCGGAAACCACGCGGTACCAGTGCTCGGCCGGGTGATCCTGGGTATAGATCTCCTGCCCGCGGCCGTAGCGCGTGGTCATCGCCAGCGAGCTCAGAACATCGCCAGGGTTATGGCGATGCCTCGTGGGCTGGTCGTGGCGAAGCTGGCTGGAAACATGCATGAAGGCGGTTCCTCGTGCCTGTTGAGACCGATCGAGCTGTCGGGACGTTGCAGTCGGAACGCGGCTGCGCCGCCAGTTGCAAGACGATGTGCAATATCACGATGGGATCGGGGCGCCGCAATCCGGCGTATTCCTAGGGCGTGTCCCTATTCCTTGTGCGCTTCGTCCTGTGTCCGGAGCGGGGGGCGCAGGCCTGCCGCTGCGGCCATGAGCACGGCCTCGGGCAAGGTGCGTGCGCCGAGCCGCTCCATCACGTGGGCCCGGTGGATCTCCACCGTGCGCGGGCTGATCCCGAGATCCCTGGCCATGGTTTTGTTCGTACCGCCGGCGAGCAGCCCCTCCAGCACCGCCCGCTCACGGGTGGACATGTCCGCAATGCGCGCCCGCGCGATTTCCGCAACGCTGCTGCGTTCCGCCGTGTCCCGGATGTCGGCCAAGGCAGACGCCACCGCGGCCAGCAGCGCCTCACGCTCGTACGGCACCTCCAGGAAATCCGCCGCGCCCGCTTTCATGGCCCGCACCGCCAGGCTGATGTCTCCATCACAGCTGCCCACGACGATCACGGGGAGGTGGATCCGTCGTGCCCGGAGCTCCCTCGGGACCGCCAGACCGCCCGCCTCCGGCGCCCTGATGTCGAGCAGCACGCAGCCGGGTATCAGCGCCGGAGCCATCTCGAGGAAGGCACGCGTGGACGTGAAGGTCTTCACCTCGTACCCAACGCCTCGCAGCAGGAGGGGCAGCTCTCGATGAGTCGCTTCCTCGGCATCGACCACGTAGATCAGCGAGCCGCTGTGGTTCGTGATGTCCTGGGCGATGCCGGCAATGCGCCGTATCCGGCCGCCCTCGCCGCGGATGGCGAAGAAGGTGTCGCGAATCCAGCGCACCGAGCCGTTGCCCCGGACGATGCGGTACTCCTGGTCGACAGTCTCGCCCTGCAGGACACGGTCCATTGCGCCGCTGGCAAGCTCCCGATCCTCCGGGTGCACGGTTCCGAGCCAGTGGGGACGCCAGTCCTGCAGCATCGCGTCCGGCGGCTCTCCCCAGACCTGCTCGTAGGCTGGGCTGAGGTATTCCATGCGCATGGTCCCGACATCGACGATCCAGAGCACGCTGGCGGAGTGTGCAGCGAATTGCCGGAAGCGCTCTTCGCTCTCGCGCAGGTCATTTTCCGCCCGTTTGCGCGCGGTGATGTCGAGCGCGGCCCCGATGAATCCGACGGGTCGCCCCGCGTCGAAGACGGTTTGGCCGTGCGTGGAGACCCACCGCTCGATCCCGTCCTCGATTCCGATGACGCGATAGGCGATGGCATAGACGCCGTCGCCCCGGGGATCGCGGCAGTGCGCGATGGCCGCTTCGACGCGCGGCCGGTCGTCCGGGTGAATCGCCCCCAGAAAGATGTCCACGTCCACGTGGGCCTCGGGAGGCAGGCCCCACATGGCCTTGAGGCGCGCATCCCAATCCAGGACATCGGTCGCCGGGTCCCAGGAATAAAGCGTCATGCCGACGAGATCGACGGCAGCCCTCAACCGCGCTTCGCTTCGGCGCACGCGGTCGGCCGCGTCGCGGCGCTGCCGTGACAGGGCAAGGGCGGAATTCACCCGGGCCAGCAGTTCGCGGGCGGCGAACGGCTTGATGACATAGTCGTCGGCTCCGGCGGCGAGCCCCTCCACCTGGGCCTCCGCGCCGGCGCGCGCGGACAGAAGAATGATCGGCACGTCCGCGAGCTTCGGTTCCCGCCGCAGAGCGGTCACCAGGTCGACCCCGCCCAGGCGGGGCATCATCACGTCCGACAAAACGAGGTCGGGCCTGCGCTGCCGCGCCGCCTCCAGCGCCTCCTGGCCATCCTGGACCGTTGCGACGTCCCAGTGCGCCGACAGCAAGCGGATCAGGTAGTTCCGCATGTCGGCGTTGTCGTCAGCCAGCAGGATCTTTGCGCGTTTCTTGGCGCGCGCTGCACCCGCCACTTCGCCGGGAAGGCGCGGCATCCCGTCTGCTGGGTCATCGCCGGGCAGCCATCGCAGCGCCTCCTCGACATAGGCGGCCGACCGCGTGGAGGTGAGCGACTGGGAGTGCGAAACCCCGACCCGCTCCGCCAGCGGAGGGCCTGTCCCGAACGGCAAGGCAACCGTGAACGTCGTGCCCCGGCCGACCTTGCTCTTGGCCGTGATTGTGCCGCAATGCAGATGGAGCAGTTCCCGCACGAGCGCCAGACCGATGCCGCTGCCCTCGAATGAGCGGCCTTTCTGGCCCTCGATGCGGTGGAAGCGCTTGAAGACCTGAGGCAGGTCCGCGGTCGGGATGCCGATTCCGGTGTCGCTGACCCGCAGCGCGACGCCGTCGGCCGTCGCGGTCATGCGCACGGTGATCCCGCCTTCGAAGGTATACTTGATGGCGTTGGAGAGCAGGTTGAGGACGATCTTCTCCCACATGTCCCGGTCCACATAGACCGGCTTCGGAAGCGGCGGGCAGGCGATGTCGAGCCGCAAGCCGGCGCGTTCGCAGATCGAGCAGAAGCTCGACGCCAGTTCCGCGGTGAAGCGCGAAAGGTCCGTCGGCTCGTAGGCCGCCTGTGCCCGGCCCGCTTCGATGCGGGAGAAGTCGAGCAGCACGTTCACGAGCTTGAGCAGGCGCAGGCTGTTGCGATGGGCCATCGCCGCCAGAACCCGGCCGTCCGCCGGCAACTCGTCCTCGGTCTTGGCGAGCAACTCCTCGAGGGGGCTTATCATCAGGGTGAGCGGCGTGCGGAACTCGTGGCTGACGTTGGAGAAGAATATCGTTTTGGCCCGATCGATGTCCGCAAGCGCCTCCGCGCGCCGGCGTTCGCTTTCGAAAGCCCGTGCATCCGCTACACCGCCCGCAATGTGCCCCGCCACCAGGGCGAGAAAGCTGCGATAATCCGCGTCCAGAACGCGCCGTGGGCTGATCCCGCCAATAAAGAACCCCGCCAAGGCCGATTGGCTCTGCATCTCCAGGGGAAGGACGAGGGCGGTTTGGACGAGGTCGGGCCATAGAGGGGCGGCGAACATGCTGCCGCGGCTCGGGAGGTTGCGCACCTCCACGGCCTTCTGCGTCCGTGCGACCGCGGCCAATGGCCAGGGCTGGTGCGCGGCATGTCCGGAGAGCGGAAAAACCGCAGGGAACGCCGATGGATCATCAGGCAGCCGCGCCCCCGCGACCCGGCGAGCGGTTGCGCCATCCTCATCCAGGAGATAGATGGCCGCGAACGGGATGTCCAAGGGATTGGCGTCCAGAACCTCGACGGCCTTCCGACAGGCGGCGTCGACCGCGCGTTGCTCGGACACCCGCAGGCCGAGGTCGCGCAGGGTCGAGAGCCGCCGCTCGCCGAGCACCCGCTCGGTGGTCTCCGTGCAGACACAGAAGACGCCTTCGACCGTGCGGGCATCCTCCGCCAGGATCGGGCTGTAGCTGAAGGTGACGAAGACCTCTTCGAGCGGCAGCCGCCGGGCGAAGAAGAACTGGAGGTCTTCGACCCAGGTTGCTCGCCCGGCCCGGACCTCGTCGTGCATCGGGCCGATGGCCGGCCAGATCTCGCTCCAAGCCTCGTGCCCGGGGGCGCCGAGCATGGCCGGATGCTTCGTCTCGCCGAGGAATGGGATGTAGGCGTTGTTGTAGACGATGCGGAGTTCGGGGCCGAGCCAGAGCAGGATCGGGAAGCGGGAGTTCAGGCAAAGGCTGACGGCGGTCTTGATGCTCTGGGTCCAGGTCTCGGGCGGTCCAAGCGGATGTGCCGACCAGTCCTTTGAACGCATCAGCGCGCCAAGCTCTCCCCCGCCGCGGAGAAACCCCAGGGGCTCCTGTGACGATGACGCTGAGAACATGGCGAATTCCCTCGTGTACGGTGGACGACCACGAGGCGAGAGATGGTCGTTTCATTAACTTTCCGCCGCTGAAACAGTTCCTACCCCAATAGCAAGAGGAGCCAAGACGTCCGAAGTGTCCTAAAAGAGTAGGCGCCGAGTGAATAGTTTCGATTCGCGACTGGTGGCGTGCCGGATGCGGCAGCGGCATTGCATGCCAAGATGCCGATCAGGAAGCGGATCTTTCGGATTTGCGCGCCCCTGCTCATCGATGCGCTGGCTGCCGGGCGGATCGACGTTGAGCCGCACGACGGCTGCCCGCTATCCGAACAGCGCGGATTGGCCGCTCTCGTGGAGGCGCCTGTCGTGCTGCATCACTGAGGCCTTCGGTAGGGGATCTCCCTTAGGCAGGCGCCGAATGGCCGACCGGCGATGCGACACGATACTTCGTGGCGTGAATGCGGGAGAGCGGGTGTGCAGCGACCTCGTCCAGCGGCGTCAATCTCGGCGTTCCTCGAACCCCCTGTCGCGCCGTCGAGGGTGACGATCGCCTCCGAAGCTTGATCCGCACACCACCGCTGAAGGCCCTCCACCGGCGGAAAGCTCGACCGCGGATCTCCGGCTCACCGCCCCACGGCGGGCCGGAGGATCTCAGTCCACAAGCACGTTCGGGAGCATCCGATGGGAGTTTGCGTGAAGCGAGAATGGTTGCGTGAGGCACCGGGTGCCTCCGCCGAGGTGAAGCCCTCCTCCGAGTTCCAGCAACGGCCGGCTGTCCGCAGCGAGGTTCCTGATCAGCCGAAGGAACGAGACGCATCGCGCGGCGAAAACACTGCGGCGAAAACACTGGGGACCGGTAGCATGCCTTTCACCTTGCACAGCCCGGCCTTCGCGAATGGCCAAACAATTCCGCCAAGGCACACGGCGGACGGCGACAACGTCTCGCCGCCGCTGGAATGGTCGGATGCCCCCACCGGCACCCGCAGCTATGCCCTGATCGTCGAAGATCCCGATGCGCCGGGCGCGACCTTCCTGCACTGGGCGGTCTACAACATCGCCGCCGAGCGCGACCGTCTGCCCGAAGGGACCACGCAGGGCGCCAAAACCGAAAGCCTGGGACACGGGATCAACGATTATGGCCACGCGCACTACGACGGCCCCAATCCCCCCCGCGGGCACGCCGCGCACCGTTACCGCTTCCGCCTGATGGCGTTGGATGTGGAGGCGCTCGGCCTCGGCCCCAAGGCGACGGTCGACGAGGTCCGCAAGGAGGCCGGCAAACACCGGCTGGGCGAAGCCGAACTGGTCGGCACCTACGCGCACTAGCGCTTCGGCCCGCCAAAGCCGCAAAGAACGCGACAGCCGATAAGGAGGACAAGAATGGACAGACCAGCCGCGATCAACCGGACGGTCCAGGAAGCGGACATCTGGCTCAACGAACTCCTCGAGGACATGCAGGCCACGAGCAAGGACACCGCCTATGCGGCCCTGCGGGCCGTTCTCCACGAACTGCGCGACCGGCTGACGGTCGATGAGGCGGCACAGCTCGCGGCACAGCTGCCGATGCTCGTCTGCGGCCTGTATTTCAACAGCTGGAAGCCCGCGGCCAACCCCACGCGGGTGCGGACCGTCCAGAAATTCCTGGACGGCGTGCGCGACCGGGCTCCCGGCCACGAGGAGATCGATCCGGACCTGGCGACGCGGTGCGTCTTCGCGCTGCTCGCCCGCCATGTCTCGCCGGGCGAAATCGACGATGTCATCCGGCAGCTTCCCACGGAACTGCGCGCCCTGTGGACCCCTCCGCGCGCGGAGCGCAGCGCCATTGTGGAAGCCGCGGTGACGCTGGTGGAAATCGACCGTGGGACGGTCCTTGACGAGGATGCCGGCCGGGCCTCGCCGACGCCGCCGACGGAGGTGTCGCGCTGACGCGTTGCGAGGGAACCATGAACAGGATGTTGAAAGTCGACCTCAACCGCGCGAGCAAGGAGCAGTTGCTGTCGATCCCGGGCATCGGCGAAGAGCAGGCCGCCGCCATCATCGACTACCGCAAGACGCACGGCCGCTTTCGCCGCGTCGAAGAGATCGCCCTTGCCACGACACTGCCGGGCGTCACCATTGGCGACCTGCTCGACCGGGTCGAGGTGTGAGACGCAGACGGATCTTGAACAGACTTTGAGAGGAGACAGCCATGACCGAAGACGACGACCATCTCCGTCGCAAGGCCGTCAGCGGCAGCAAGAGCCGGCCGAACGACCGGGACGGCGGTGATCACATCCGTCAGGCGCAGGAATGGAACGGCGGGTCGAAGGGCCGCAAGGGGCCGATCACGCCCGAGGACAAGCGGAACCCGAACACCAGCGTCAAGAGCTGATCGTCGACCGTTCGCCCGGCCCTTCAGATGCCGGGCCCTTCAGATAGCGGTGATGATCCGGAGGTTTCTGGTCCGCTTGAGTACGGAAACCGCAACCTGCGCGCCGTGCCGGCAGAACGACACGTCCGCGCAGGCCGGGCCGAGCGACACGCCACTCAACTCCACGGCATCGAGGAACAACGGCGGTGAACCGTCCCGGGTTTGCCGGAGGTCATTTGGCGTGAGTCACGCCGCGATGGCGACGTCCTCGATTTGAGCATGGTAGCGCGTCTCGGCCTCGGCGGGAGGAATGTTGCCGATGGGCTCGAGGAGGCGCCGGTGGTTGAACCAGTCGACCCATTCCAAGGTGGCGAATTCGACGGTCTCCAGGGCGCGCCATGGCTCGCGGCGGCGGATCACCTCGGTCTTGTGGAGACCGTTGATGGGGCGTCCAGGAAACCCGGTGCGGTTCAGTCACCACAGCCCCTTATTACCACTCCGGCCCCTATTACCACTCCGGCTATGTGTTCGTCGCGAAGGCGCAAGGGGGGCCGGTCATAACCTCTTTCGAGGACCCGCGCCTGCGGAGCCTGCGCATCGGCGTGCAGATGATCGGCGACTTCGCCAACACGCCGCCGGCGCACGCGCTGACCGGGCATTCCATGGCCTTATCGATGGCGGGCTGGATCGGAACCGCGCGGCCATCGACGCCATCCTCGCCGATTATGGCGTACCCCGCTTGGAGCGGCCTCGGGGCGGAGATTGAAGGCCTCCGCTCGGCAAGGCTGCGCACCGCAACGCTCCGGCGACGTCACGCTGATCAAAGGCCATGGTGAAAGGCGCATCGATCAACTGTTAAAGCCAGGAACCATGCGGAACAGCAACGTGCCGACGCACCGGCCTGCCATCGGACCCTTCATTCTTGGGGCATATCGGGCAGAGGGCAGCCTAAGCGTTCGGATCGGGGGCCAGGAAAACCGGGGGCCAGGAAACATGAGTCGAAATCCGCACGCCGGGGGAAGCGCGCAGGGGAACATACGGCCGTCCACCCGCCCGTCCACCCGGTATGACGATGAGCTGGAACAGGCGCTCACCGCGGCCGAGGATGCCCGCGATGAGGCCATGCGCTGGGCCCGGGAGAGCGACCGTCTCCAGGCGCTCCTGATCGACCGCGACCGCGAAGTGGCCCGTTTGCGGGCGGAGGCCGAGCAACGCGAGGCAATCTCCCGGACGCTCCTGAGTCAGGTCGAGACGACGGTGCGCGACCGGCACTTCCGGGACGCCAGCACGGCCGAGGAGTTGCAGGTCGCCTTGGAGGAGCTGGAGGTCACCAACGCCGCTCTTGCCCATGCCAACGAAGAGCTTGAGAGGAAGATCGTCGAGAGGACCGCGGCCATCCGCGCGAGCGAGACCAAATACCGCCTGCTGTTCGAGGCAATGGACGAGGGCTTTCTGCTCGGCGATGTCCTCTTTGACGAAGCCGGCCGGCCGGTCGACTTCCGATTCCTGGAGGCGAATCCCTCCGCGACCCGCTTGATGAGGCAGGATGTCGTCGGACGGCGGCTTCGGGAGATCGATCCGTCCTTCGAGCCCCATTGGTACGAGGTCTTCGGCCGCGCCGCGCGCGTCGGCAAGGCCACCCGTGCGGAGCTGTACGCGAAGCCGTTGCGCGCCTGGTTCGACTTCTACGTCTTCAAGGTCGGCGGTGCCGCCGACCGGCGTGTCGCCATCGTGTTCAAGGATGTCACCGAGCGCAAGCGGATCGAAGACGCGCTGAAGCGGTTCAACGCCACACTGGAAGAGCGGATCGCCGAGCGCACCCGCGAGCGTGACCACTTGTGGGAACTCAGCGAAGACCTTCTCGTCTATGCCGATTACGACGGCCGCCTGCTGCGGATCAGCCCGTCCTGGTCCCGCCTGCTGGGCCATGAGCATGCGGCGTTGCTCGCTCGGCCCTACAGCGAGATCATTCACCCGGATGATGCCGGGCTGGTGCGGGCGGCGCTGGACGAGATTCGCGACCGCCGCCGCCCCATGCGACTCAAGTACCGGATTCTTGCGGCGGACGGCTCCTGGCGCTGGATCGCCTGGGTCCTCTCGCCCGATCCGGACGGCCGCCACCTGCACGGCGTCGGCCGCGACATCACGGCCGAGGAAGCGGCCACGGCGGCGCTTCACTCCGCCGAGGAGCAGCTCCATCAGGCGCAGAAGATGGAGGCGGTGGGCCAGTTGACCGGCGGTGTCGCCCACGACTTCAACAACCTGCTGATGGCGGTGCTCGGCAACCTCGATCTGCTGCGCAAGCACTTGGCCACCGACCCCAAGGCCAAACGGCTGATCAGCGGCGCCATGCAGGGGGCGCAGCGCGGGGCGACGCTGACCCAGCGGCTTCTCGCCTTCGCCCGACGGCAGGATCTGCAGACGCAGCCGGTTGCCTTGGGTGCCCTTCTGGACGACATGAGGAGTTTGCTGGAACGCTCGGTGGGCCCGCGCGTCGTGGTTCGCCTGAAGGTGCCCGCCGCACTGCCGCCGGCCCTGGTCGATCCCAACCAACTCGAACTGGCGGTCCTCAATCTGGCGGTCAACGCCCGCGACGCCATGCCGGAGGGCGGCACGCTCACCGTCGACGTCACCGAAGCGGCCGGAACCGAAGCGGGCGGGCTTTCAGCCGGTTCCTTCCTGCGCCTGAGCGTTCAGGACAGCGGCATGGGCATGGACGCGGACACGCTCGCGCGGGCCGTCGAGCCGTTCTTCTCGACCAAGGGCGTGGGCAAGGGCACAGGGCTCGGGCTTTCGATGGTGCACGGATTGGCGGTGCAGTCCGGCGGTGCGTTTCGGCTGTCCAGCGCGCCCGGTCGGGGGACCCTCGCGGAGCTGTGGCTGCCGGTGGCCGCCACGCCGGCCGAAGCCACGGAGCCGACCATGGAACCTACTGTGGAACCGGTCGTGGAAGCAGCCTCGGCCACGATCCTCGTTGTCGATGACGACGCGTTGATCGCCATGAGCACCGTCGACATGCTCACCGATCTCGGCCACACCGTTCTCGAGGCGAACGCCGGCCCGCTGGCGCTCGATGTGCTGAGAGGGAACCAGGACATCGACTTGCTCGTCACCGACTACGCGATGCCCGACATGACGGGGGCTGAACTCGCGTGCGAGGCGCACAGGATCCGCCCCGACCTGCCGGTGCTGCTGGTGACCGGCTACGCGGATCTCCCCGACGGGACCGTCATCGATGTGCCGCGGCTCGCCAAGCCGTACACGCAACAGCAACTCGCCATGGCCGTGGCCAAGCTGCTGGCGGGGTAGTGAGGGCTATCCGAACGTGGAACAAGTGGGCGCGGGAGGCACGGGATGCGTGAGCCGCCGGATGCCTTCCGTTCCGGCAAATCCGTGAGCTGACCCGGCAAGTCCACACCGATGGCTTTGTGGACGTGGATACCAACCGCTACAGCGTGCCGTGACGCCTGATCGGCACGGCGGTGCCCTTCGAGCCCAATGCCGCACACCTGTTCGTCCAACTGTGTCGCGCCGCTATGAGCGCGGTTCGATGCTGGTGACCAGCAACCGTTCGGCCGGTGAGTGGGGGACGATGTCCGGAGATCCGGTGGCGGCGCGGGTCGGCGGACCGACATCGAACCGGGGTTCAAGGTCGCGTCGCGGCGGTGGGTCGTCGAGCGGACGTTCGGATGCAAGACACGCTGGAGACGTCTGGTTCGCGACTGGGCAGCCAGGATTGACGTCTCCGGCGGCATGATACAGCTCGCCGTGGCAAGCCTGCTGCTCCGGCGGGTCTCCCTCCGAGCAGGTTGTCAAATGGACTTTGAGTGGCGGTGTTTGTGGGAAATTCCTGGAGATTTCCAATAATGCATTGTGCCAACAAATTCTTTTAATGCCGACCGAATTTTGTTCTGATACAGAAAGTCACTCCTGGGTTGTGGGTCTTGGCAAAACAAGTCCCTTGAATACAAGATTATGAATCGACATGTGCCAAAAACGATGCGGTAAATAAAAAACACCCACTTCGGCCGTGAGGGCGGCCTTGTCGCGATGACCGCTTCTACCTGCTCTCTCACACGACCAACCGGACGGACGTTGCGCTGGGCGATTAGCTTTTTGATCACCTTACCGCGCGGCCGGCGTCGTGTTTCGAATGCTGGCCCGGTCGGGGCTCTGGCCGCGCGCGGGCCAAGGAGCTGGAGATGATCCGCGGCTCTCTCACCGGGCCGGCGCTGACGATCAGGCTCGACGTGATCTTCGCCATGCCGGGGACGAGGAGACCGGGAACCGGCTGGGGATGACATGCGCTCGACGAGGAGATCCGGAAAGCCCTGGCAGGCCGGGCATGGCCGGAATGAATCGCACCGGGTTCGCCGCCCGATGCGGTTTGCGGGGAGCAGACGGGGCAGCGATGGAGAAGGAACGGTGGAGAAAGGCGATTGGGACGATTTACGGTTCATACTGGCGGTCTCGCGCTCGGATTCCGTCAGCCAGGCGGCCCGTCAGCTCGGCGTCAACGAGAGCACGGTGGTCCGGCGCCTCGCGAACGCGGAAAAGATCCGCGACGCGCCGGTTCATTGCCGCAAGGCGATGACGCGGGGCGACGCTTCGTCTTGAAAGGACGGGATGGCGCCCGGTCATGACGGATGTCGCGCGCTGGTTTGCCCAATGTGGCATTGCGGATCGGATGGACGGTTCCCGCTTTCCTAAAGACCGCCCGCCCGCGACTCAAACCGCCCCATCCCGTTCGCCCATGCATGCCGAAACCCCATTGGACCGCCAGTTGCGTCTCTGGCAAAGCCACCGCCGCCTGCTTCCGCCCGACGAACGGATGCGCCTCCTGACGGCCTCACCTCGCCGCTCTGGGAGCACTGATGCTGGAACTGCGCCATGGCGTCGACCGGGATCGGGATGAGGGCCGGCGGACCTTCCCGAAACGCCGCTACGCTTACCCTCCGGACAAAGCGCGGGGAGGGCGTAGAACCCGGCGGGCTGCCAACGTCCGGCGCTTTACCGGGCGTCCCCCCGACGATAAGCTGGAGCCATTGAGTTTTGCTATGGCCGCTCCGGCAGCGATCCTGTGGAGCAGGAAGGTCCGAATGAATGGCATTCCCAACATCCGGCATTTGCGGGCGTTCCGCGAGGTGGCGCGGCGCGGCAGCATCAGTCAGGCGGCGGAGCATGTGCATCTGTCCCAGCCCGCCATCACCCAGGCCATCGCCAAGCTGGAGGAGGAGGTCGGCACCCCCCTGTTCGAGCGGCGGCCGGATGGCATGGCGGTGTCCGCCATGGGCGTGCTGTTCCTCGACCGCGTGGAGCGCGCGCTGGACCGCCTGCGCACCGGCACGCGCGAGGCCGTCCGCATCGGCGGGCGCAAGGGCGGCCTGCGCGGTGTGGCGGATTTCGACCAGCTGCTGACCGCGGCGCAGATCCGGGCGCTGGCCGCGGTTGCCGACGCCGGCAATTTCAGCCTCGCCGCGCGCACCGTCGGCATTTCGCAACCGACATTGCACCGCGCCGCCCGCGATCTGGAACGGCTGGCGGGCATGCCGCTGTTCGCGCGGACCGCCGCCGGCATCGCGTTGACCCCCGCCGCCAAGGCGCTGGTCCAGCATGTGAAACTGGCGATCACGGAGCTGGAGCAGGGATTCGCGGAGGTCGGCGAGGGGCTGGGCGGCGACACCGCCCGCATCGTCGTCGGCAGCATGCCGCTGTCGCGGCCCTTCATCCTGCCGACCGCCGTCAACGCGCTGGTGCGCGAGCGTCCGGACGTCCAGTTCGACGTTCTCGACGGCCCCTACGACGACCTGCTGCATGGGTTGCGCCACGGCGAGATCGACGTGCTGATCGGCGCGCTGCGCGACCCGCTGCCCATCGACGACGTCGTTCAGGAACCCTTGTTCGAGGACCCGCTGGTCGTGGTCGCGCGCGCCTTCCACCCGCTGTCCCGCCGGCCCAAGCTGACGCTGGAGGAGCTGGCGGGGTGCCAATGGGTGGTCCCGCGCCGCGGCACGCCGACGCGCGACCGGTTCGAGACGCTGTTCGCCGACGCCCCGCCGCGCGGGCTGGTCGAGACCAGTTCCCAGATTCTGGTGCGCGGCCTGCTGCTGGGCAGCGACCGGTTGACCCTGATCTCGGCGCACCAGATCCGGCATGAGCATGAGTTGGGCCTGCTGGTCATCCTGCCCGTGGAGCTGGCCAACACCGAGCGGACCATCGGCCTCACCGTGCGCCGGGGGTGGCGCCCGACCGCGACGCAGGCGCATTTCCTCGACCTGCTGCGCACGGCCGGGACGCAGGCCGTCTCACCGGTTCCCCGTCCATGAGCGGCCATTCAAAACACCGTCGAGACGCTATTCAAAAATTGGATAGGATGGTCCGTCATTGAATGAGGTCGGTGGTGTGTCGGCGTGTTAGCCATGCCCAGTCGAGGGGAGGTGGACTCCCGGCGCACGGACGGAGGCGGCGATGACGGTGCAGGATCGGCGGACGGCCAAGGTGGCCTTCATCGGATTCGGGGAGGCGGCGTCGGCCTTCTGCTCCGGCTGGCGAGGCGCCTGGCTGGCCGACATGGTCGCCGCCTTCGACGTCAAGACCGGGTCCGCCGACGGGGTGGTGCGCGCCCGCAAATGGGCCGACTACGTGACGGCCGGGGTGACCGGCGCCGAGCGGGTGGAGGATGCCCTGGCCGGGGCCGCGCTGGTCTTCTCGCTGGTCACCGCCGATCAGGCGCAGGCCGCCGCCCGCAACGCCGCCGCTCATCTCGCGCCCGGCGCGCTGTTCTTCGACGGCAACTCCTGCGCGCCCGGCACCAAGCGGGAGTCGGCGCAGGCGGTCGAGGCGGCGGGCGGGCGCTACGTCGATCTGGCGGTGATGGCGCCGGTCCATCCGAAGCTCCACAAGACGCCGCTGCTGGTCGCCGGCCCGCACGCCGCCGAGGCCCTGGCCGCCCTGTCGGCCCTGGAGATGAACGCCAAAGAGGCGGCGGGACCGGTCGGCACCGCCTCCTCGATCAAGATGATCCGCAGCGTCATGATGAAGGGGCTGGAGGCGCTGTTCCTCGAATGCGTTCTGGCCGGGCGCAAGGCGGGGGTGGACGAGGTGGTGCTGGAGTCCCTGGACGTCACCTATCCCGGTTTCGGCTTCAAGGAGCGCGCCGCCTACATGCAGGAGCGCGTCATGACCCACGGCGTCCGCCGCGCCGCCGAGATGCGCGAGGTCGCGCGCACCGTCGATGAGCTGGGTTTGGCCGGCGGCATGGCCCGCGCCGCCGTCGACTGGCAGCAGCGCGTCGGCGACCTCAAACTGGACGCCCGCGCCATCGGCGAGAGCGATTACCGGGCGCTCGCCGACGCCATTCTGACGCGGCTCGACCCGGTCGAGCGGTGAGAAACAGCCTGTACTACCCGGCCCGCGCATCGCGCCGGAAGGCGGCCGGCGTCTTCCCGGTCAGCTTCTTGAAGACGCGGTTGAAGTAACCGGGGTCCTGGAAGCCCAACTCATAGGCGATCATCGCCACCGGTGCGGCGATGTAGACCAGACGGCGCTTCGCTTCGAGCAGCAGACGGTCCTGCACCACCTCGAAGGCGGAGCGGCCGGCGAGATGCCGGCACAGGCGGTTCAGCCGCGATTCCGTGATCCCCAGCGCGTCCGCGTAGCGCGGGATCGTCCAATGCTCGGTGAAATGGTCCTCGACCAGCGCGCGGAAGCGGGCGAACAGCTCGGTACGGACGCGCTCCGCCGGGTCGGCGCCGGCCGCCGCCGCGCGCTGGCGTTCCAGCAGCAGCAGGACGCCGCGCAGCAGCCACTCGCACATCGCCGACCGGCCGAGCTGCGGCCAGCGGAACTCCGTCATCAATTGATCGAGCAGCGCGGCGACGCGCTCCGCCGCCGCCGGGGCGTCGGTGAAATCGATCAGGCAGGGACGCAGGAACAGCGCCTCGAACAGGGGGCGGCTCTGCGCGCTGGCCCCGTCGAACAGCATCACTTCGGCCACCGTCAGCACATAGCCGTGGCTGCCCGGCCGGAACTGGAAGGAATGCACCACCGCCGGGGGAACGACGATCACGCAGGGCGCCGCCACCTCCGCCACCCGGTCGTCGATCTGCACGCGCGCCCCGCCGTCGAGCACGGCCACCAGTTGGAACAGCCCGCGGTGGGTGTGGGAGCCGATGCCCCAATCATAGAGGCGGCTGCGGCTCTCGATGTCCTCGATGTGGATGAATTCGGCGTCGGTAAGCCGGGCCTCCTCGCCGTAGAGGGCGAACAGCGGCACCGCGCCGGACTGTGTCGGCGCCGTCCCTTCCGCAGGCTGCTCCATACCGTCCTCCCCCGCGCCTTCGTTTGTCGGAAAAGTACAATTTTCCTTCCGCTTCGTCCATTCCGCCACGAAGGCAAATCCGTCTAGGATGCAATTGTTCGCGACCAGAACGGTTCGCGTCAATCCAAACCAAAAACCGCCAATTGACCGCCCGCCGCCGCGGGTGTCGGAGGACTGCGCCCGATGTTTCGTTTCGATCCCTACTCCCCGGCCGTCGATGCCGACCCGTTTCCTTTCTACAAGACCTTGCGCGACGAGCATCCCTGCTTCTGGAGCGAGGAAGCCAACATGTGGGTGCTATCGCGTTACGACGACATCGTCACCGCGCTGAACGACTGGGAAACCTATTCTTCGGCCAAGGGCAACCTGATGGACGAGATGCCCAACCGCGCCGGCAACACACTGGGCACCACCGATCCGCCCCGCCACGACCGCCTGCGCAGCATCGTCCAGTTCGCCTTCACCAAGAAGGCGGTGGAGGGGCTGACCGAGCCGGTGCGCGCCTCGGCCAACCGGGCGCTCGACGCCGTGCAGGGGGAAAAGACCTTCGACTTCGTCGGCGACGTCTCCAGCAAGGTCACGGTGGACGTGCTGTTCGGCCTGTTCAACCTGCCGCGCGAGAACGAGCGGATGGTGCGCGACAAGGCCGTGCTGATGGTGCAGTCCGATCCCCGCACCCGGCAGAAGGGGCCGGAGCATCTCGCCGCCTTCCAGTGGATGAGCGAATACGCCAAGGAGCTGGTGGAGCTGCGCAAGCGCGAGCCCGGCGACGACCTGATCACCGCCCTGATCCAGGCCGAGGTCGCCAGCGAGAAGCTGGCCGACCGCGAGGTGCAGATGACCATCACCACGCTGATCATGGCCGGCATCGAATCCCTGTCGGGCTTCCTCGCGATGTTCGCCCTGAACCTCGCCGACCACGCCGACGCGCGCCGCCGGCTCGCCGCCAACCCGGCGCTGATCCCCGATGCCATCGAGGAATCGCTGCGCTTCAACACCTCGGCCCAGCGCTTCCGCCGCTGCCTGCAGAAGGACGTCGCGCTGCACGGCCAGACGATGCGCGCCGGCGATTTCGTCTGCCTCGCCTACGGATCGGGGAACCGCGACGAGCGGCGCTTCGCCAACGCCCACCTCTACGACATCGACCGCAAGCCGAAGGGCCATCTGGGCTTCGGCGGCGGCGTCCACGCCTGCCTCGGCACCGCCTTCGCCCGTCTGGCCGCCCGCGTCGCCTGCGAGGAGTTCCTGAAGCGCGTGCCGGAGTTCGTCCGGGTGCAGGACCAGCTTCCCTGGATGCCCTCCACCACCTTCCGCAGCCCGACCCGCCTCGAACTGGCGGTCGGCTAATCGCGGGGGCGACGGCGCGGCCGGGGGAGGCTCCGGCCGCGCCAGGACGCAGAACACAGTTTTCGCAGAACACGGTTTTCCAAAGGAAGTTTCGGTCATGGCGAAGGTCACCTTCATCGAGCACGACGGCCTGGAGCAGGTCGTGGACATCCCGACGGGCTGGACCCTGATGCAGGGCGCGGTGCAAAGCGGCGTCGCCGGCATCGAGGGCGAGTGCGGAGGCTCCTGCGCCTGCGCGACCTGCCACTGCTACGTGGACGAGGCGCTCATCGACTCCCTGCCGCCACCCAGCGAGACGGAGGAGGAGATGCTCGGCTGCACGGCGTCGGAGCGGCAGGGCAACAGCCGCTTGGCCTGCCAGATCCGGGTGAGCGACGCGCTGGACGGCCTCGTGGTGCGCCTGCCGGAGGCCCAGAGCTGATGGGCGGCACGGCGCAAGCGGAAGCGGGAATGGTCGAAGTGGGAATGGTCATCGTCGGGGCGGGGCAGGGCGGCTTGCAGGTCGCCGAATCCCTGCGCGCCGAGGGCTATGACGGCCCGATCACGCTGATCGGCGAGGAGGCCGCGACCCCCTATCACCGGCCGCCGCTGTCCAAGGCGATTCTCGCCGGCACGATGGAGGAGGCGCAGCTTGCCATCCGCGGCGCCGAGTTCTTCGAGCGGCAGAGCATCGCCCTGCTCACCGGAACGCGCGTCGCCGCCATCAACCGCTCCGCCCGCCAAGTCCGCCTGGAGGACGGGCGCCGCCTGGGCTATTGCGGGCTGGCGCTCGCCACCGGCGCGCGGGTGCGCCGCCTGCCGATCCCCGGCGATGACCTGGACGGTGTGCTCGGCCTGCGGTCGCTGGACGACGCGCGGCGGATACGCGCGGCGCTCGACCGGGCGGCGCGGGTGGTGGTGATCGGCGGCGGCTACATCGGGCTGGAGGTCGCGGCGGCGGCGCGCAAGCGCGGCCTTGAGGTGACCATCCTGGAGGCAGCCGACCGGCTGCTCGCCCGCTCGGCGACGCCGTTCCTGGCGGCCTTCTACGCCGACCTGCACCGCGGGCAGGGCGTGATGGTCGAGCTGGGGGCCAAGGTCGTCGGGCTGGACGGGCAGGGCGGTCGCGTCACCGCCGTGCGCACCGCCGACGGGCGCTCCCACCCGGCGGATC
Organism: Azospirillum himalayense; assembly: GCF_042657465.1. Classification (NCBI taxonomy): domain Bacteria; kingdom Pseudomonadati; phylum Pseudomonadota; class Alphaproteobacteria; order Rhodospirillales; family Azospirillaceae; genus Azospirillum; species Azospirillum himalayense. The sequence continues at coordinate 136,303 of NZ_JBHSLC010000049.1, read as the reverse complement.
TGGTGGTGGTCGGCGTCGGAATCGTCCCCGACACGGCGCTGGCCGAAGCCTGCGGATTGGCGTGCGACGGTGGCATCCTGGTGGACGACGGCGCCCGCACCGACGATCCGGCCATCGTCGCCGTCGGCGACTGCACGATCCGGCGCACCGGCGCGGGGACGCTGCTGCGGCTGGAGTCGGTGCAGAACGCCGTCGAGCAGGGCAAGTCGGCCGCCGCCGCGCTGCTGGGGCGGGAGCGGCCCTTCACGGCGGCGCCCTGGTTCTGGTCCGATCAGTATGACGTGAAGCTGCAGATCGTCGGCCTGTCCGCCGATCACGACCGGATGGTGCTGCGCGGCGCGCCGGAGGATCGCCGCTTCTCGGCCTTCTATTTCCGTGAGGGCGCCCTGGTCGCCATCGACTCCGTCAACCGCCCGGCGGACCACATGGCCGGCCGCAAGCTGCTGGACCGCAAGGCCGCTCTGACGCCCGAACAGGCCGCCGACGAAACCTTCCCGTTGGCGTCGCTGACGCGGTGATCGTTGGATCGTGACGCAAAGAAACAGGCCGATGCAGCGCCCGCTGCACCGGCCTGTTCTGCATGATCCCCGTCCGCCGGGGAACGCATCGGCGGACGGGGACCAACGGGAGGCCCGATCAGGCCGCGCTTTCCAGGACCAGCAGGCCGGCCCCGGTGTTGGAGATCGGGATGTGGTAGTTGCTGTGGACCTTCGAGACCTTCCGGCCCAGCGCGCCGCGCATGATCAGCCAGAGGATCAGCTCCGCCCCCTGGGCGCCGGCCAGCCGGACCAGATCGTGGATGGAGTATTTCGCCAGCGCCTCCGGCTCGTCGACGATCTTCTCAAGGCACATCAGGTCGAAGTCCTTGTTGATGAAGCCCGCCCGCTCGCCGTCGAGCTGGTGCGACAGGCCGCCGGTGCCCAGCACGACCACCTTCAGGTCCTTGGGGTAGGACGCCACCGCACGGCCGATGGCCTCGCCCAGCTTCAGGCAGCGCGCCGGGGTCGGCAGCGGGTGCTGCACCGTGTTGACGGCCACCGGGATGGTGCGGACGGGACGCTGGGTCTGGTCGGGCCACAGCAGGGCCATCGGCACGGTGAAGCCGTGGTCCACCGCCATCTCCTGGCAGGAGCAGATGTCGAACTCATCGTTCACCAGCGATTCGATGATGTGCCAGGACAGCTCCGGGTCGCCGGGGTAGGGCGGCAGCGGCTTCAGGCCCCAGCCCTCGTCCTTGTTCTGGTACTCGGGGGCCGCGCCGATGGAGAAGGTCGGCATCTTGTCGAGGAAGAAGTTCAGGCCGTGGTCGTTGTAGACCACGATCGCCACGTCCGGCTTGACCTCGGCCAGCCAGTCGCGCGCCTTAGGATAGCCGTCGAAGAACGGCTTCCAGTAGGGGTCCTCGAAGAGTTCGTTGGCGATGGCGTTGCCGATCGCGGGAATGTGGGAGGTGGTGACGCCACCGACGATCTTGGCCATGGTCTCAGTTCCCCGCCGCCTTGAGCTTCGCCTTGAATTCCTCGACCGTCATGCCGGTCTGCTGCGCGCCGATGTCCTGGACGTTCAGGCCGAGCATGCCGATGAACTTGGCGAGGTAGTAGATGTTGCCGCCGGCCGCGAGCAGGGCCAGCGCGTTGCGCTCCCGGACGGCCGTCTTCTGCTCGTCGGTCAGGCCGAACTTGGCGCAGTAGGCGTCCTCATCGGCCAGGAACTCCTGCCGGGCCGCCGCCTCGTTGAACGAGTAGCACATCTTGTTCAGCGGATAGCCCTTCATGGCCATCCGGCCGTCGAAGATGGTGGTGCCGGGGATCGGCTCGTGGGATGCGGTCACGGGTGTTTCCTCCTTTTCGTTTCTGTCGCTCGTTTTTGGGCTTATTCGGACCAGTAAAGCCGCATCGGGTTGTCGACGAGAAGCGCCTTTTGCTTGGCCTCGTCGGTGGCGATGCGGGGGATGACGTCGACCAGATGCCCGTCGTCGGGCATGTGCGAGGTCATGTTCGGGTGCGGCCAGTCGGTGCCCCACAGCACGCGGTCGGTGAAGCGGTCGACCAGCAGGCGGGCGAAGGGCACCACGTCGTCGTAGGCCGGCGGACCCTGGACGCTCAGCCGCTCGGGGCAGCTCACCTTGCTCCAGACCTTCGGGTTCTCGGCCATCAGGGCGACGAATTTCTGGAATTGCGGGTGGTCCACGCCCTTGGCGATGTCCGGGCGGCCCATATGGTCCACGACGATGGTGGTCGGCAGCTCGCGCAGGAAGGGCGTCAGGTCGTCCAGGTCCGGAGCCTCGAAATAGACCACGATGTGCCAGCCGAATTTTGCGATCTTGTCGGCGATGCCGAGGAAGACCGCCTTGGGCGTGGCGTCCACCAGACGCTTGACGAAGTTGAAGCGCACGCCGCGTACCCCGGCCTCGTGCAGCTCGGCCAGCTCGTCCTCGGTGATCGCGGGGCCGACCGAGGCGACGCCGCGCGCCAGACCGTTGGAGGCCCTCAGCGCGTCGACCAGCGCCCGGTTGTCCTTGCCGTGGCAGGTCGCCTGGACGATGACGTTGCGCGCGAAGCCCAGATCGTCGCGCAGGGCGAACAGCTTTTCCTTCGGCGCGTCGCAGGGGGTGTATTTGCGCTCCGGCGCGTAGGGGAAGCGGTCGGCCGGACCGAAGACGTGGCAGTGGGCGTCCACCGCGCCGGGCGGCGGCGTGTAGGCCGGCTTGCTCGGGTTCGGGTGGAAGGGACGGTAGTCGGCGTCCATGGAAGGCTCCCTTCGGGGAAAAAGATCAGTCGGCGTAGACGGTGCCGTCGAACAGCTTGCGGGCGGTGCGCAGCAGGGCGGCGCGGGTCACCGTTCCGGACCCGTCGAGGTCGAGGACCACGGTCATCTCGCCGGTCGGGTGCTCGACGCTCAGCGTCCGGGTGGCGCCGTCGGGGACCACGGCGAGCGACGCGGCGGGGGAGCACTCCAGCGCGCAGGCGGTGGCGACGCTGACCGCGCCGAGCACGCCGATGGAGGCGTGGCAGCGGTGCGGGATGAAGGTCCGGGTGGACACCGCCCCGCCGTTGGCCGGCGCGCTGACCAGGGTCATCTTCGGCACCGACTTGTCCGTCACGTCGCCCAGGTTCATCCGCGGCCCGGCCTGCAGCCGGATCGATTCCAGCCGCGCCTTCAGCGCCGCGTCGGCGTCCAATTCCTCCCGCGTCTCGTCACCGCGCACCCCGAGGTCGGCGGCGCGCAGCACCACCACCGGCATGCCGTTGTCGATGCAGGTGACCGGAACCCCGTCGATGACGTCCACGACGTTGCCCGTCGGCAGCAGCGCCCCGCAGGAGGAACCGGCGGTGTCGCGGAACTCGATGGGGATCGCCGCCGCCGTGCCGGGCACGCCGTCGATGCGCGCCTCGCCCCGGTAGGTGACCGCCCCGCCCGGCGTCGGCACGCTCGCCACCGCCACCTGCCCGGTGTTCTCCATGTGGATGGTCACCGGCGTCACGCCATCGCGGGCGGGGACGAGGCCGCGCTCGATGGCGAAGGGGCCAACGCCGGCCAGGATGTTGCCGCAGTTCTGGGCGTCGGTGACGATGGCCTTGTCCACGAACACCTGGAGGAACAGATAGTCGACGTCGACGCCCGGCCGTTCCGACCGGCGCACCACCGCCACCTTGGAGGTCAGCGGGTCGGCGCCGCCCATCCCGTCGATCTGGCGCGGGTCGGGCGAGCCCATCACCCGCAGCAGGAAGGCGTCGCGCGCCGCCGTGCCGGGCGGCAGGTCGTCGGCCAGGAAATACCCGCCCTTGGAGGTCCCGCCGCGCATCCACAGGCAGCGCACGCCGTCAGACATAGCGCAGCCCCTTCGCCGCGAGCGGCCCGCGCATGCCGTAGAGGTCGAGGCCGAGTTCACCGGCGGCGAGCCGCGCCCGCTTCTCCTCCTCCTTGGCCAGCCGGTCCTGCGCCTTCGCCAGCACGTCGGCGGCCTCCTCGCGGCGGACCACGCAGACGCCGTCGTCGTCGGCGACGATCACGTCGCCGGGATTGACCAGCGCGCCCGCGCAGACCACCGGCACGTTGACCGAGCCCAGCGTCTCCTTCACCGTGCCCTGGGCGCAGACCGCGCGGGACCAGACCGGGAAGCCCATGTCGGTCAGCGTCCGGACGTCGCGCACCCCGGCGTCGATGACCAAGCCGGCGCAGCCCCGCGCCTGGGCCGAGGTCGCCAGCAGGTCGCCGAAATAGCCGGCGTCGGACGGCGAGGTGGTGGCGAGCACCAGGATGTCGCCGGGCGTCACCTGCTCGATGGCGACGTGAAGCATCCAGTTGTCGGCCGGCGGGGCCAGCACGGTCACCGCCGAGGCGGCGAGCTGGGCGCCCGGATAGATCGGGCGCAGGGCGGAGGCCAGCAGGCCCTTGCGGCCCTGCGCCTCGTGCACGGTGGCGACGCCGCAGTCGGCCAGTCCGGCGATCACCGCCGGGTCGGCCCGCTCGATGGTTTGGACGACGACGTTCATCACAGCTCATCCACGGTGCGGGGATAGACCGACTGGAAACCCTCGGCGTAGCGGGCGTTGCGCCCGCCGGCCTGCCCGCCGGAGTTGCGGCGGAAGTGGTTGCCGCGGTTCTGCGCCAGGTTGGTGTAATAATCCCAGAGATGCTCCTGCCCGGCCATGCATTCGATGGCGGCGCGCTTGTTGTCCCACACCTCGGTGATGTCGAGGAAGACGTCCGGCTTCCAGCCCATCTGCTCGGTCTGGTGCGGCTCGAACAGGTAGAGCTGCGGCGCGCCGAGCACCTTCTGACCCGGATTGTGGCCCCAGGCCTGGGCGATCATCCGGCATTCCATCAGGACCTTGGTCGCGTAGGAATGGTCGGTGTTGTAGGGGTCGTAGTGCGAGTGGCTCATCAGGAAGGCCGGCTGCACCTTGCGGATCACGTCGACCAGACGGAACTTGGCCTCGCGGTCGATCTCCAGCGGGTAGTCGCCGAGGTCGAAGAACTGGATGTCGTGGGCGTTCAGCGCCTTGGCGGCGGCCTCGGCCTCCTTGCGGCGCTCCGTCTTCACATGCTCCAGCGTGCAGCCGTCCTGCTTCCACAGCTTGGCGGACTCGCCGCGCTCGCCGTAGGACAGGCAGACGATGGTGACCTCGTAACCCTTCTTCTGATGCAGCGCGATGGCGCCGCCGGCGCGCCACACGAAGTCCGCCGAGTGGGCGCTGAGAACCAGCGCTCTTTTGTTCTGTGCCATGAATGTCCGCTCCCCCGCATGGGCAGTCTGGTGGTGGGCAACCTTGTTGTGGGCAGTCCCATTCCGATGGCCCATCATCCGCCGGTCCGGTGGCAAATCCTATTTCGAACTCCCGTCAGGATCATTTGGTTTTGCTATAGGCCCGTCTTTTTGTTGGGCCTCGCCAGGGAAGGGGCGGCGGAAGGAAGCCTCCGGCGTCGATGCGAAGATGTCGCGCCAAGCGTAATCTCATGTCGAATCATGGGGATGCAACATACGGGGCTGTGCTGAAAGGCGCGCTGCCGGGTAAGGAAAGGGCTGTCTTGCAGCCGCCTCGATGGGGCTTCCTCTACGCTGGTCGGCCTCTCCGCTATTCAAAAAACAAATGGGCTCTTCGACGAACGAATTTCCTCGGCGCCGGGCGGGATGATACCCATTCGATCATGAGGGATTAAGGGGCGAGGAGCCGGACCCGCCGTTGCGGGAGGCTCCCCGGCCCGGACAAGGGATTTCGGGAGAGGACGCGATGAGGATTTGTGTGGCGGGGGCCGCGGGCGCCTTCGGCGTGAAGCATCTGGAGGCGGTCGCCGCCATCGACGGCATCGAGGTGGTGTCGGTGGTTGGCGGCGAGCCGGACGACATCGAAGGCTTCGCCAAGGCGCGCGGCATTCCGCATTGGACCAAGGATCTGGCCGAGAGCCTGGAGCGGAGCGACGTGGAGGCGGTGATCCTCGCCACCCCGACGCCGGTGCACGCCGCGCAGGCGATCCAGTGCCTGGAGGCCGGCAAGCATGTGCTGGTGGAAATCCCCATGGCCGACAGTCTGGCCGACGCGGAGCGGCTGGTCGCGGCGCAGCGGGCCAGCGGGCTGGTCGCCATGGCCGGGCACACGCGGCGCTTCAACCCCAGCCACCAGTGGATCCGCAACCGGGTCCAGGCCGGCGAGCTGACGATCCAGCAGATGGACGTGCAGACCTACTTCTTCCGCCGCTCCAACATGAACGCGCTGGGCAAGCCGCGCACCTGGACCGACCATCTGCTGTGGCACCACGCCTGCCACACGGTGGACCTGTTCCAGTACCAGACCGGCGAGGTCGCCAGCCAGGTGCACGCCTTGCAGGGGCCGACTCACCCGCAGCTGGGCATCGCCATGGACATGAGCATCGGCATGAAGGTGCCGTCCGGGGCGATCTGCACCCTGTCGCTGTCCTTCAACAACGACGGGCCGCTGGGCACCTTCTTCCGCTACATCTGCGACAACGGCACCTACATCGCCCGCTACGACGATCTGTACGACGGCAAGGACAACAAGATCGACCTCAGCGGCCTCACCGTGTCGACCAACGGCATCGAGCTGATCGACCGCGAGTTCTTCGCCGCCATCCGCGACGGGCGCGAGCCCAACGCCAGCGTGGCCCAGTGCCTGCCGGCCATGCGGACGCTCGACCGTCTGGAGAAATCGCTGAACGCCTGATCGGGGAACGCGCGAGGCCGCAATTCCCAAAACCAAGACGACGGGACGCAAAACAAGAAACGCCCCGTGACGAGTCCCCCCCGAGGAGGAAACCCATGCCAACCGCGCGCAGCGTCGACGTCCAAGCCTTTCTCAACGAGCACCCCTTTTCGCGATACCAATGGCTGGTGTTCGCGCTGTGCTTCTTCATCGTCCTTCTGGACGGTTTCGACACGGCGGCCATCGGCTACATCGCCCCGTCGCTGACGACGGAATGGGGCATCGCGCGGCCGGCGCTGGCGCCGGTGCTGAGCGCGGCGCTGTTCGGGCTGGCCTTCGGCGCCCTGTCCGCAGGCCCCCTGGCCGACCGCTTCGGCCGCAAGGCGATCCTGATCGGCTCGGTGCTGGTCATCGGCGCCGCCTGCCTGACTTCCGCCTTCTCGGCCAACCTGGACCAGCTCGTCATTCTGCGCTTCGTCACCGGCCTCGGGCTGGGGGCGGCGATGCCCAACGCCGTCACGCTGATGAGCGAATATTGCCCCGAGGGGCGGCGCGCCATGGTCACCAACGCCATGTTCTGCGGCTTTCCGCTCGGCGCGGCCTTCGGCGGCTTCCTCGCCGCCTGGATGATCCCGCTGTGGGGCTGGCGCAGCGTGCTGGTGCTGGGCGGGATCGCGCCGCTGGTCCTGGCCGCGGCGCTGCTGGTCCTGCTGCCGGAATCGGTCCGCTACATGGTCGCCCACAACCACCCGGTGGAGCGCATCCGCGCCGTGCTGCGCCGCATTTCCGAAACGGCGGCCGGGGCGGCCAACTTCGTGATGACCGAGAAGGCCCCGGCCACCAAGACGCGGAACGGCATCGCGGTCGTGCTGTCCCGCGGCTATCTGGTCGGCTCGGTGATGCTGTGGGTCGCCTATTTCATGGGGCTGGTGATCTTCTACGCGCTCATCAACTGGATGCCGATCCTGTTCAAGGATGCCGGGTTGGCGCCGCGCGACGCCGCGCTGATCGCCGCGCTGTTCCCGCTGGGCGGCATCGGGGCCATCCTGTCGGGCTGGCTGATGGACCGCTTCAACGCCAACAAAATCATCGCCTTCGGCTTCGTGCTGACCTACGGCGCCGTCTACGCCATCGGGCAGGTGGCCGGGAACGTCGGGCTGCTGGTGGTCACGGTCTTCGCGGCGGGCACCATCATGAACACCGCCCAGACCTCGCTGCCGGCGCTGGCCGCCAGCTTCTACCCGACCCACGGCCGGGCTACCGGCGTGGCCTGGATGCTGGGGCTGGGCCGCTTCGGCGGGATCGGCGGCTCGTTCCTGGTGGCCGAACTGGCGCGCCAGCAGCTCGACTTCACCAGCATCTTCGCCATCGTCGCCGTTCCGGGTCTGGTCGCCGCCCTGGCCCTGCTGGTCAAGCAGTTCATCCATCCCGAGGACCGGTCGAGCGGCACGGGCCGGGCCGTCGAGGCCCTGGGGCATTGAGTTTTACTATAGCCTGACCATAGGATTTGCGGTCTGGCACCGCCAATCTTCGGTTCAGATGCCCATGCTGCATTGCAATAGCGCCCCGGACGTTATTCAAAAAACGAATGGGGCTTTCGCCCAACGAATGAGCGCAGCGCTGCGATCACTGATATCCCTGCTGTGGTGACGGTATCGGCGGCCTGCGAGTCCGGCCCCGGCGAACGCCAAGACGCCCCCAAAGCAACGCCCCCCAATCAACGACGAAAAAGCACGGGGGCTTTCAAAACGAGGAGGAAACATGTCCGGAACATTTCGCAAGGCCCTGCTGGGCACGGTTTTCGTCTGCGCCCTCGCGGTTAGTGGCGGCGCTGGTTCGGCCTGGGCCGACACGATCAAGGTCGGGGTGATCGCGCCGTTCTCCGGCCCCTTCGCCACGGTCGGCCAGACCTTCAAGCAGGCCATCGAGGTCTATCAGGCCCAGCATGGCAAGACGGTCGCCGGCAACAGGGTGGAGTTCGTCTACAAGGACCTCGATCAGGCCAACCCGGCGCAGAGCAAGGCGCTGGCCCAGGAACTGGTGGTCAAGGAGAAGGTCGGCTACCTCGCCGGCTTCTTCTTCACGCCGGACGCTCTGGCGGTCGCCCCGCTGATCGACGAGGCGAACATCCCCTGCGTGATCTTCAACGCCGCGACCTCGGCCATCACCGAGAAATCGCCGCGCTACGTCCGCACCTCCTTCACCCTGTGGCAGAACACCGTGCCGCTGGCCGAGCATGTCGCCAAGCAGGGCATCCGCAAGGTGGCCACCGCGGTCAGCGATTACGGCCCCGGCATCGACGGCGAGACCGCCTTCAAGCAGACATTCGAGAAGTCCGGCGGCAAGGTGGTCGACAGCATCCGCATGCCGCTGAAGTCCACCGACTTCGCCCCCTTCATGCAGCGCATCAAGGATTCCGGGGCGGAGGCGATCTACGCCTTCCTGCCCGCCGGCCCGACGACGCTGGGCTTCGCCCGGGCCTTCAGCGACACCGGCCTGAAGGCCGCGGGAATCAGGTTCTTCGGCCCCGGCGACATTACGCAGGAGCCGGACCTGCCGGTGCTCGGCGACGCGGCGGTCGGCATCACCACGACCTTCAACTACAGCCAGGCCCACGATTCCGACCTGAACCGCCAGTTCCTCGCCAAGCACAAGGAGCTGTTCGGCTCGTCCGACATCGTCACCTTCACCTCGGTCGGCGCCTATGACGGCGCGCACGTCATCTACCGCATGGTCGAGGCGACGGGCGGCAAGAGCGACGGGGCGAAGGCGGTGGAGGCGGTCAAGGGCATGGCCTGGGACAGCCCGCGCGGGCCGGTGCGGATCGACCCCGAGTCCCGCCACGTCACCCAGACCATCTACCTGCGCGTGACCGAGCGCAAGGACGGCAAATTGCAGAACACCGAGGTCGCCGGGTTCCCCGACCAGCCCGATTACGGCTTCAAGGCCGGCAAGTAGGACCATCGACGGCCCCCGCCCCCGACGGGAGGGGGGCCTGTCCGCGCTGGAGTTCCTGATGGAAACGCTTTTCGGCATCGTGGTGGACGGGGTCGCCTACGGGATGATCCTGTTCATCATCTCCGTCGGCCTGTCGGTCACGCTCGGCCTGATGCGCGTGGTCAACCTCGCGCACGGCGCCTTCGCCATGGTCGCCGGCTACGTCGCCTCCTACGCCGCGCAGGGGCTGGGCCTGCCCTACGCCGTGGGGCTGGTGGCGGCGATCCTGTTCACCGTGCTCGCCACGCTGCCGCTGGAGAAGCTGCTGTACCGGCGCATCTACGGCTCGGCCAACGAGCTGGCCCAGGTGCTGCTGACCATCGGCCTGACCTTCGTCATCGTCGCCGGGATCAACTACCTGTTCGGCCCGACGCTGAAGCGCATCCCGCTGCCGGACGCGCTGCTCGGCACCGTGGCGATCGGGCCGAAGTCGATCCCGGTGCACCGCGCCTTCGTCATCGCCATGGGGGCGGCGACCGTGCTGGGCCTGTGGTGGCTGCTGGAGCGCACCGATTTCGGCATCAAGCTGCGCGCCGCCGTGGACGACCCGAACATGGCCGCGGCGCTGGGCATCCGGACGGAGCGCCTCTACACCGCGACCTTCGCGCTGGGCACCGGGCTGGCGGCGCTGGGCGGCGTGCTGGGGGCGGAGCTGCTGCCGCTGGAGCCCTATTACGCCATCCGCTACATCGTCCTGTTCCTGGCGGTGGTCGCCGTCGGCGGGGCGGGCAACATCCTCGGCTCGGCCGCCGCCGCCCTGGCGCTGGGCATCGTGGACACCGCGGGCAAGTACCTGATCCCGAGCTTCGGCGAGTTCTTCTTCTACGCCGCGCTGATCCTGATCCTGTTCCGCTGGCCGCACGGCTTCTTCCAGGGGAGGGCGGCCTGATGAGCGGACGTCACATGGGCGCGGTCGCCGCCGACCAGCCTCCGCAGGTCGCGGCGCGCGGCCCCCGGCTGCGCCGGGCGCTCGGCGGGGTCGCGGTTCCGCTGCTCGCCGCCGCCGGTCTGGCCGCCTTCTGGCTGTTTCCCAACGACCTCGGCCTGATGACGCGGATCGCCGCGACGGCGCTCTACGTCCTGTCGCTCGACCTCGTGCTCGGCTTCGGCGGCATCGCCACGCTGGGGCAGGCGGCGATGTTCGGCAGCGGGGCCTACGCCGCCGGCATCGCCGCGGTGCATCTGGTGAGCGACCCGCTCGCCCTGCTCGCCGTCGGCGGTCTGGCCGGCGGTCTGGTCGCCCTGGTCACCGGCGCGTTGATCCTGCACGCGCGCGGACTGACGCTGCTGATGCTGACCATCGCCGTGGTGCAGATCGTCCAGGAGGTGGTCAACAAGGCGCGCGACCTCACCGGCGGCAGCGACGGCCTGTCGGGCATCGAGCCCAGCCCGCTGTTCGGCCTGTTCCGCTTCGACATGTTCGGGCGCACCTCCTACCTGTTCGCGCTGGCGGTGCTTCTGGTCGGTTTCCTGGTGGCGCGGCGCATCGTCCGCTCGCCCTTCGGGCTGGCCTGCCGGGGGGTGAAGGAGGACCCGCTGCGCGTCGCCGCCCTGGGTGGTTCGCCGCGCCGTTATCTGGTCACGCTCTACGCCGTCGCCGGGGTGTTCGCCGGTGTGGCCGGGGCGCTGACCGCGGTGACCAGCGGCATCGTCGGGCTGGACAGCGTCAGCTTCTCCTGGTCGGCGGAGGCCCTGGTCATGTTGGTGCTCGGCGGTGCCGGGCGGCTCGTCGGCGCCATCATCGGCACGGTGGCCTTCATGACCATCCATCACGTGATGGCCGCGATCGATCCCTTCCACTGGATGCTGTTCATCGGCCTGTTCCTGATGGGCACCGTTCTGTTCCTGCCGGGGGGCATCGCCTCGCTCGCCGACCGTCTCATCAAGGGGAACCGGGCATGACCGCGCTTCTCGACGTCCAGGGGCTGAGCAAGAACTTCGACGGGTTGCAGGTGTCGGCCGACATCACGTTGGCGCTCCATCCGGGCGAGCGCTGCGCGCTGATCGGGCCGAACGGGGCGGGCAAGACGACCTTCGTCAATCTGGTGACCGGCGTGCTGGCGCCCAGCGCCGGCACCATCCGGCTGGCTGGGCAGGACGTCACCCGCCTGTCGGCCCAGGCGCGGGTGCGCCTCGGGCTGATCCGCTCCTTCCAGGTGGCCCGGCTGTTCCGCTCGATGACGGTGCGCGAGCATCTGGAGCTGGCCGTTCTGGAGCGCGAGCGCAAGACCTTCCGCCTCTTCGCCTCGGTCCGGCGCACGCCGGGGCTGGCCGACGAGGTGGCCGGCCTGCTCGACGGCATGGGGCTGGTCCCGGTGGCGGACACCGCCGTCGGGGCGCTGGCCTACGGGCAGCAGCGTCTTCTGGAGATCGCGCTGGCGCTCGCCCTGAAGCCCAAGCTCCTGATCCTCGACGAGCCGGCGGCCGGCGTGCCGCATTCGGAAAGCCACCGCATCCTCGACGCGCTGGACCGTCTGCCGGCCGACCTGGCCGTGCTGATGATCGAGCATGACATGGATCTGGTGTTCCGCTTCGCCAAGCGCATCGTCGTGCTGGCGCAGGGCCGCCTGCTGTGCAGCGGCACGGCACAGGAGATCACCACCGATCCGCGCGTCCGCGAGGTCTATCTGGGGAGCCGGGCCAATGCGCCGCACTGAGGGGACGCTGGAGATCACCGGCCTGACCGCCGGTTACGGTGAGACCCGCATCGTCGAAGGGCTGTCCTTCACCGTACCGGCCGGCGGGCGGCTGGCCCTGCTGGGCCGCAACGGCATGGGCAAGACCACGACGCTGGCCACCCTGGTCGGGCAGACGACGCGTCACTCCGGCAGCATCCGGCTGGACGGCGTCGAGCTGAGCGGCCTCAACTCCTCCGCAAGGGCGGCGGCCGGGCTGGGCTATGTGCCGCAGACGCGCGACATCTTCCGCTCGCTGACGGTGGAGGAGAATCTGGTCACCGGGCTGAAGGGCCGGCCGCGCTCCGCCCTGGAGGAGGCCTACGCGCTGTTTCCCCGCTTGAAGGAGCGGCGGGGCAACGGCGGGGGCGCGCTCTCGGGTGGCGAGCAGCAGATGCTGTCGGTCGCCCGCGCCCTGCTCGGCCGGCCGACGGTGCTGCTGCTGGACGAGCCGCTGGAGGGCTTGGCTCCGGTGATCTGCGATCAGCTGATGCAGGCGCTGGCGCAACTGACCGTCACCCTGATCCTGGTGGAGCAGCAGGTGGACCGCGCCCTGGACTTCGCGCAGAGCGCGGTGATCCTCGAACGCGGGCAGGTGGTGCATGAAGGGGCGGCCGCCGATCTGCGGGACGACCACGCCCTCATGGAGCGGCATCTCGGCGTCGCGCTCGCGGTGTGATGTACCCGATGGCCGAGTGGGCGCGCTGGCGATTGTAGTAGGTCTCGATGTAGGCGAACAACTCCCGGCGGGCCTGTTCGCGGGTCTCGAACCGGGTCCGGTGGACCAGCTCCACCTTGAGGGTGTGGAAGAAGCTCTCCATGGGCGCGTTGTCATAGCAGCAGCCCTTGCGCGACATCGACCGCCGCATGCCGGCCGCCTGCAGCAGGTCGCGGTAGTCCCGGGAGGCGTACCGGGCCATCGACAGTGATGGCAACTTGGTGGACGTCTTCCTCAGCCCAACGCGCGACCAAGTCGCGGCCAAAGCATTTTTCCGCTCAGCGATCGAGGTGACCAGGATCATCCCCGAGACCATCACCTCCGACAAGCACTCCGGCTACCCGCCGGCTCTCGAGGAGGTGTTCGGTGAGGATGTCGAGCACCGCACCTCGAAGTACAAGAACAACCATTTGGAGCAAGATCACCGCGGAGTGAAAGGCCGCACCCGGCCGATGCGCGGCTTCAAGTCCCCGGTCAGCGCCGCCCGCTTCTGCCGTGTTCACGACGAGGTGCGCAACTGCCTGCGCCCGGCGACCCGGCGCAAGCAGCACGTCCCAGCAGCGCGCCGGCTGGCGATCCATGTCCAGCGCGTCGCTGCTCTGCGCGACATGCTCGCCATCGCGTAATTCACGCTGTCCGCCTCCGGGGGCCCTGCATCGTCAGCTCAGGCGTGGCGCGACACCTGACGGAACCAAACCTGCCGGAACCGTAGCCGGCATATATCGGGGCGGGGCACGTCGTCGGGTCGGCCCTATGCCGTCACCTCAGCGACGCGACCAGCCCCAACGTGACGGTGCCATTCAGCGGGGCGGCCCCAACTCCACCAGCTTGCGGCGCCCCTCTGGCGAAAGCTGGACGAGCGCCTCGATCACGCGGCTGTCCACACGGCGGCGCAGGTCGGCTTCGGTCGCGTGGGCCTCCTCAAGGGAGCGGCGCAGGGCCTCCGGATCGAAGGCGGGGGCCTGCATGCTGGCCCAGAGCTGGTCGCGCATGGCCTCCATATTCTCATGCATGCGGGTGAGCGTGGCGCGCTCCGCCTCGTAGCTGTGGCGCAGGACCTCCGCGTCGGCGGGGGAGAGTTCACGCGCGGCCCGTTCGATGAAGCCTTTCATTCCCTGACCGGGTTCCGGTGGTGGGGGAGGGGGCAGGAGGTGCAGCGCCTGCGCGGCCAGGATGCCGCCCAGCAGCATGTTCACGGCGAGCGAACCGACCAGCAGATACCAGGGCCAGCGGCGTGGGGCGGCGGTTCCCGCCCGCGGATGGCGTCTGGAATGAGGGAGGGAGGCGGGGTCTGTGACGGGCCGGTTCATTGGATAGCCCCCAGATAACTGCTGGTCACCACCACCTCCGCGTAATTGCGCGTCTGGGCGCTCTGCACTGGCAGGACGCCCTGGACGGCCGCGAAGAACCCCACCATACCCATGGCCGCGAGGAATCCGGCGGTCGGCCAGAAGCGCATGGGCGGGGCCGCCAGGGACCAGGGGGCGGGGAGGCGCTCCACCGGCGCGTCCAGCTTTGTGGCGATGCCGTCCAGCACCCGCTGCACGCTGTCCTCCGCCACCACCGGCGCGGCGCGGTCCAGCAGGGCGTCCAGCGCCACGGCGTCGACCAGGATGGCCCGCGCCTCGGCGCAGTTTTCAAGAAGGGTCAGGGCATCGACGCCGTCCGTCGCGGGCCAGCGGTCGATATCGCCGCCGTAAAGGTCGGCGAAGCGCTTGAACTCTTTGAGTGTCATTTCTCGTCGCCGTCCTTCTGACGGATCAGGGGGGTGAGGCGGGTGCGGACCATACGCCGCGCCCGGACAAGCAGGCTTTCCATGGCCGAAACCGATACGTCCATAACCTCCGATGCTTCCGCGCAGCTCATCTCCTGGTAGTAGCACAGACTGAGGGCCGCCCGCTGCCGCTCCGGCAGTGCAGCGATCGCCGCATCCACCGCAGCACCAAGCTGACGCTCCTCCAGCAACCCGTCGGCGCCGATGGCCGGGTCGGCCATCTCCACGGCGTCGTCCAGGGGCTGGAAACTCTTGCGGCGGCGGTAATCGATCGAACGATTGATGACGATGCGGTAGAGCCAGGTGGAAAACCGGGTCCCGTCGCCCCGCCAGCGGTCGGCGTGCATCCAAATCTGCAGAAAGGCGTCCTGCATGACCTCTTCCGCATCGCTCGCGTTTCCGACCACCCTGTGGGCGAGCGCGAGGCTTCGGCGGAGGTGCCGGCGGGTCAGCCGGTCGAAGGCCGCCCGGTTCCCTGCGGCCGTTTCGGCCATCAGCGTTTCGTCGTCATCCTCGTCGATCACCGTCACGCGGCCATCCTCTGCTCCTTCCTGCGTCCGGCGCCGTTCGGTCGGCTCCGGCGGGCCTAGTTGCCGGTGATACGTGGGCCGGACGGAACTCCTGCGCCGCTTCCGCTGATTTTTTGCCCGACCGATTGTTTCGCCGCGGGATGCAAAAAAATCCCGAGACCGCGCAGGAGTCCGGCAGGACGCCCCGTATCAACGCCGGGAACAATTTTCGGGCAAATGGGGGACAGGACATGTCGGACACGCTGGCCGGTGTCAACTCCATGGCGTCGGGCCTGACCGGCTCCATCAACAACGCCATCTCCGCGCTCCCGACGCTGAAGGACCAGGAGGCCGCCGCGGCGAATGTCCAGGAGTTCCGACAGCGGGTCAAGAAGTCTTCGTCCAACCTGAAAGGTCAGGTTCCTGGCATCGGCATCCTGGCGAGGAACGTCACCCGCCTGAACGACGCCATCACCAGCCTGTCCGCCATCTCCCACGGGCAGAGCGGCACGGACAGGTTGCTGGGCAGCCTCCGCCTGTTCGTCTGACGCACGTTTCACCGGTAACGACCATGACGGATCATCCTGACAGCGCGGCGGCGGAAGGCTGGCGCGGCGGCCAACACTCGCCCTGGGACGCGGTTCTCTTCGACCCGGCGCGGGCGGAGGGCACCTTCCTGCTCGGGCTGGCGGCGGCTCGGCTGGGACGTTCGGAGGCGGCGATGCGCTGGTTCCGCCGCACCGTCCGGCTGCAACCCGGCTGGATGGACGGCTGGGCCGCGCTGGCCGACGCCGGCCGCCGCGCCGGACGCTGGCGGGAGGCCGCCGCGGCCAACGCGGCACTGCTCGTCCTTGCCCCCGCCCACGGCGCGGCCCTCGCCAACCTTGCGATGCTGGAGCGGGGCGCGGGAAATCCGCGGGCGGCGGTGCGCCGGTTCATCCGTGCCCTGGCGCTCGACTCCGGACAGGCCGGGACCTGGAACAATCTGGGCAACGCGCTGCGCGACCTGGGAGCCACCGCACAGGCCGCGGCGGCGTGGAGGAGGGCGCTGGCGCTCGACCCGGGCCAGGCGGACGCTCTCGGCAACCTCGGCGGCGCGCTGCGCGACCAGGACCGTTACGCCGAGGCGCGGGTCCTGCTGCGCCGCGCACTGGCTCTGGCGCCGCAGCACGCGGCGCTTCACGGCGTGCTGGCCTATGCGCTGAGCGGTGAAGGGCGGCTGGAGGAAGCGGAGCGGGCCTGCCGCCGCGCGCTGGCGCTGACGCCCGCCCTTGCCGACCCGCTGTGCACGCTGGGTCTGGTGAAGCAGCGGCAGGGCGGCGGCGATGCCCTGCGCTGGTTCGATCGCGCCGTGGCGGCGACGCCGGGCCACCCGCTCGCCCGTTTCAACCGTGGTCTGGCGGAGCTGGAGAGCGGCGCGCTCGCCGACGGCTGGAGCAACTACGCCTGCCGCTTCGCCGCCGGCCGTGCCGGGCGGGAGCGGCGCTTCGCCATTCCCGAATGGCGGGGGGAACCGCTGGCCGGCAAGCGGCTGTTCATCTGGCGGGAGCAGGGGGTGGGGGACGAGTTCCTGTTCGCCTCCTGCTACGCCGACGCCATCCGGCAGGCCGACCACGTGGTGATCGAATGCGAGCCGCGCCTGCTGCCGCTGTTCGCCCGCTCCTTCCCCAAGGCCATCGTCCGGGCCGAGCAGCCGCTGCGCGGGCGGGCGCTGGTGGAGATGGTGGACTGCGATGTGCACGTTCCCGCCGGCTCGCTGGCGCGTTACCTGCGCGGCCGGCTGGGGGACTTCCCGCCGCGGTCCTCCTGGCTGATTCCCGACCCGGCGCGGGTGCTGGAACGGCGGCAACAACTGGACGGCATCGGCGGCGACCTGCGCGTGGGCATCGCGTGGCGCAGCCAACTGATGACCATGGAACGGCAATGGGCCTATCTGCCGCTGGACGACTGGGGGCCGGTGCTGGGCGTGCCGGGGGTGACCTTCGTGAACCTCCAGTACGACGACTGCGAGGCCGAGATCCAGCGGGCGGAGGCGCGCTTCGGCGTGCCCATCTACGAGTTGGAGCGGCTCGATCGGAAGAACGACTTCGAGGGAACGGCGGCGCTCACCGCCAACCTCGATCTGGTCATCGCGCCGGCCAATTCGGTGGCGGAGCTGGCCGGCGCTCTGGGCGTGCCGGTCTGGCGCTTCGGCGCGCGGGACTGGACCCATCTCGGCAGCGGCGTGCGTCCCTGGTACCCGTCCATGCGGGTCTTCCATCCCCATGCGGGCGAGCCGCTGTCCGCGGCGCTGGGGCGCATCGCGGCGGATCTTCGCCGCGCCGCCGTCCTGGCGCGCCGGGCGGGTGCGGAGGCGCCGGGGCCGCGTCTTCCCGCCCGCCCGGCGCGTCGCGATCACCCCCAGGCCCCCTCGCTGCGGCGGCATTGAGCCGCCGCGCATCCTCGCTTTTTGAAGGGCAGGGATCAGACCGGACGATTCAGGCCCGGGAAGGGGACGGCGTCGGGTGTCAGGGCGTCGGAGGACGCCGTCCCGGCGCCGAAGGCGCGTTCGAAGATTCGGTCGGCCAGGTCGGCGGGGGGCGTGGCCTCACCGTCCGTTTCCGCCAGGGCAAGGTCGATGGCCACCATTTCGTCCAGCATGGCCTGGGCCGCAACGGACTGGGCGAGAAGGCGGCGCGCCTCCCGCAGCGTCGCGCGGGGCCAGCGCTCCAGATCGCCGCCGTGACGGTCCAGCAGCTCGCGAAACTCGTCTTCGGTCATCGCGTCATCCGTCTTCGAACGAATCCCTGGCGGCCTGCGCGCTGGCGCGCAACAGCGTGCGAAGCTGCTGGCGGGCGCGTTTCAGCAGCGATTCCACAGCAGTTACGCTGATTTGCATAATGGTCGCAACCTCGGCGCCGCTCAAGCCCTCGTTATAATAAAGGGCGAGGGCGGCGCGCTGCTGCGCCGGCAGCCGGTCCTGGGCGTCGCGCAGGCGGGCGGCCACCTGCCGGCGCTGGATGCGGGTGATGGCGTCGGGGGCGTGGTCCGGCGGCTCGGGCACCGAGTCCAGATCCTCCCCCGCCGGGCGGCGCCGGTGGTCGATGCAGCGGTTCAGCACCACCCGGTAGAGCCATGTGGTGAATTTGGCCCCCTCGTCGGTCCAGTGGTCGCGCCGCTGCCAGACCTGGAGGAAGGTGTCCTGGGCAATGTCCTCCGCCTCGGCGTCGCTGCCGCACATGCGGCGGGCGAGCGCGTAGGCGCGCTTCAGGTGGCGGTGGACAAGCGTGCGGTAGGCCGCCTGGTCCCCGGCACGGATGCGCGCCATCAGGACCTCGTCGGTCTCCGCCGCGAGGCCGGCCATGCTCCTGCCGGACACGGAATTATGAAGGGGGCCGGACGGACGGGTGCCGTCCTCAGCCGTACAGGCCGCCGCGCGCATGATCCATGGATCTCCCGATCACGGATGCGTGCGACCCTTTGGCCGAAGCACCGGTTGGACTGGGGACCACGCCGCGTTCTGCGGCGATGGTCTGCCACGCCTTCGTCATGAAGGACAGCTGGCGGATGATGGCCTCGGTCGCGGCCACGGGGTCCCGGCGCGCAGCGGCCAGACCGGCCTGCCGGACCAGGGACCGGTAGAAGCGCCGC
Source organism: Azospirillum himalayense (assembly GCF_042657465.1). Classification (NCBI taxonomy): domain Bacteria; kingdom Pseudomonadati; phylum Pseudomonadota; class Alphaproteobacteria; order Rhodospirillales; family Azospirillaceae; genus Azospirillum; species Azospirillum himalayense. The sequence continues at coordinate 117,338 of NZ_JBHSLC010000049.1, read as the reverse complement.
AGCGTCGCCGCGACATCCCCACCTTTATCCAATTTCAGAATGGAATCAAGCCCCAGGAGGATGGTGATGGCGCGGTCCATGGCTTGGAAATGGGCGTCGAACCGGCCGTCCCGCGCGGCGTCGCGCGCCTGGTGCAGATGCGCCGCCGCCGTCTCGTAGAGGCGGACGACGGCAACCACGGGCGGCAGCGCCGCGCTGTTGGCGGAAGCGTAGGCGGACAGGGCCTTGGTCAGGGTCGGGTTGCGCATGGCGCGGCTTCTCCAGATGGGGATGCGGGGACGTTGGCGGGGCGCGGCGCCGTCAATCGTCGCTGCTTTCCTTGTATTTGAGCTGCTGGAGCAGGAGGTTCGCGGCCTCCGCCTTGGCCTCCAGCCGGGCGTAGTAGGCGGTCAGGCGGGTGCGGTAGTCCTCGGCCTTGGTCTTGATGTCGTCGGACCGCCGGGTCATCTCGGTGTTGTCGGCGTCGAGCTGCGAGACGATGCGGGCGATGTCGCCGCTGTCCTTTGCCGCGATGCCGTTCAGCGTGGTGTAGAGCCGGTCGGCCAGCCCTTGCGAGAAGCCGACGTCCACCGATCCGGTCTGGCCGGTGTAGACCAGCACCAGCCCGGCGAAGGCGGTGCCGTCGTTGCCGATGATGCGGTTGCCGCTGACCCGGAACAGCGTGTCGTCGCCGTCCACCGACGCGCCGGACAGGGTGCCGTCCTCGGCCACCGTGATGTCCAGCGTGAAGTCCGTTCGGCCGAGGCTGCGGTCGTAGCGCAGCAGCTTCAGGTCGGTGGAGGAGCTGGTCATCTCCAGCCCCAGCAGCGTGCGCACCGCGTCGATGTCGCCGGTCAGGGCGGCGTTCAGCGCCGTCTCGTCCACCTTGAGCGTGTTGTCGCTGGCGAAGGTGATTCCCAGGCTGGCCAGCGACAGGGTGCCGCCGTTGTCCGTGGTCACCTTCGCGTTCAGGGCGTCGTAGACCGTCTTCGTGACCTGCCGCAGCAGGCTGTCCGCGAACAGGGTGGCGTCGCTGCTCGCGGTGCCGCTGCTGCCGAGGGTCTGATGGCTTTGGGCGAAGGCGCGGAAGGCGTTGTAGGCGTCCACGAAGCCGGTGATCGCGCTCTTGATCGACGCCAGGTCGGTGCCGATCTCCACGCCGATCGTCTGGCCGGGCAGAGCGGCGTACAGGTCGAAGGTCAGCCCGTCGACGGCGTCGGCGATGGTGTTGCTGCTGCGCTCCACCCGCACCCCGTCCACGGTGACGACGGCGTTCCGTGCTGCCACCAGCTCGTTGGCGTAGCCGCCGTCCGCGTCGGTCAGGCCGAGGCCGGTCAAAAGGCCACCGCCGCTGTCATCGAGCGTGATCGCCTTGCCGGTGTCGTTGGCGGTGAGGATGAGCTGGTACTGGTCGTCCGTGACCTTCACGATGCTGGCGGTCACGCCGCTGGTGGATTTCCGCGCGTTGATGGCGTCGCGGATGTCGGTCAGGGAATCCCCGGCCTCCACGTCGATGGACACCGCGGTGCCGCCCGCGACGCCCAGCGTGAGGGTGCCGGACTGGCCGAGCGCGGCGCTCTGGCTGGCGGTGGTCGCCGCGCCGATCTTGTGACGGGTGGCGAGCTGCTCCACCACGATGGAATAGGTGCCGGTCTCCGCCCCGTCCGCCGCGGTTACCGACAGCACGTCGCCCGCCGCGGTGGAGCCGCCGCCCGACAGATAGGCGGTGCGTTCCTCGAACAGGTTGCTGCCGGCGCCGGTCGAGACGCTGCGGTTGCGCAGCCCGTCCAGCGACGTGTTCACCTCCAGCAGCAGCGACTGCATGTCCTCATAGGCGGCGATCCTGGCCTCGTTGGCGGTGATCGTCGTGTCGATGCGGTCGGCGCGGGACAGGCGCTTCTGCACCGACGCCTCGATCAACGCCGAATAGTCGATGCCCGTGCCCGACCCGCTGGCGATCAGCGACGAGCTGCCGGTCGATGCGGCGGTCGAGGATGAGGTTGAGGACACCGTCGTCATGGGCGTTGGTCCCACAGGGGAAGGGGCGGGCGAGGGGGGTGTGCGTGGCGGTGCGTTCGGCGCCGGCCCATCCCCCTCGCCCTAACCCTCTCCTTGGCGAAGGGAGAGGGGTGGTGGGGGCCTTACCGCAGCAGCTGCAGCAGGTTCTGCGGCATCTCGTTGGCCTGGGACAGCACGGCGATGGCCGCCTGGGTCAGCACCTTGGTCGAGGCCAGCTCCGCCTGCTCCGCGGCGACGTCCACGTCCATGATCGCCGACTGCGCCGCCTCGGTGTTCTCGATGGAGGTGTCGAGCACCTGGCCGCGGAACTCGAAGCGGGAGATCAGGGCGCCCACGTCCGCCCGCGCGCTCGACAGGGTTTCCACCGCCGTGTCCAGCGCGGTCAGCGCGGCGCTCGCGGTGGCGGAGGTGCCGACGTCCAGCGTGCCGATGGACAGGCCGGTGGTGTTCACGTTGGCGATGGTGACGGTGATCTTGTCCGTGCTTTCCGTGCCGACGCGGAAATCCACGCCGCTGGCCCAGGCGCCGTTGCCGTCCAGCAGCGGGTCGTCGTTGAAGCGGGTGCCCGACGCGATGCCGTCGATCTCTTCGATGAGCTGCTGGAACTCGGCATCCAGATAGCCGCGCTCGGTGTCGGTGACGGCGCCGGACAGCGACTGGGTGGCCAGCGAGCGCATGCGCTGCACGATGTCGGAGACGCGGGACATGCCGCCGTCCGCCGCCTGGAGGATCGAGGAGCCGTGCGAGGCGTTGGTCGCCGCCTGCTTCAGCACCGTGATGTCGGAGGTCAGCGAGGTGCCGACGGCCAGCCCCGCCGCGTCGTCCGACGCCTTGGTGATGCGCGAGCCGCTGGCGATCTTGGAGACGGAACTCGACTGGTTCTCGGAGTTGATGTTCAGGTAGCGCAGCGCGGAGTTCGCCGCCGTGTTGGTGGAGATGACGGGCATGATGTGCCTCCTGGTCGGAGCCTGATCGGATGGTGGGGCCGCCTGTGCATCAGCCCTCAGTGCGTCTCACGTCCGGTGCCGCGAAAGCTGGCGCGGAATTTTTGGCTCAGAGGAAATCGTTCAGGTTGGTCTGCTGGAGGATCTTCATCAGGCTCATGGTCGACTCCAGGTTGGCCTGAAGCTGCGACAGCCGCGTCGTCGCCTCCGCGAGGTCGATGTTGCGGATGTCCTCGACGTGGGTCTGGAGGATGAGCTGTTCCTCGAGATGGCGGTCGATGGTCCGCTCCAGCGTGGCGGAGGCGGAGCCGAGCTTCGTCTGCACCACGGTCAGCCCGTCCGCCGCCGCGTCGGCGAGGTCGGACGCCTCGTCCACCAGGGCGGTGTCCACCGGGTTGGTCGGCATGTTGGCGATCAGGCTGATGGAGCGCAGCGCCTTCTCGATGGACGGGTCGGCGGCGGTGACGCCGTACTGGACGATGAGGTCGTCGGCGGCCTGAAAGTAGGAGACGCTGCCGTCGCCCTTGTAATAGGTCGTGTCGGCGGCGGAGGGGCTGGTCGCCGCCGGCAGGCCGTCCAGCGACACCGCCGCGCGGTCGGTGCGCCCCCCGGCGAACAGATAGCGGCCCTCCTGCTGGGTGTTCAGCAGCCCGGCGAACTCCGTCATCAGGGCCTGAGCCTCGCTTTTGATGCCATCCGCGGCGCCGCTGCCGGCTCCCTGGAGGCTGGCGACGAGGCTGCGCACCCGGTTGGCGAGGTCGATCATCCCGCCCACGGCGTCGTGCATGGTCTGGATGCGCCCGCTGACCACCTCCCCCTCGTCGACGTAGCGCTCGGAGCGGCGGTAGTGGCTCTCCAGATTGACGAGGCGCCCGCTGTCGCCGGCGATGCCCTTGTAATCGACCGACGCCTCGCCGGTCGCCGCCTGCACCTGGGCGGTGGCCACCCGGGACTCCGCCGCCAGCATGTAGCGGACGAGCTGGTTCTGGTGGTTGAAGGTCGCGATCCGTTCCATGCCGGCTCTCCTAGCGAACCAAATTCAGCGCCGTGTCGAACATCTCCTGCACCGCCTTCATGACCGCGGCGGCGGCCTGATAGGCGGATTGCAGGTTGCTGATCGCGGCGGTTTCCTCGTTGACGTTTACGCCGCTCTGCGAGGCCATCGTCGACTCCAGCCCGCTGGCGTAGGAGTCCTGGTCCTCGTAGGCGGTGGCGGCGCGGGAGGCGGCGGTCGCCGCCCCCTGGATGATGGCGCCCGCATACTGGGAGAAGGTGCCCGTCCTCCCGGACAGGCCACCCGCCGTGTCGAAGGACTGCGCCCCGGAGAAGGCCGTCTTCAGCGCCTGCGCCACCGAGCCTTCCCCCGCGGACAGCGCCGATCCGCCGGCGGCCAGCGTGGCGGAGGTGGAGAGCGCGCCGGTCGCCAGACGCCCGCTGTCCTGCGCGATCGCGTCGCTCACCCTGAGGTCGGCGGCGCCGCTGCCGGTCAGCAGGTCGTTCAGCCCGAAGCGGGCGGAGAAGCCCTGGCCGTCCGCCCCCGCCGTGCCGTCGCCGCCCAACGCCACGCCGTTGGCGGAATCGTTGGCCCGGATGACCAGCCGTCCTTGGGCGTCGATGTGGGCCGAGAGGGAGTCCATGGCGTCGATGGCGTCCACCGCGTCCTGCACGGTGGCGTAGGCGGACAGGTGGAGGTCCAGAACCTCCACCGCCGTTCCGTCTGCCGACGCAACGGCGACGCGCAGCGTGCCGCCGCCGTTCAGGGCGTCGGTTCCGGCGACCGTGGCCGTGCCGGTCAGTGCGTTGGGCGGGGGGAAGGCGGTGCCCTGGTTGTGGAGGGCGTTCAGCGTGTCCTTCAGCGTCAGCGCCAGCTCGTCCAGCCGGGCCTGCTGCGCCGGCAGATCCTTGTCCCGGACCTGGATCAGCCCGCCCAGCGTGCCCGAGGAGACGGAGCCGGTGACGTCCTTCCCGTCGATGGTGATCGGGTTGAAGCTCGTCCCGGCGCCGACCGTGGTGGCGGGCGTATAGGACAGCCGGTGCACCGCGGAGTCCAGCAGCGACGTGCCGGAGGATGTGGAGACCCGGACCATGCCGTTGGCGTCGGTCTGGTAGCGGATGTCGATGTCCCCGGCGAGGCTCTTCAGGGCGGTGTTGCGCTGGTCCTCCAGATCGCCGGTGTCCTGGCCGAGCGCCTTGCCGGTCTGGATGCGGTCGTTGAGGTCCTTCAGCGTGTCGAGCGTGCCGTTGATCCGGGTCACCGTGTCGGCGACGGCGTGGTCGGCCTCGCCGCGCAGCTCCTGCACCGCCTTGGCGGTGGAGCGCAGCGTCTCGGCCACCGCGGTCAGGTCGTCCACCGCCGCCGCCTTGGCGCTGCCGCTCTCCGGGGAGGTTGCCAGCGTGGCCAGCGTCTCGCCCAGCGTGTCGATGACCGAGCCCAGCGACGACGCGGAGGTGGTGGCGCCCAGCCGCTCCTGGAAACGGTCCAGATAGTCGCTGACCGTCCGGCTGAGGCCCAGCCCGGACTGGGCCGACACCAGCGACGTCATCAGGTAACGGTCGACCGTGCTGCCGATGCCGGCGACCTCCACCCCGGTGAAGCCGACGGCGGTGTCGCTCGCGGTCGCCTTGGCGGTCTTGCGGGTGTAGCCCTCCGTGCCGGCGTTCGCGACGTTGGCCGAGGCGACCGCCATGCCCACCTCGTTGGTGCGCAGCGCGGAGGTGGCGATGCTGCCGGCGACGCGCAGGGACATGATGGCTCTCCTGTGCGGCGGGTCAGGCGGTGACGGCGAGGTGCTTCGCCCCCGCCGCGCGACCGAGCGCCGCGTAGGAGCGCGCCGGGCCGGACACGGAGGCGGCGGCGCGCAGCGCCGCGCCGATGGCCGCCTGCCGGGCCTGCCGGGCTCTGGCCTGCGCTTCCAGCGCGCGCACCGACCGCCCGAGCGGGGCCAGCGCGCCGTCCAGCGCCTTGCGCACCGCCAGCCGGGTTTCCAGCGGCACACGCTTGCTCTGCGCCGCGGCCAGCGCGTCGCGCAGCGTTCCGGCCTGGGCGTGCAGGAGCATTTGCATGGCGCCCGCCGCCCGCAGGGCGTCCACCGCGCGCCCCTCCCGCGCGGCGCTGGCGGCGCGTTCCGCGTGCCCTTCCAACTCCGCGACGAAGCGGGCGATGACCGCCACCGGGTCCGGGCGGGCGGCGGCGGGCAAGACGTGTGGGGTGGGGAGCATGGGGGTCTCCTTGGAAAAGGGAGAGGATCAGCCGCGCAGGGCGCCGGTGCGGCGGTAGGCGGTGGCGGCGCGCTGGGCGCTGCCGGTCTGGCGGATCGCCGCCTGCACCGCGGCCTGCGCCGCGGCGATGCGCGCCCGCAGACCCAGCAGGTCGTCGATCAGCGCGAGGCGCTCCGCCGCTCCCGGGACCGGCTGGGACCGGTGACGGTCCACCCGCCGGGCGAGGCGGCGCAGCTCGGCGTCCAGAGCGGCTTCGCCGTCGAGAAGCGGTTGCGGCGGGTGCATGACCGTCCCCGCCGCCGTCAGCGCTTCATGGCGATCAACGTGTCCATCATGTCCTGCGAGGTCGTGATGACCTTGGAGGCGGCGGAATAGGCCTGCTGGGCGACGATCATGCGGCTGAACTCGTCGGTCAGCTCGACCGTGGAGCTTTCCAGCGCGCCCGCCGTCACCGTCCCGGCCTTGGCGTCGCCCGCCGTGCGGAGCTGGTACTGACCGGCCTCCGCCGTCTGGGTGAAGGTGGTGCCGGTGACGCTTTCCAGCCCGTCGGCGTTGGCGAAGGTGGCGATGGGGATCTGGTAGATCGCCCGCGTCTCGCCGTTGTCGAAGACGGCGCGGACGATGCCGTCCTTGCCGATGGTCGTCCCCGTCAGGGAGCCGGGCTTGTAGCCGTTCTGCGTCGTGGTCTCGACGCTGACCGAGGGCGTGCTGTCGCCCGACGCGTGCTGCGTCAGGCCGTTGTTGCTGTTGGCGGTGCCGAGGTTCAGCGCGACCGCGCTGCCCCCGGCCCCGGTGGTCCATCCGTCGACGGTGAAGGACAGGGCGGACAGGTCGGCGGCGGTCGTCGTGCCATCCGCGGCCACCGTGGCGGCGGACGCCAGCGTGCCGTCCGTGTTGAAGGAGAGCTGGATGGGAAAACCGCCGATGGTCCCGGTGGTCCGGGTGGCGTCGGAGGACAGGACGGGGTCGGAAGCGTCCAGCTCCCACATGTTCTCGCCGGTCTTGGTCCAGCTCAGGGTGATGGAGTGGCTGACGCCCAGGCTGTCGAACATCTCCATGTCGGTGGTGAAGCTGTCGCCGGTGTCCGTGTCCGAGGGCAGGTTGGCATCGATGCCCATGGTTGAGGTCGCCTTGGGCGTGCCCTTGATGTTGGCGACGTTGACCGGGACGAGGCTGTCCACCGATCCCTTGTTGCCGGCGGCGACGGTGCCGTTGGCGTTCAGCGCCCAGCCGTAGAGGTAGTAGCCCTCGCTGTTCGACAGGTAGCCCTGGGCGTCGGTGGAGAAGGAGCCGTTGCGGGTGAAGGCGACGGTGCCGTCCGCCGTCTCCTCCGACACCACGAAGAAGCCCTCGCCGTTGATCGCCATGTTGGTGGAGACCGACGACGATTGAATTTCGCCCTGCCCGCTGATGTTGCGGTAGGTGGTGGCGAGCACGCCGCCGGTCTGCTCGTCGATGGTCGAGGTTTTGTTGATGTAGGAGTTGAAGTTCGTCCCGGTGCTCTTGAAGCCGGTCGTGCTGGAGTTGGCGATGTTGCTGGAGATGGAGGCGAGCGCCTTGCTCTGCGCCATCAGGCCGGACGTGGCGCTGTACATCGCGCTGGTGATGCTCATCGTCGCACCTGTTGCAAGGAAGGGGAGAGGTCTGGGAGGAGGCCGGGAGGGGGCGGCTCAGCTCAGCGACAGCACGTCGTCGGCGGGCACGCTCACGCCGCCGATGCCCAGCGCCGCGCTGGTGCCGGAGGTGTCCACGGAGGTGACCGTGCCCTTGATCCGCGTCTCGGTGGCGATGGCGGCCTTGCTGGAGTCCAGCGCGGTGACGGTCAGGCTGTAGGTGCCCGATGTGTGGAGCGCGCCGTCGCGCCCCGTGCCGTCCCAGGTGAAGGAATGGCTGCCCTCGCCGGTGGCGCCGCTGTCCTGGTAGACGATGGCCCCGTCCTCGTCGCGCACCGTCAGGGTGACCGACGCGGCTTCGCTGTTCAGCGAGTATTCCCAGTTGGCGGCGCCGTTCTGCAGGGCGGTCGTGTCGCCCTCCGCCGTCACCGTCCGCCCGAGATAGCCCAGCGCCGAACTCCCGGTTCCCAGCGCCTGCACCGCGGAGGTCAGCTCGTCCAGCTTGTCGCTCATGGACATCTGCTGCTCCAGCGAGGAGAGCTGCACGAGCTGGCTGGTGTACTGGGCGGTGTCCACCGGGTTGGTGGGGTCCTGCACCTCCAGCTGTTTCAGCAGCAGCGTCAGGAAGGACTGGTAGCTGCTGGCCAGCGAGGCCGAGGAGCTTTTGGCGGACGAGGTGGTCGTGACGGTCGAGGAGCTGGGCGAGTCAACCTGCATGGCGGCCTCCAGGATGCAGCCTCTCCGTCGCGGGAATCGGGGATTCCGCGCCCGTTTCGGCATGATGGTTCCGGCGTATGGTCCGGGAGGAGGCGCCGCAGGGCGGAGCGTTGTCCCGTTCTGTGGCTATCCACGGACGGGATCGGTAAAGCTGGCGGACTTTTTTCGGAGATGCTGGAGAGAGGTGGGAGAGCCCACACGGCGCCGCCGGGATGTCCAGCCTATGGCGGTGAAACCGTCTCAAACCTGGGGGGCCTTCACGTCGCACGACGGAAGGGTCGACGGGCGAGGACGGCGCGGTGATGCAGCACGTGATCTCTGAGGGTGAGCGCCCTGGATCCGGTCAGGCGGCAACCCTCGGGCTGAGTCTGAGCGAGGGCAAGGCGACACTGGCCAGCCTGCAGCGTGTCCTGGTCACGGCCCAGGCCGACGCGCATTGTCGCCTTCGGCGTCGGTGCGGCCACTGCGGAGCGTCGCGTCCGCTCAAGGACCACCGCTCCCGCCGGCTGGTGTCGCTGTTCGGCACGGTGGAAGTGCGCGCACCTCGCTTCAACGCCTGCCGCAGCGGCGTGGCGTGCCGGCGCAGCCTGACCCCGGTCGCCGAGATCATGCCAGACCGCTTCACCCCGGAGTACGAACGCATTCTATCCGGGATGGACAGCGCGCTGCCGTATCGGTGGCACCGCGGTGATGAACGGCACGCTCGTCTCGGAGCACACCGCCGCCGAACCATACGCCCGTCGACCCTTTCGTCGTGCGACGTGAAGGCCCCCCAGGTTTGAGACGGTTTCAGCGTATATTCTCGCCCTTTCCATGGCGTGACCCCTACACAGCCTGCGATCGTCACGAACGATCCTCGGCGGCCTTCAGGCTTGCCCGAAGCAGACGCTCGAACCGCAGCGTCGCGTTGGAAAGGTGACGCCCCTCCGCGGCCAGCATCTCCACGCTTCCGGTGGTCAGCAGGTCGTCCCGCAGGGGCCGCATGCACAGGCCGCCCGACGCGCTGGACTTGCGCGCGGACAGCCGCGCCAGGATGGCGACGGCGTCCGTCCGTTGCGCGAGCGCCAGCCGCAACGCCACGGAGTCGCTTTCCAGCAGCGCCGTTGGCAACACCACGCCGGACCGCCGCGCCGCCTCCTCAATCAGCACACGGGTCGGAGAGCCCGCGGGCGGCAGGATCACGGGCCAGTCCCCGACCTCGGCGAGTGCCACCGTTTCCGACGCCGTCAGCCTGTGCCGCGGGTTCACCAGCGCGACCAGAGGCTGGCTCGCCGAGGCGCGCTGGACAATGCCATCCTCGCGCGGCGGGTTGTAGGCGAGGCCGAGTTCCGCGATGCCCTCCCGGACCAGGGCCACCACTTGGCGCGTGCTGCCGACGCGTACGTCGAAGGACACGCCGGGATGGCTGTGGTGGAAGCGCGCGATGCAGTCCGGCAGGAACCCGTCGGCGATCGGCTCGATCACGGCGATGCGCACGATCCCGGTCTTCAGCCCCTCCATGGCCGCGATTTCGTCCCGCGCGTTGCGCAGCTGGTCCACCGTAACGCGGGCGTGACGCAGGACGATGCGCCCGGCCTCGGTCGGCTCGACCCCGCGCGGCAGGCGCGACAGCAGCCGCGCGCCGAACAGTTGCTCCAGATGCTGGACCTGCCGGCTGAGCGCCGACTGCGCGATGTGCAGGTTGTCGGCCGCGTCGCGGATCGAACCCGCCTCGACGATGGAGATGAAATGGCGCAGCGCGTCGACGTTCATGCCAGTCCCCGGTCTTCTGAGTGATGCCGATTCAGCATCGCAAATGATGCGCCGGCTGTCTTGCTGGATCGCTGGCCGCTGCGCTTTGATGCGGGAGCCGCGCTTGTCGGACGAGCGCGCCGGAACGGAGGCGGTGAATGGTGACCGGGGGCATGCTGATCGGGGTGGACGTCGGTGGAACCTTCACCGACCTGGTGCTGGCGGACGGCACCGGCGGGGTGAGCTTCGTCAAGTCGCCCTCGACGCCGGACGACCCGTCGCGCGGCGTGGTGAACGCCCTGGAGCACATGGCGGCGGAGCGCGGCGAAAGCCTGGAACAGCTCCTCGGCCGGACCCGCGTCTTCATCCACGGCACCACCGTCGCGACCAACGTGCTCGTCCAGCGCAACGGGGCCCGGCTGGGCCTGATCACAACGCGCGGGTTCCGCGACGTTCTGGAGCTGCGGGAAGGGGCGCGATCGAACCGCTACGAGCTCCGCACCCCGGCGCCCGACCCGCTCATCACCCGCCCGCTGCGCCTGGAGGTGACGGAACGGGTGGGGGCGGATGGCACGGTGCTGGCGCCGCTTGACCAGGTGGAACTGGAGGAGGCCATTGCCGCCTTGCGCGCCGCCGAGGTCGACGCCGTGGTCGTCAGTTTCCTGCACGCCCACAAGCGCCCGGATCATGAAGCCGCCGTGCGCGCCGCCATCGAAGGATCGGGCTGGCGCCCGTTCGTCTCTCTCGGCCATGAGGTGCTGGAACGGGAAGGGGAGTACGACCGGCTGTCCACCGCTGCGGTGAACGCCTATGTCGGCCCGGCCCTGCAGGACTATCTGAAGCGCCTCGTCGGGCAATTGAAGGCCGCCGGGATCGGCGTGCCCCTCTTCGTCATGCAATCCAACGGCGGCGTGCTGCCAATCGAGGAGGCGGGACGGCGCGCCTACGGCGCGGTGACCAGCGGCCCGGCGGGCGGCGCCATGGCCGGCGCGCTGTTCGCGCGGGCGCTGGACCTGCCCAACCTGGTGACCTACGACACGGGCGGGACCAGCACCGATGTCTGCGTCGTCAAGGACGGCGTTCCGATCGAGCGCAACCGCACCGATCTCGCGGATTTCCGGATCACGGCGCCGGCGATCGAGATCAACCCCATCGGGATCGGCGGCGGCAGCGTCGCGCGGATCGACGCGAGCGGCATCCTCGCCGTCGGCCCGCAGAGCGCCGGGGCGGTGCCGGGTCCGGCCGGATTCGGCAAGGGCGGGACCCGCGCGACCCTGACCGACGCCAACCTGGTGCTCGGTCTGATCTCCGCGGAAACGTTCCTGGGCGGGCGCATGAGCCTGTCCGTCGAGGCGGCGCGGGATGCGGTCCAGGCCGATGTCGCCAGCCCGCTGGGGGTGAGCGTGGAGGAGGCCGCCTGGGCGGTCCACGTCCTCGCGACATCGGGCATCACGGAGGGAATCCGGCTTGCGACGATCCGGCAGGGGTTGGACCCGCGCGACTTCGCTCTGATGTCCTTCGGCGGGGCAGGCGGGCTGCACGCCGACGCGGTGGCGCAGGATCTGCAAATCCCGACGGTGGTCGTGCCGCGCATGGCGTCGGTGCTGTCGGCCCTTGGCTTTCTCGCCGCCGACATCCGGCAGGACCTGCAGCGCTTCGTCTGCCGTCCGATCCAGTCGATGACCGCGGCGGAACTGGCGACCATCTTCGACGCGCTGGAGGAGGAAGGGCGGGCGCGCCTGCGCGCCTCGGGCATGGCGACCGACGGCATCCGCGTGGAGCGCAGCCTGGAATGCCGTTATGGCCGGCAGGTGCACGGGATTCCCGTGCGCGTCGGCGACAGCCTGGACCCCGCGGCCCTGGAGCGCGCCTTCACCGAAACCTACCGCAGCCTCTACCAGCACGCCCACGAGGGCGAGGCGGGTATCCTCGACGTCTGCCGCCTGTCCGTATACGGCGCCCTGCCGAAGATCGACCTGCCCGCGCAACCGGTCGGTCCCGCCGACCCCGCACCGGCGTGGCGGGGACGGCGCAGCGCCTTCCTCGGCACTTTCCGCGACCTGGACGTCTACTGGTTCGACGACCTGCGCCACGGCATGCGCGTCGCCGGGCCGGCCATCGTCGAGTCCGCCTCCACGACCATCCTCGTCGGTCCCGGCCGGATCGCCGACGTGGACGGCATCGGCAACCTCCTCCTCAGAAACGGGTGAGTCATGAGCCCCAGCAACACCCCGACGGCCGCCCCGCTCACCCTCGCCCCTCTCACGTTGGCGGTCGTCCGGCATCGCATGAGGGCGGTGACCGAAGAGATGGTCGAAACGATGACCCGCACCTGCTTCTCGCCCATCCTGAACCAGAGCCAGGACTTCTCCGCGGTCATCCTCGACTCCGCCTTCCAGACGGTGTCCCAGGCGGAGCGCGTGCCCATCCACATGGGGGCGATGCCGCTGGCCGTGCGGATGATGGCGGAGGCGTTCGACGGGGACCTCGCCGATGGCGACGTGCTGATGGCGAACGATCCCTACTGGGGTGGCAGTCACCTGCCCGACGTGACGCTCGCCATGCCCTTCTTCGCCGACGGCGGCATCCGGCTGTGGGTCGCGCTGCGCGCCCACCAGGGCGACATCGGCGGCCTGTCGGCCGGTGGCTACAGCGCGGCGGCGCGGGAGATCTGGCACGAGGGCCTGCGCATCCCGCCGCTCAAGCTCGTGGCCGGCGGCACGCTGCGCGGCGACCTCCTGCGGCTTGTGGCGGAGAACTCGCGCAAGCCGGACGACCTGCGCGGCGATCTGCTCGCCCAGCTCTCCGCCGTGCGCATCGGCGCCACCCGCTTGGCGGAGCTGTTCGCGCGCTACGGACGGGCGGAGATCGCGGGCGCGGTCGACGCCATCCTCGACGGCGGGGAGGCGGTGATGCGGACCCTGCTGGCCGGCTGCCGCGCGGGCGTGCATCACGGGCTGTCACACATGGAGTTCGCCGACGCGCCCGGGGGCCTTCTGCCCATACCGGTCAGCCTGACCATCGAGGGCGGCCGGGCGGTGGTGGACCTGACCGGCTGCCCGGACCAGGTGCGCGCCTTCATCAACAGCCCCTGCGCCAACAGCCGCGCGGCGGTTATGGTCGCCTTCCTCTATTTCAGCGGAGACGAGGAGGGGCTGAGCGGCGGCAGCGCGCGCGCGCTCGACATCCGCACGCGGCCCGGAAGCCTCGTCGATCCAGTGATGCCGGCGCCGGTGGGCGCCTGCACCTCCTCCACCGCCTGCGCCCTGATCGAGGCCGTGCTGAACGCGCTGGAGGGGGCCGACCCGCAGCGCGCCATCGGCGGCTTCGCCCGGCGCTTCCGCTTCGCGCTCGCCGGCGCCACCGACGATGGTGCGCCCTTCATCTGGCATTATTTCCTCAACAAGGGCGGCACCGGCGGGAGCCGCGACCACGATGGCTGGCCGAACATCGGCGGCCTGCACAACCCCGGCGGAACGGCTGCCCCCAGCGTGGAGCGCACGGAGGCCAGCCACCCGCTCGTCGTCGAGGAATACGCGCTGCTCCCCGACAGCGGCGGGGCGGGGGAGCGGCGGGGCGGCCTCGGCGGTCGGTTGGTGCTGCGCTACGACGGGCAAGAGCCGGCGGTGCTCAACGCGTCGGGCGAGGGGGTTCTCGTGCCGCCCACTGGAACGCAGGGCGGCGAGGCCGGTCCCGGCCACCGCTACGCGCTGTTGCCGCAGGATGGAGCGGCGCGGCCGATCGCCGTCCACGACAGCGGGGTGCGGGTCGAGCCCGGCGCGCGCATCCTGTGCCTGTCGGCCGGCGGCGGCGGCTTCGGCGACCCGCGACGGCGGCCCCGCGCCCTGGTGGAGCGGGACGTCGCCTGCGGCTACGTCAGCACCGAGGCGGCCCGCGACGTCTACGGGCTGGAGACGGACGCGTGAGCGGCCTAGTCCGTCTCCGACTGCTGCACGATGTAGTCGATGTGGAAATCGTCGCGGTAGAAGGACTCGCCAGTGACCAGCGGGCGGCGGTCGATGCTGTAGAGCACATAGTCGCGGATGATCAGGGCCGACCCCGCCTCGATGCCCAGCGTCCGGGCCATGTCCTCGCGCGCCACGCCGGCGCGGATGCGCCCTTCGACCCGCCAGACGCGCAGGCCGAAGGCCTCGTCCAGGATCTGGTGGATGGACTGCGTGCGCAGCATCTCCAGCGTGATCCGGCGGCCGAGTTCCTCGGGGATGATGCGGTGCTCCAGGCTGATCCGCTTGCCGTCCACGATGCGCAGGCGGTCGAGCGCGTAGACGCGCCCGTCCGGATCGAGGTGCAGCTTGTGGGCCTCGTCCCCCGTTACGGCGCGGTGGTCGAATCCCAGCAGTTCATAGTCGATCCGCGCGCCGAGCGAGGTGACCTGCTCCTCGAAGGAGCGGACGCGCGTCAGGTCGATGGGTGCGCTGATGGAGCGGGGGGCGACGAAGGTGCCGCTGCCCGACCGGCGCACGATGCTCCCCTCGTACACAAGCTCCTGGAGCGCGCGCGCCACCGTCGCCCGCGTGGTGCCGAAGCGTTCCGCCAGCGCCGGTTCCGACGGCACGCGGTCGCCCTCCTTCAGGCGCCCCGACGCGATCTCGTCCCGGATGAAGCGCTGGACGCGCGCGTAGATCGGCGTGAAGTCGGCTGGTGTGAAGTTGGGCGGCGGCACCGTCATCTTTTGTCTCCGAAAGCTGCATAGGCAGCTAGACAGCTAGGCAACTATATGTGTACTGTAGGTTATCGAGAACGACGGTGCAATTCCCAAACCGGAAGGCCGACGGACCGTGACCGCTGATGCGAACAGCACCCCCCTCCTGAAGGAGCCGCGGCCGCCCTGGCTTGCCGGCCATCGGTCCTTCGGCTTCCTCTACACCGCGTCGATCGTCGTCGGGCTGCTCGTCTGGCAGGTGATCGCCCAAGGCTATTCCAGCTTCGTGCTGGCGCCGCCGACGGGGGTCGCCGTCCGGCTGTTGGAGATGGTGGCAAGCGGCGAGCTGCCGGTCGCGGTGGCCGGCGCGCTTCGGCACATGGCGCTGGGCTACGCGATCGCCTGCGGGATCGCCATACCGCTCGGGCTGCTGATGGGGCGGCTGCGCTTCGTCCACGATCTGCTCGACCCCGTCGTCAATTTCGTCTACGCGGTGCCCAGCGTCGCCTGGGTGCCCTTCATCATGATCTGGTTCGGCCTGTATTTCGAGGCCCGCGTCGCGCTGGTCGTGATCATGTGCGTGTTCGACATGATCATCGTCGTCAGCACCGGCGCGCGCAACGCCGACCAGAAGCTGCTCAACGTCGGGCGGTCCTTCGGGGCCAGCGCATGGCAGCGCACGCGGCTGATCCTGCTGCCGGAATGCCTGCCCTTCCTGTTCACCGCGCTGCGGCTCGGCGTCGTCCGGGCGGTCAACGCGATGATCACGGCGGAGCTGTTCCTGGCCGCCGCCAACCTGGGGTCGATCATGAAGCAGGCGGCGGTCCGCCTGGACAGCGCGGCGGTGTTGGGCGTCCTCGCCGTTCTCTGCCTGCTCGGGCTCGCGTTGCAGGAAATCCTGCTGCTGATCGAGAAACGGGTCTGCGTCTGGCGGCCGAAGGGGGCGTCATGAGGGTCGGATCACGCATCGTCAACCTGCTCGGCATCCTGCTGGTGCTGGCGCTGTGGCAGGCCGTGGGCGCGCAGCTCGGCGACGCCCTGCTGGCCACCCCCGTCCAGGTCGCCCGCGCGCTGGTCGAAACCGTGCAGACCGGGGCCTTCTGGGCGGCGCTGTGGCAGATGCTGTGGAAGATGATGCTGGGCTACGCGCTGGCCCTCCTCATCGGCATTCCGCTCGGCGTCGCCATGGGCCGCGTGCCGGTGGTGAACGCCGTCGTGAAGCCCTGGGCGTCGATGTTCATCGTCATCTCGGCGGCGGCGATCGTGCCGCTGTTCATCATCCTGATGGGCCGCGGTCTGGTCTTCAGCACGGCCATCGTCTTCGTCGTCACGGTCTGGTACGTGGTCGTGACGATGACGGAGGCGGCGCGGTCGGTGTCGCCGAAGCTTCTGAACGTCGCCCGGTCCTTTGCGGCGAACGATTTTCAGCGCTTCCGCTACGTCATCCTGCCGTCGCTCCACCCCTTCATCATGATCGCGGCGCGCGTCGGGCTGGTCCACGCGCTGCGGGCGATGATCACGGCGGAGATGTTCATCAGCGCCGGCTTCGGCGGGCTGCTCAACGACGCCGGGCTCGACCTGTCCACCGCACCGCTCTTCGCGCTGATCGTGGCGCTGATGATCATCAGCGTGTCGATGACCAGCGCACTCCGCTGGATCGCCCACCGCAGCGCCCCCTGGTACGCCAGCCGCACCGGCGACCGGTAACCCCCCATTCATTCCACCCCAAGCGATAAGGGCCGAGAGTCATGTTCGATGATGTCAATCGCCGCACCGTCCTGCGCGCCGGACTCGGCGGGTTGAGCGTCCTGGCGCTCGGCCCTCTGCCGGGGTCCTTGCAGGGGGCCTTCGCCCAGACCGGCCGGGTGCTGAAGATCAACACGCTGGCCTCGGCCGCGGCTGTCAACGTGCCGATGCAGGTGGCCCTGCGCTCCGGCCTGGCGACGATGGCCGGCTTCGCAGTGCCCGAGGTGCGGCCGACCAAGAAGATCCCGCAGATCGCCCAGGAGGTGATCGCCGGGGCCGCGGACCTCGGCGATGCCGACGTCGCCTCCACCTTGGCGGCGGCCGAGGCCGGCGCCGACCTGAAGATCATCGGCCTGTCCTACAGCAACACTTCTCAGGTCATTGTCGCCAACACCGACAAGATCAAGAGCCTGGAGGAGATCGCCGCGAAGGGCGGCACCATCGCCGTCAACAGCATCGGCGACTTCATGTACGTGATGCTGGCCGGCGCCCTGCTGAAGCGCAACATCAACCCGAAGAAGGTGAACTTCATCGAGATGGGCAGCTCCGGCGACCGGGCCCGCGCGCTGGTCGCCGGCCGCGTGGACGCCGTGCCGATGCACATCGAGCAGGCGCTGGAGCTGGCCCAGCTCGGCAACTACGAGATGCTGGTCCGGCCCTGGGAGGAATACGACAACTGGTTCAGCGCCATCGTCATGACGACGGGCGCGTGGCTGAAGGCGGACGAGAACAAGCAGGCCGCCGTGGCGGTGCTGAAGTCGGTGTTGACCTCCTTCCGCAACACCAACAAGGATTATGGCTGGTTCAAGACACAGGTCGGCCAGTACGCGTCCTCCAAGGATCTGAAGACGGCCGACGACAGCATGCTGAGGCCGGTGTGGGAGACGCTGACCACCCGCATCAAGGCCTTCCCCAACAACATGGAAACGCTGACCCCGGACGAGTTCGCCAAGGTCATCCCGGCCTACAAGGCGGTCGGCGCGCTGAAGGGCACGGTGGACCTGACCAAGGTCATCGACCGCACCTACCTGGAACAGGCCGTAAAAGAGCTTGCCTGATATGGCCCATCTCTCCGTCTCCCACGTCTCCAAGTCCTTCGGCGGCGTAAAGGTCCTGGTCGACCAGTGCCTCGACGTCCGGGAAGGCGAGTTCGTCGCCCTGCTGGGGCCGTCGGGCTGCGGGAAGTCGACGCTTCTCCAGATCATCAACGGCCTCATCCCGGCGGACGGCGGCAAGATTGTGCTGGGCGGCAAGGACATCACCGGCAAGACCGGGACCGGCCGCGGCATGGTGTTCCAGGGGGCGGACCTGTTCCCCTGGCGGACTGCGCTGGACAACATCGCCTTCGGCCTGGAGGTCGTCGGCGTCGGCAAGGCGGAACGGCTGGAGCGGGCGCGCCACTACCTGAACCTCGTCGGGCTTCGGGGGTTCGAGGACGCTTGGCCGCACCAGCTCTCCGGCGGCATGCAGCAGCGGGTCGGCATCGCGCGGGCCTTCTGCATCCAGCCGACCCTGCTGATGATGGACGAGCCCTTCGGCGCGCTCGACGTGCAGACGCGCGACGTCCTCCAGGACGAGCTGGTGCGCATCTGGGAGGCGGAGCCGAAGACCGTACTGTTCGTCACGCATGGCATCGAGGAGGCGCTGTACCTCGCCGACCGCATCCTGGTCTACAGCAAGCGGCCGGCCCGCGTGCTGCGCGAGATCACCGTGCCCTTCGCCCGGCCCCGGCGCGAGGACATCAAGCTCGACCCGCAATTCCTGGAGTTGCGGCGGGACATCTCCGACCTGCTGCGCCACGATCTCTACGCCTGAGGCGATCATGACCAACCATACGGCGTCGCCCGCGATCGGCGAGGCGATTGCTTCGGCCCTTGCGGGGCTGGCCTACGACCGGCTGCCGCCCGACGTGGTGCGGACCGTCAAGCTCTTCACCCTCGACACGCTGGGCGTCATCGCCGGGGCGGCCAAGGCGCCGGGCATGGCGGAGCTGCTGTCCGCCCTGACCGCCTGGGAAGGGGAGGGGACGGCGACGCTCCTCCTCGACGGGCGCCGGGCCAACCCGGCGACGGCGGCGCTGGCCAACGGCGCCGCCGCCCACAGCCTGGACTTCGACGACCAGCACGACCCCGCCCGCGTCCACGTCTTCTGCGTCGTGCTGCCGGCCGTGCTGGCCGCGGTGGAAGCGGAGGCAAGCGCCGGGCGCCGTCCCACGGGGCGGGAGATGATCACCGCCGTCGCGGTGGGGGTGGAGCTGTTCTGCCGCCTGGGCCTCGCCTGCTACAACTCGCTCGGCAAGGGCTGGCACCCGACCACGGCGCTGGGGACCATCGCGGCGGCGGCGGCGGCGTCCAAGATCTTCGGGCTCAACGCCGGGAAGACGCTGCACGCCATGGGGCTGGCCTTCGTGCAGCTCAGCGGCACGACGCAGTTCATCGCCGACGGGGCGCTCGCCAAGCGCGTCGGGCCGGGCTTCGCCGCGCGCTCCGGCGTGCTGGCGGCCCACCTGGCGCGGCACGGGCTGACCGGGCCGCACCGCTTCCTGGAGGGCGACGCCGGCCTGTTCAAACTCTACGAGCGCGGCGAGGTGACGCCGGAGATCCTGAGCGAGGGGCTGGGCCGCAGCTGGCGCGTGCGCGACCTCAGCATGAAGCCCTACCCCTGCTGCCGCTGCGTCCACACGACCATCCAGCTGGCGCTCGACGCGAGGGCGCAGGGCATCGCCGGCACGGACATCCGGCGCGCGACCATCGAGCTTGGCGAGGTCAACCGCAAGATCGTCGGCGTGCGCTTCGACGGGGCGCACCCGAACCCGGTCGTCCACGCGCAGTTCAACGCCGCCTACGGCTTTGCCGCCGCGCTGACCGACGGGACGGTGGACATTGCGACCTACACGCCGGCCCGCATCCGTTCCGGCGATCTGGCCTTCGCCTCGCGCCTGGAGACGATCGCCGCCCCCGACATCGAACCGACGGCCATCGCGCCGGCCCGCGTTCGGCTGGAGCTGGTCGACGGGCGCGCCGTGACACTGGAGCGCTGGGCCATGAAGGGTGCCCCCGACGACCCGATGACCGACGAGGAGGTGTTCGCCAAGTTCCGCGCCTGCGTGGACTGGGGCTTCGCCGCCGATCCGGAGGCGGTGGACGGGCTGCTGCGGTCGGTGATGCATCTGGACGAGGTCGCTGATGCCGGCGACGTGGTGCGCCGCTTCCTCGCCTGCCGGGCCGGAGCCCCCGTGGCATGAACACGCCGTCCAACCTGGTCGGCGAACCGGTTGCGGCGCTCGACACGCCGGCGCTGGTCGTCGACCTCGACATCCTGGAGCGCAACCTGGCCTGGATCGCCGGGACCTGCGCGGAGCACGGCGTGGGGTGGCGGCCGCACTGCAAGAGCCACAAGTCCCCCGACATCGCCCGGCTGCAAATGGCCGCCGGCGCCATCGGCATCACCTGCGCCAAGCTGTCGGAAGCGGAAATGCTGGTCGAGGCCGGCATCACCGACATCCTCGTCGCCAACCAGATCGTCGGGCCGATCAAGATCGCGCGGCTGATGCGGCTCTGCCGGCGGGCCGACGTCATGGTCGCGGTGGACGGGCCGGACAACGTTCATGCCCTGGCCGAGGCGGCGACGGCCGAGGGGCTGAGGCTGCGCGTCCTGATCGAGGTTGACACCGGCACCCGGCGCGCCGGCGTCCTGCCGGGCGCGCCGGTGCTCGACCTCGCGCGGATGATCACAGGCCATCCGTCCCTCCGCCTCGCCGGCGTCATGACCTGGGAGGGGCACACCACCCGCATCCCCGATCCCGAGGAGAAGCGCCGCGCCATCGCGGAGGCGGTCGGGGCTCTGGCCGCCAGCGCGGATCTCTGCCGTGCCGACGGCATCCCGATCGGGATCGTCAGCTGCGGCGGGACGGGAACCTTCGAGACGACGGCGCGCATCACGGGCGTCACGGAAATCCAGGCCGGCGGCGGCATCTTCGGTGACGTGCGCTACCGCACCATCTACAACGTGCCGGTCGGCTACGGCCTGACGGTCCATTCCATTGTGACCAGCCGGCCGACCGGCCGGCGCGTGATCACCGACGCCGGCAAGAAGGCGATGAGCACGGACTCCGGCCTGCCGGCCCCGCTCGACCTGCCGGAGGTCGACAGCGTCGGCTTCTCTGCCGAGCACGCCAAGATCGAGCTGCGGCAACCGAGCGCCACGCCCGCCGTCGGCGACCGCATCCGCTTCGTCGTCGGGTACGCCGACACGACCATCCACCTCCACCAGGAGATCGTCGCGACGCGCGGCGGCCGGATCGAACAGGTCTGGGCCATCCCGCCGGACGCGCGGCTGCGCTGAGGCGCGGCGCTCCAACGAACCTCGGGGTCACCATGACACGGACATCCTACCGGCTTGGCGTCGACATCGGCGGCACCTTCACCGACGTCGTGCTGATGCGAAGCGACGGCCGGATCTTCAGCAAGAAGGTTCTTTCGACCCCGCAGGACTACAGCCAGGGGATCGAAACCGGCGTTTCGGCCCTGCTGGCCGAGTTGAACGTTGACGCGGGCGACATCGCCGAGTTCGTCCACGCCACGACCGTCGCCACCAACACGATCATCGAGCGCAAGGGCTCCACGGTCAGGCTGGTCACGACCAAGGGCTTCCGCGACGTGCTGGAGATCGGGCGCTTCCGCACGCCGCGCCTCTACGACATCCATTACAAGAAGCCCGCCCCGCTGGTGGAACGGCGGCTGCGGCTGGAGGTGGATGAGCGCGTCGGCTCCGACGGCGGCGTGCTCGTTCCCCTCGACGCCGCGGAACTGGCGCGCGTGGCCGACCAGTTCGAGGCGGAGGGGGTGGAGGCCATCGCCGTCACCTTCATCAACTCCTACGCCAACGCGGTGCACGAGCGGCAGGCGGCCTCCTATTTGCGGGAACGCTTCCCCGGCATTCCCGTGACCGCGTCGGTCGACCTGCTGCCGCAGCTCGGCGAGTACGAGCGCACCAGCACCACGGTGGTGAACTCTTACATCCGGCCGGTGGTGGAGCGCTACGTCTCCTCGCTGAAGACCCGGCTCGACCGGCTGGGCATCAAGGCTCCCCTGATGATCATGCAGTCGAGCGGCGGCATCTCCCCCGGCGAAGTGGTGGCCCGCCAGCCCATCGACATCATCGAAAGCGGCCCGGCGGCCGGCGTGCTCGGCGGCCAACGCCTCGGCACCAAGGTCGGCGTGGCTGACATGATCGTCTTCGACATGGGCGGCACCACCGCCAAGGCGACTGTCATCGAGGACCACGCCTTCGCCTTGTGCCCGGAGACGGAGGTCGGCGGCGGGGCGGCACTCGGCACCCGCATGATCAAGGGTGCGGGCTACCCGGTCCAGGTGCCGACCATCGACATCGCAGAGGTCGGGGCCGGCGGCGGTAGCATCGCGGCGAGCGACGCGGCCGGCGGCCTGCTGGTCGGCCCGCGCAGCGCGGGGGCGGAACCCGGCCCGGTGGCCTACGCCCGCGGCGGTACCAACCCGACGGTAACCGACGCCAACCTGATCCTCGGTTACCTCAACCCCAACGCGCTGGTCAGTGGCGAGCTGAGCCTGGACATCGAGGGCGCGCGGGCGGCGCTGGCGGAACTGGGCGCGCGGATCGGGCTGTCGACGACCGACACGGCCCACGGCATCCACGCCATCGCCGACGCCACCATGCTGCGCGCGTTGCGCGGCGTGTCGTCGGAAAAGGGGCGCGACCCGTCGCAATACACCATGGTGGCGATCGGCGGGAACGGACCGGTGCACGCTTGCTCGCTGGCCGAGGCCGCGGGCATGACGCGCATCCTGATCCCGCCGGTGGCCGGCCTGTTCAGCGCCCTCGGCATGCTGTTCGCGGACGTCGAGCACCAGCTGGTCACCGCCTTCTACCGGCGTGTGGACACCGTCGACCGCGCGACATTGGACGCCGCGGTCGCTCCCTTGATGACGCGCGGCATCGACATGCTGCGGGCGGAGGGCTACCACGACCCGGCGCAGCAGCGCACGGCGCTCTACGCCGACCTGCGCTACATGGGCCAGACCTCCCCCCTGACGCTGCCGGTCCCGGACGGGGAGGGCGCGATGCAGGCCCTCCAGGCGGCCTTCCACGCGGAGCACCGCAACGTCTTCGGCTACGCGTCGGAGAAGGAGCCGATCCAGTTCGTCGCACTGAAGCTGGTGTGCCGCGGCGTGGCGGAGACCCCGCGCATGCCCGACCGGATCGAGCGCGGGGCGGAGAAGACGGCGACGCGCCACACGCGCAAAGCCTTCTTCGGCGAGGCCGGCTGGGTCGAGACGCCAGTGGTGCCGCGCTCCGCCCTGGGTGCGGAGCCGATGGCCGGTCCCCTGATCGTCGAGGAGTACGACACCACCATCGTCGTGCTGCCGGGCTGGGACGCCGCCGTCGACGGCTGGAACAACGTCGTGCTGGCTCGCAAGGCCGCCCGGTAACCAGCGTCTTTCGAGGAGGATAGACATGATCACCATCGATCCGGTCCGGCGCGAGCTTTTGAAGAACGCCCTGGTGACGACGGCCGACAACGCGCTCGTCATGGTCACGCGCACCGCGCGCACGTCCAACGTCAAGAACAGCATGGATTTCTCCGCGGCGGTCTGCGACGGCCGTGGACGGCTGGTCGCCCAAGGGTTGGCCGTGCCAGTCCATCTCGGCGTCGTCATGCCGGCGCTGGACGCCTGCCTGGAGCATTTCGGCGACGACATCCAGGACGGCGACGTGCTGGCCAGCAACGATCCCTATTCCGGCTGCAGCCACCTGAACGACATCTTCACCTTCAAGCCGGTCTATGTGGACGGCAAGCGCGTCGCCATCGTCAGCCTGATCCTCCACCACTCCGACCTCGGCGGGCGCGTGCCGGGCGGCAACGCCGCCGACAGCATGGAGATCTTCGAGGAGGGGCTGCGCATCCCGCCGGTGAAGATCGTCGAGAAGGGCCAGGTCAACAGCACCCTGATGCGCATCATCGAGTTCAACACCCGCGTGCCCGAACGCGTGATGGGCGACGTGCACGCCCAGCTCGCCGCCCTCGACCAGGCCGCCGCGGAGGTCGCCAAGCTGGCCCGTGCCTGGGAACCGGCGGTGCTGGAAGCCTATCTCGACGACCTCATCGACTACGCCGAGACGTTGACCCGCGCCGACCTGGAGGCGCTGCCCGACGGCACCGTCGAGTTCGAGGAATGGAACGACGACGACGGCGTCGGCAACGGGCCGATCCGCATCCACCTGACGCTGACCAAGACGGGCAGCACCATCGAGGCGGACTTCAGTGCCACCGACGACGACAAGGGCGGTGCGGTCCATTGCAACCGCGCCTTCACGGTCTCCTGCACCTATGCGGCGATCCGCACCGTGCTCGGCGCCGCGATCCCGAACAACGCCGGGCTCTACCGCCCGATCACCGTGAAGACCCGCCCCGGCACCTTTGTGGACGTGCGCTACCCGGCGGCCGTGGGTTCGCGCGGGCAGGTCGGCTTCCGCCTGCGCTCCATCGTGCTGGGGGCGCTGGCGCTGCTGCTTCCCGGACGACTGCCGGCCTGCGCGGGCGGGTCGGAGTTCGCCATCGCCGCGTCCGGCCAGGACGAGGCCGGGCGGCGCTTCCTGCATCTGGAATTCCACAACAACACCGGCCTCGGTGGCGGCCCGGACTCCGATGGGCAGGACGCCGGGCCCTACTGCATCGGCAACCTCGCTAACGTCCCGGTCGAGCTGATCGAGGCGGAGCATCCGATCCGCATCGAGGAATACGGCTTCCTGCCGGACACCGGCGGCCCCGGCCGTTACCGCGGTGCGCTCGGTCTCGTGCGGCAGTACAGGCTGTTGGTTGACGACGTTCAGGTCCAGGTGCGCTCCGACCGCTTCAAATCGCAGCCCTGGGGCCTGTTCGGCGGCGGCGGGGGGGCCGGGGCCGCGTCGATCCTCAACCCCGGCAGCGCCGGCGAGGAGATGCTGCCGTCCAAGTTCACGCGCCGCTTCCGCAAGGGTGATGTTCTGCGCTTCGAGATGGCCGGGGCCGGCGGCTATGGCGATCCCGAGGAGCGAGACCGCGCGGCCATCGAGGAGGATCGGCGGCAGGGCAAGGTCACCGACGCCCACATCAGAGCGTGCTACGCGGACCTTGAGGTGCGGTAACGCGAGGGAATGACCATCATGTTCGGGGAAAGCCGGGATTCGGGAGTTTCCGCCGTTTCGCGGTGGATGCGCCCTGTATCCCGCTTTCGCCGGCACGCGGTCGAATGGCCGAGCGGGCGGCGCACGCGTCGCCCAGGGGACAGGGATGATCCTCGACGTTCGCTTCCCGCTTCGGTCAACCTGGACGCTGCCCTGCCCGATGCGCCACGCTGCGTCTCCTCGATCAATAGCCTCGCGCCGGTTCGACTCTGTTCCGCAGCGGTGCGCCGGACAGAAATCGGTCGTAGGCGTCCAGGGCGAAGGTGGCCATGGACTCTTCGACCGCCGGGCTGGTCCAGGAGATGTGTGGGGTGATCAACACTCGCTCGTGCTGGTACAGGCGGTGTCCGGGGGGCAGGGGTTCAGGGTCGGTCGTGTCCAGCGTGGCACCGGCCAGAATGCCACGGTCGAGCGCGTCGGCCAGCGCGTCGTGGTCGATCAGCCCGCCACGGGCAATATTGATCAGGTGCAGACCCGGCTTTGCGCCCATCAGCCGCGCACGGTCGAGAAGTCGATGGCTGGCCGGGGTGTGGGGCAGGGCGAGGACCAGATGGTCAGCCTTGTCCAACAAATCCTCGATGGAGACCGCCGGCACCACGCCGGCCGGCGGTGGTTCGGCCCACGGGCCGCGCCGCAGGGCCAGGACCCGCATGCCAAACGGAACCGCCCGGCAGGCGACCGCCTGACCGATGGCACCGAAACCGACGATCCCCAGCGTCCTCCCCACGACGCTGCCAAGCGTGTGGTGACTCCAAGAATTGCCGTCGCGCACGGCAACCCGGTGCAGGCCCTTGTCGAAGCCGAGAACGGCGGCCATCACATATTCGGCGATGGCGTCGGCCGTAACGCCCCGGCTGCAGGTCAGCGGCAGCGTGGAGGCCAGCCAGTCTGGCATGGCGTCGACGCCGACGGACATGGTGTGGACCCAGGTCAGCCCATAGGGCCATCCCGGCGGCGGGTTCGCCGGCGCTCGTCCCCAGCCGGCGCCCGGCTGGGTGATCAGGATCGTGGCGTTCTCCGGCACGACCCAGGGCTCCCCCGGCGTCGGATCATCGATGACCCTCGGCCGGGAGGGATGGCCCGCAAGGCGCCGCGCGATGGTCGTCCCGGCGTGGCAGACGACGACCGGGCGCTGCCCTCCGGTCATTGCGCCCGCCCGGCGGCCTGAACCCCGGCGGCCTGAACCGGCCCGAAGGGCGAAGCGAAATGGTCGTTCAGGTTCACCCACACGCTTTTCGTCTGCAGATAGGCTTTGATCATGTCGGCACCTCCCTCGCGCCCGATGCCGGAGGCCTTGTAGCCGCCGAAGGGCACGATCTGGGACGTCATGCGGTAGGTGTTCACCCATACGCTTCCCGCCTGCAGGCCCGCGGCCATCCGGTGCGCCCGCCCGATGTTGCCGGTCCACACGCCGGCCCCCAGGCCGAAGGCGCTGTCGTTGGCAAGCCGTAGGGCATCCTCTTCGTCGGAGAAGGGAATGACGCACAGGACCGGACCGAACACCTCTTCCTGCGCGATCCGCATGCCGTTCGACACGTTGGTGAACACCGTCGGCTCGATGAACAGGCCGGGGCCGGCGGCGTCCAGCGGCTTGCCGCCGTGGGCCAGATGGGCGCCCTCGTCCAGCGCCATGGCGATGCAGGCGAGGATCCGTTCGTACTGCGGGCGCGTGGCGACCGGGCCGACGTGGGTGTCCGGGTGCATGGGATCGCCCATGCGCAGCCCCCGGGCGATGGCGACGACGCGCTCCACCATGGCGTCGTGGACCTCCCGCTGGACCAGCAGGCGGGACCCGGCAACGCAGCTCTGCCCCCCCGACGCGAAAATGCCCGCGGCCACGCCGGTCGCGGCGCTGTCGAGGTTGGCGTCGGCAAACACGATGTTGGGCGACTTGCCGCCAAGCTCCAGCGTCACCGGCGCCAAGCGGCGCGCCGCGGAGACGTAGACGGCCGTCCCGCTGCCGACGCCGCCGGTGAAGGCGATCTTCGCGACGTCGCGGTGATCGGCGAGCGGTTGCCCGACCTCCTGCCCCAGGCCGCAGACCACGTTGATGACGCCGGCCGGAATGCCGGCCTCATGGGCGATGGCGGCGAAGCGGAGCGTGGCGGTCGAGGTGAACTCCGACGGCTTGATCACCGCGGTGTTTCCGGCTGCGAGCGCCGGGGCGAGCTTCCACGCCAACAGCCGCAGAGGGGAGTTCCAGGGTGTGATCATGCCGATGACGCCCAGCGGTTCGGCGCGCGTGTAGGTCAGGTGGTCCTTGGCGTCGACCGGCAGCACCTCCCCGGTGATCTTGTCGGCCAGCCCGCCGAAGAAATGGTACCACTCCGCCGTGTTCTGGAGCTGCTTCAGCATCTCCTTGTAGGTCTTGCCGTTGTCGCGGACCTCGGCCTCCGCCAGTTCCGCGGCGTGGTCGGCGACGGCTTCGCCCAGCCGGCGGAGGTGGCGGGCACGATCGGTGGCGCTGATGCCCGCCCAGGCCGGGCTGCGGAAGGCGCGTGCCGCGGCGGCCACGGCCTCGTCGACATCGGCCGCGGACGAGCGGGGGATCAGCGCCCAGGCTTTGCCGGTGAACGGATTCTCCGTCTCCAGATACGCCCCCCCGACCGGAGGAACGAAACGGCCGTCGATGAAATTGTCAAACCGGTCCATGGGAGAATCCTCAGGGATCTGAAAAACTCCCGAGAACCGTAATACAATCATTCGGCATTAACAACGCCATTCCGATCGCGGTGCGGGCGGTCGTGCGCGGCGCGCCGTCAGGGCCGCTTGCGCGGGCGCCCCACCTTGCGCGGCTTGGCGGTTTCGGCCTCCCGCTCGCGCGCTTGCCGTTCGCGGACCTCCAGCGCGCCGACGATCGCGTGGCTGGCGTTGGCCAGATGCTGCTCGCACAGGCAGCGGGCGGCGTCGCCGTCGCGCGCGACCAACGCGGCCAGCAGCTTGCGCTTCTCGTCGACGCTGACCGACGCGCGCTCCGGCGAGGTCAGGGAGGTCTGGCGCAGCCAGGTCAGCCGCGCGTCCTGCTCCCGCAGGAAGTCCGTCAGCGTGTCGTTGCGGACGACCTTCAGGATCACGTCGTAGAACCGGCGGACCGCGTCGGCCTGTGCCGCATGGTCCCGCGCTTCCTGGGCCTGCGCCATCGTCGCGACCAACGCGGCCAGTTCCGCCAACTCGACGTCCGTGGTCAGGGCGCAGAAACGGCGGACGGCCCAGCCCTCCAGCGCCGCGCGGACATCGTAGAACTGCCGGACGGCGTCGGCCGTCAGCACCGCCACGGCGGGGCCGCGGTAGGGCAGGATGTTCACCCACCCCTCCGCCTCCAATTGGCGCAGGGCCTCGCGGACCAGGGTCCGGCTGACGTCGAGGAATTCGCACAGCTGGCGTTCGATCAGCCGTTCCCCGGGCGCGAACCGGCCGGCGACGATGGCGTCCCGCAAGGTGGCCGCGGCGCGATCGCGCAGGGTTCCGGGGGGGCGGGAAACGGCAAGCGGAGTCGTATCGTCCATCGGGGTGTCATCTCGAAACAGGCCACAGTCTTGTCGGACAATCCACGACGGATTGGCGCGAACCCGGGCATAATGCCGTCAAACGGGGCGGTGATCGCAAGCTCCATGTCGCCGCAGGGGCGCATCGACCGTGGATATGGCGGTCCCGGCGCGTGTTGTTCGGCCAAAGCCGCTTGTTTTTCGCCATGATTGTATTACGATACTCGCTAATTTCTGATTTCCAACCCGGGTCCACGGTGACAGCAGGGTCCCGCCGACACCGCCGGCGAGACCGCCGAAAAAGGGATCATCATGCGTTACACCACCGCGCATTGGGGCATTTATGAAGTCGGGCAGGGCGCGAAGGGGCCGCGCCTGACGCCATTCCGGGACGACCCGGACCCGTCGCCGATCGGCCTCCACCAACTGGCGCCGGAACTGATGGCCACCCGTGTCCGCCGTCCCGCAATCCGCAGGAGTTGGCTGGAGGATGGCCCCGGCGCGCACCCCGAACGGCGCGGGCGGGAGGGCTTCGCGGAAGTCTCGTGGGACGAGGCGACCCGTCTCGTCGCGGCCGAGATCGACCGGGTGCGCAAGGCGCACGGGAACGAGGCGATCTTTGGCGGCTCCTACGGCTGGGCCAGCGCCGGACGCTTCCATCACGCGCAAAGCCAGATCCACCGTTTCCTGAACACGGTGGGCGGCTATGTCGCGCACCGCGACAGCTATTCGCTGGGGGCCGCGCGCGTTCTGATGCCGCACATCGTCGCGTCCATGGACGAGCTGATGAAGGACCACACCAGCTGGCCGGTGCTGGCGGACCATTGCGAGCTGTTCGTCGCCTTCGGCGGCGTGCCGGCGAAGAACGCGCAGATCGCGGCGGGCGGGGTCGGGCGGCATCAGGTGCGCGCCGGGTTGCGGGCCATGGCGCAGGCGGGGGTGGAGTTCGTCAACATCTCCCCCGTCGCCGACAATCTGGACACCAGCGGGCCGGTCGAGTGGATCCCGATGCGCCCCGGCGGCGACACGGCCATGATGCTGGGCCTCGCCTTCGCCATCCACGAGGCGGGCGCTCACGACGTCGCGTTCCTGGAGCGCTGCTGTGTCGGCTGGCCCCTCTTCGAAGCCTACCTGACCGGCCGGTCGGACGGAACGCCCAAGACACCGGAATGGGCCGCGGCCCTGTGCGGCGTGCCGGCGGAGCGCACACGGGCGCTGGCCGCCCGCATGGCGTCCAAGCGCACCATGATCAACGTCGCGTGGGCTTTGCAGCGGGCCGACCACGGCGAACAGCCGTTCTGGATGACGGTGACGCTCGCCGCCATGCTGGGTCAGATCGGGTTGCCGGGCGGTGGCTTCGGCGTCTGCTACGGGGCGGAGAACACCATGGGCACGCCGCACGCGAAGCTGCGCGGCCCGTCTTTGCCGCAAGGGCGGAACGCGGTCCGGGCCTTCATCCCGGTCGCGCGCATCGCCGACATGCTGCTGAACCCCGGCGCTCCCTTCCGTTACAACGGCGGCGACCACGTCTACCCGGACATCCGGCTGATCTACTGGGCGGGCGGCAACCCGTTCCACCACCACCAGGATTTGGCGCGCCTGGACAAAGCGTGGCAAAAGCCGGAGACCATCGTCGTCCACGAGCAGTTCTGGACCGCCGCCGCACACCGCGCCGACATCGTCCTGCCCGCGACGACGGCGATGGAGCGCACGGACATCAGCTACGCCACGCTGGAAGGAATGCTGGTCGCCTCCACGCCGGTGATCGAGCCGGTTGGCGAAGCGCTCGACGACCACGAGATCTTCCGCCGGATCGCCGCGCATTCGGGCTGCGAAGAGGCCTTCACCGAAGGGCGAAGCGCGGACGACTGGCTGCGCCATCTCTACGACGTCATGCGCCGGAGCTGGAGCGCGGAGGGCGTCGAGCTGCCGGACTTCGACGCGTTCCTGGAGGCCGGGGCGATCGACCTGTCCGCCCACGACACGCCGCGCGTGATGCTGTCGGCCTTCCGGGCGGACCCGGACGCCGCGCCGCTGCCGACTCCGTCTGGGAAGATCGAGATCGCCTCGGACACCATCGCCGGCTTCGGAATTCCCGATTGCCCCGGCCACCCGGTCTGGCTGGAGCCGGTCGAATGGGCCGGGGCGGAGGCGGCCAGCCGCTATCCGCTGCACATGCTGTCGGACCAGCCGGCGCGCCGCCTGCACAGCCAGCTCGACCCGTCGCCCTACAGCCTCGCCGGCAAGGTGGACGGGCGCGAGCCAATCTGCATGCACCCACAAGACGCCGCCGACCGCGGGCTGTCCGACGGCGCGACGGTGGAGGTCTTCAACGACCGGGGCCGTTGCCTGGCGGGCCTGCGCGTCAGCGGCGACGTGATGCCGGGTGTGGTGCGGCTGTCCACCGGCGCCTGGTACGACTATGACGCCGAGACGGGGGTGGAGCGCCACGGCAACCCGAACGCGTTGACCGCCGACCGCCCGTCCTCCGGCCTCAGCCAGGGCTGCACGGCGCAGAGCTGCCTCGTGGAGGTCCGCGCGCCGGTCGATCCGGTCAAGGCGCACCGGGCTTTCGTTCCGCCGGCCTTCGCCTGATGCGAAGAGGGCGTCCTTTCCGGCCCGGAAGGGACGCCCCTTTGCGGTGACCCGGTGGGTCAGACGAGCCGCAGCCGCTCAAGCGGCGCGAACAGCGCATCCAGCGTCGGGCTGTCGTCCAGCGTCGCGACGGCCTGCTTGAGGCGCGCCTGGTCCGTGGGCGAGAGTATCCCCTCGCACAGGGCGGCGAACTTCTCCTCGATGTCCGCCGGGGTGACGGGAACGCGCGGGTCGCCCTTCGGCGTGGCGACCGTTCGCGTCAGACGGCGGCCGTCCGCCAACTCCACCTCCACGCGGGAGCGCGTTTCCTCGGGATAGGCGCGGGTCATCTCCGGGTCGGACACCACCCGGACCCGTTGGCCGAGCGCGTGCAGGCCGGGGTCGCGGAGCCGTTCCGGCGCCAGCTGCGCCACGCCCATGGCGCGGTCGCTCAGCGTCGCGGCGACGATGTAGGGCAGGCTGAACTGCGCAGCGATCCGGTTTGCGGACGCGTCGATGGTGCGGGTCAGCATGCGCGCCGACAGGTCCCAGGTGTGGACCGTCACCGCCTGGATGTCCGCGGGGCTGTAGGCCTCCTCCCGCGCGATGGTCAGCGCCGCCTCCGCGGCCGATTGGGCCTGCCGGCAGATGGGGTAGAATTTGAAGTAGGTGTCCCTCAACGTGAACAGCGTTCCCAGACCTTCCGTCAGGCGGTCGGGCCGCGCCGAGTTGGCGGCCAGCTGAAGGAATCCACGCCCTTGCGCGGGGGAACCCTCCAGCGGGCAGCCCCAGAACCCCCGCCGGGCCAGCAGGGCCGTCTCGATGCCCGTCCTGGCGGCCCAGCCCGTGTGGAGCGGCTTGGCCGAATGGCCGGCCCACAGCGTCTCCGCCGTGGAGAAGGGCAGAAGGAAGGCCGCGGTGCCGAGGGCGCCGGCGAACGCGGCGGCGTCGGCCCCCAGGAGACGGGCGGCGGCGGCGGCGCTGCCCACCGTGCCGGCGGTGCCGTTCGGCATGTGGCCGCGGCCCATGTGCTCCGGGTGCACGGCCCAGGCGACCCGGTGCGCCACCTCATAGCCCGCCACGATGGCGGTGATCAGGTCCCGGCCGCCGGCCTTGCGCCACTGGGCCACCGGCAGCGCCGCGGCCATCACGAGGCAGGCGTGGATGCCGCCGAAGCGCCAGCCGTCCTGGAGTTCGTAAATGTCCGACAGCGTGCCCCAGACCAGGGCCGCGGGGGCCGGGGCGGTCTTGCGGCCGCTGCCCGGGACGCTGCACGGGCCGTCCGCCGCGAATTCCAGCGCGCCGTCCAGCAGGGGGGCGGCGTCCGGGCTGCGCAGGGCCGCCACGCAGACCCCCAGCGTGTCGAGCAGGGTCATCTTGACGCGGTCGACGACGTCCCGGGGCAGATCCTCGAAGCGCAGGTCGGCCGCGTAGGCGGCCAGTTGCCGGGTCTGTCCGGCCGCTGCGGGCGGGTCGGAGGCAGGGTGAACGGAGTCCATGGGAATCTCCCGGACAAGCGCCAGGGCCGGCGGTCAGGCCGTGCGCTTGCGGTTTTCGATGTGGTTGAGGAGTTGGACCAGCGGAAAAAGGATGACGAAGTAGATCGCCGCAGCCATCACCAGCGGCGTCGGGCTGTAGGTCCTGCCCTGCGCGAGGCGCGCCATCATCAGCAGTTCCGGCAGCGTCACGATGCTGGCCAGCGACGTCATCTTGATCGTCTCGACCACGTTGGTGACGATGTCCGGCATCATGTTGCGCGTGGCCTGCGGCAGCAGCACGTAACGCAGCACCTGGCCGCGGCGCAGGCCCGTGGCGCGGGCCGCCTCCGCCTGCCCCTTCGGCACGCTTTCGATGCCCGCCCGAAAGATCTCGGCGAAGTAGGCCGAGGTGTTCAGCGTCATCGCCAGAATCACCGAGCCCATCGTGTCGATGTTCAGCTGGAAGAAGGGCAATCCGTAGTAGATCAGAATCAGCAGGACGAGCGAGGGGAAGGCCCGGAAAAAGTCGACATAGGCGTCCAGCACGCGGTTGACCGGGCGGTTGCCGGCGGCGTGCATCACCGCGAGCAGCAGCCCGGACAGCACGCCCGCCGGCACCACGGCCAACGACAGATAGACGGTGACCCACAGCCCTTTCATCAGGAAGGGGAAGGCCGCCGTCATGATCTCGACGTTCAGGAAGGTGTGGATGAACTGTTCCATGGCGTCGTCCTTCGGATCGGTGGGCCTCAGGCCCAGCCCCGGCGGCGCTCAAGGCGCCGGCTGAGCATCACCAGCGGGTAGATCATCAGCAGATAGGCGACCGCCGCCATCAGCAGCGGCGTGGTGTTGGCGAGCTTGCCCTGCACCGTCAGCGCCATGCCCAGCAGGTCCGGCGTCGCCACCGTCGCCGCCAGCGCGGTGTTCTTCATCGTCGCGATGATTCGGCTGGTCAGCGGCGGCACCGTCATCCGGATGGCTTGGGGCAGGATCACGTAAGACATCGCGCCCATGAAGCCGAGCCCGGTGGACCGCGCCGCCTCCATCTGCCCCTTCGGGATGCTCTTGATGCCGGACCAGAAGATTTCCTCCGCGAAGGCGCCCAGGATGAGGCCGAGCACCAGCGAGGAGACGGTGAAGCCGCTCAGCCGGACGCCGAGGTAGGGCAGGCCGAAGAAGCACAGGATGATGATCACCAGCGGGGGCAGCGCCCGGATCACGTCGGCATAGGCGCGGACGAAAAAGCTCAACGCCGGAACGCGCATCGCCCGCACCACCGAGAGGGCAAGGCCGACGGAGACGCCCACCAGAGTCACGACGGCGCTGAGCAGCAGGGTGCGCAGAAACCCCCCGGCCAGGTCGGGCAGGGCTTGCCGCATGATCGCCAGGTTGAAGAATTGATCGAGGAAGTCCTGCATCGCGATCGTTCCCGGACTGGATGGGGCGCGGATCGGGGCACGGCCGCGTTGCCGGCCGCAACCGGTGCCGGAAGGATCAGCCGCAGGTCGGCTCGTGCGGGGTGTCCTCGTAATGCGTGGCGCCCGGTTCGCCATAGCCCGGCGCCGGCGTGTTGGTGACGCCGTTCGGCTCCGGCGTGATGCCGGTCCAGCGCTTGAAGATCGCGTCCAGCTCACCGGACGTCTTCATGCACTCCAACGCGGCGTCCAGCTTGTTGCGCAACGCGATGTTGTCCGGATTCACGGCGTAGCCGTAGGACACGCCCTTCTTGACGACGAAGTCCGACACCTGGAGCAGCGGGTTCTTCAACGACGCGAAGCCGGCCGCCGTCTGATACATCATGTAGCCGTCGACTTGGCCGCTCAGCACCGCCTGCACGGCGTCGGGCGAGGTCTCGAAGCGGGAAATGGTGATCTTGTGCTTATCCTGGCGCTCGGTCAGCCACGCGTCGGCGCTGCTGCCCTTGTTGATCGCGATCGTCTTGCCCTGCAGGTCGTCGATGGTCTTGATCTTCTTGTCGGAGGCGCGCTGCAGCACCGCGTCGATCGCCTCACCATAGCCCTCCAGGAAGGCCATGCTCTTCGCGCGCTCCGGCGTGATGGCGGCGGCCGACCACATGGCATCGAACTTCTTCGCCTTCAGCCCGGCGAAGGTGGTCGACCAGGGCTGCTGGATCACTTTGATGTCGATGCCGGAATATTTCGACATGCCTTTCGCGATGTCGATGTCGATGCCTTCGAAGCTGCCATCCATGGTCGCCATGGAGTAGGGCGCGAAGCCCACATCGGAAGCGGCCTGGATCGACGTCTGCGCCGCAGCGGGAACGGCCGACCCCAACAGGGCCGCACAGGCAAGACCGAGAATTTTGCGGGTCATGACGTGAATCTCCTCTGCTGTATCCGGGGATGCGCGGGTCGATGCCGAGCCATCGTTGGTATCGGCCTTCGAGCGGATGGAGGGTCTCACACCCGCATATCGTTCCATACAGTAGAACAATACGCCATACAGCAGAACGATTATTGAGCGCGGCGTCAAGATGGTTTGTTGCGCGCCGGAACTTTTTCGCTGCGCCGCAGCAAGAACAAAACCATGAAGACAATGAGGTTTCTCAAGGTTCCTTCGCAACGCGGAATGGCTCGAACCTTGCAAGGGGTGCTTTGGATGCCCGCTGCGAAGAAAGCTCTTGACCATCAAAATGAACGAGTGTTCCATTGTAAGAGACATCGTTCCATACTGTGGAACACAGAGGCGCGCCGCGGCTTTTGGCCCGCAGGCCAGCTCTGCACGGCTTCAGAAAGGATGTTCCTTGCCGACGAACCAGGGGCAATCCCCCGACCACTCGGAAAATCGTTTGGAACCCATGCGTCTCCGGCGGACGCCGCCATGCCTTTCAAACGTGCGATTCTTTTGGACATCGTGCCTGTAAGCATCGCCGGATCAGCCGCAATCGCGGGTCCGGCGCTGCGATGACCATCGATCGGTCGAACAACGTCCTGCGAATTCCGAGTTTCCGTCGAGCCTGAACGGACACCGACGCCTCGTGTCCCCTCCCTACCCACGCGAGCAGACCGACCATGTTGAACAAGCTGCGCCTTTCCTTCGACATCGGGGGCACCTTCACGGATTTCGTCCTTCAAGATCCGGCAACGGGGCAAACCCGTTTTTGGAAGACCCTGTCCACCCCCTCGGCGCCGGAAAAGGCGGTGGTCCGGGGCGTGATCGATCTGCTTGCCGCTGAAAAGGTGGCGCCGGAGCGGATCGACATGCTGCTGCACGCCACCACCGTGGCGACCAACGCCATCCTCGAACGCAAGGGGTCGAAAACGGCGCTGATCACCACGCAGGGGTTCCGCGACGTCCTGCTGCTGGGCCGGCAGAAGCGGTACGCGACCTACAACATGCACATGGCGAAGCCGGAGCCGCTGATCCGCCGCCGCGATATCTTCGAAATGTCCGAGCGGGTCTATCTGAAGGAACGCGAGGCCCAAGCGCCGGCGGAAGCGGAGGTGGACGGGCTGCTCGACCGCATCGCTGCGGCCGGCTACGAGTCCATCGCGGTCTGCCTGCTGCATTCCTATGCAAACCCGACGCACGAGCGGCTCATCGCCGCCCGGGCGGAAGCCAAGGGACTGAAGGTCGCCCTGTCGCTGTCTTCCGACGTCTCGCCCCGCTACCGCGAGTATGAGCGCACCTCCACGGCCGTGGCGAACGCCTATGTGAAGCCGATCGTCGCGCGCTACGTCAGCCGGTTGCAGACCGCGCTGAAGGAGCAGGGCATCCACTCCGACCTTTACATCATGCAGTCCAACGGCGGGCTCGTGTCGCCGGACCTCGCCAGCGACGTGCCGGTGCGCATCGTCGAGAGCGGCCCGGCGGCCGGCGTGCTGATGTGCAAGGCCGTGGGGGCGGAGGAAGGCATCAAGGATTTGCTGACCTTCGACATGGGCGGCACCACCGCGAAGCTCGGCGCCATCGACAACGGGGAGCCGGCGATCCTGCCGACCTTCGAGGTCGATCAGGTGCAATACACCAAGGGCTCCGGCCTGCCGCTCAACATCTCCGCCATCGAGCTGCTGGAAATCGGCGCGGGCGGTGGCTCCATCGCGCGGGCGGAGCTGGGCGGCATCCGCATCGGCCCGGAAAGCGCGGGGTCGGAGCCGGGGCCCGTCTGCTACGGCAACGGCGGCACGCGGCCAACGGTGACAGACGCCAACCTCGTTCTGGGTTACCTCAACCCGGGGACCTTCAACGGCGGCAACATGACGCTCGACCTCGCCGGCGCGCGGGCGGCGGTGAAGACGCATGTGGCCGAACCGCTGGGCCTGTCGGTGGAGGAGGCCGCCTGGGGCATCCACCTGATGGCCACCGCCAACATGGAACGCGCGCTGCGCATCGTCTCGGTCGAACGCGGCCGCGACCCGCGCAACTACGCGCTGGTCGGCTTCGGCGGGGCCGGACCGGTCCACGCGGCGCGGCTGGCGCGCAGCCTGAGCATTCCGAAACTGATCCTGCCGCGCGGCGCCGGCGTCGGTTCCGCCGTCGGGCTGCTGGCCGCCGATCCGAAGGTGGACCACGCGCTGACCCGGCTGGTGCCCATCGCACCCGGTGCGCTCGCCACCATCGTCGCGCTGCGCGACGAGCTGAGGGCGCGGGCCGTCGCCGACCTGACGCGTCTGTCCGCCGCCGGGGCGCAGAGCCACCGTCTGAGCGTCACCGCCCGCTACGCCGGCCAGGGTTACGAGATCAGCGTCGACGTGCCCGACCCCGACCAGCCGGAGGATCGTTTCCTCGACGCGTTCCGCGCGGCCTTCGGCACCGCCTATCGCCGCACCTACGGCTATCACGACGACGCCCGCCCGATCGAGGCCGTCGACTGGACCTTCCACGCCGCGCTGCCCATCGGCGCCGGGTTGACCGCGTCCCAGCCGACCGGCGACGGCGACAGCCGGATCGGAACGCGCCGCGCCTGGTTCGGCACGGGCGAGGGCACCGAGATCGCCATCCACGACCGCTACCGCATGGCGCCCGGCATCCCGGTCCAGGGGCCCTGCGTGATCGAGGAAGCGGAAACCACCATCGTGCTCCTGCCCGGCGATGTCGCCGAGCTGAGCGCGACCGGCAACCTCATCGTGACCGTCGGAGCCGCGGCATGAAGATCGATCCCATCACCCAGTCCATCGTCTGGAACACGCTCGTCTCCATCGCCGAGGAGATGGGGTCCACGCTGCGCCGCACGGCCTTCTCCGAAGCGGTGCGGGAGGCGGACGACTTCTCCACCGGTGTGTTCGACCGGCGCGGCCGTCTGCTGGCGCAGGGCAATTTCACGCCGGGGCACCTTGGCTCCATGCCGGCGGTGGTCGGCACCGTATCCGCCATGTACCCGCCGGAGACGCTGAGTCCCGGTGACGCGGTGATCCTGAACGACAGCGCGCTGGGGTCCGGCCATTTCCCGGACTTCTACATGGTGACGCCGGCCTTCGTGGACGGCGCCTTTTCCGGCTGGATCGTCAACATCGCGCACCATGTGGACGTCGGCGGCGCCGCGCCGGGCTCGCAGAAGGTGATGGGCGTCACGGAAGCCTTCCAGGAGGGCATCCGCATCCTGCCCGTGAAGCTGGTGCGCCAGGGCGCGTTCGACCCGGAGATCCTGCGCCTCATCACCGGCAACGTCCGCATCCCCGCGGCGGTGGAAGGCGATCTGGCGGCGCAGCGCAACGCCAACGAGGTGGGCGTGGCGCGCTTCGCCGACCTGATCCGGCAGGTGGGGACGGAGACGCTGGATGCCGCGATCGATGCCATCCTCGACGCGTCGGAAGCGCGCATGCGCGCCCGCATCGCCGAGGTGCCGGACGGAACCTACAGCTTCGACGATTTCCTGGACGGGCTGGGCGAGGGCGAGGAGGGGCTGATCCCCGTGGCGGTGGACGTCGCCGTGGCCGGCGACCGCATCAGGATCGACTTCTCGCGCTCCGGCGACCAGGTGGCGGCGGCCATCAACGCCTATTTCAACTACACGCGGGCGCACGGCTTCTTCGCCATCAAGGTCTTCACCGACCCGTCCCTGCCGCAGAACGAGGGCGGCCTGCGCGCCATCGAGGTCACCGCCCGCGAGGGCTGCTTCTTCAACCCGACCTTCCCGGCGCCGTCGGGCGGGCGCGCGGCGATCCAGATCCGCATCTTCGAGCTGATCAACGGCGCCATGGCGAAGGCCCTGCCCGACAAGGTGATGGCGGCCTTCTCGCACTGGTCCAACCCGATCCTGTCGGGCATTGACGAGGAGACGGGCGAGCGGTTCATCTATTACGACCTGATCTTCGGCGGCTACGGCGCCCGCGCGGCGGCCGACGGGCTGGAGGGCACCGCCCCGGTCATCAACTGCGCCAACATTCCGGTCGAGGTGCACGAGACCCACAACCCGGTGATCATCCACCAGCTCGCCTTGCGCCCCGACACGGGCGGTGCGGGGCGGACGCGCGGCGGCTGCGGCATCGCCAAGGACATCGAGCTGCTGGCGGGGAAGGGCACGCTGACCCTGCTGGGCGACCGGCACGTCAAGGCCCCCTACGGCCTGTTCGACGGCAAGCCCGGCGCGCTCGCCAGTTCCACCCTCGTCCGCGACGGGGAGGAGATCGCGCTCCAGTCCAAGCAGCTCGTGGACATGCGGCGCGGCGACATCCTGCGCCTGCGGCTGGCGGGGGCGGGCGGCTACGGCCCGGCCTGGGAGCGCGACCCGGAGGCGATCCGCGCCGATCTGGCGGACGGCTACATCACCGCCGACGGCGCACTGCGCGACTACGAACACCGTGACACGAAGGCCTGACCGCAATGCTGACCAGGGAACTCAACAGCGCCTCCGCCCTCGACGCGGCGCACTCCGTCCACCCGCACACCAATCTGCGCGCCCATCTGGAGCAGGGGCCGCTGATGATCGTGAAGGGTGACGGCATCCACGTGATCGACGAGGACGGCAACCGCTACATCGAAGGGGCGGCGGGCCTGTGGTGCGCCTCGCTCGGCTTCGGCAACGCGCGGCTGGGCGAGGTTGCCAAAACGGTGATGACCGACATCGGCTATTACCACAACTTCCGCGGCGCCTCGACCCCGGCCGCGGCGGAGCTGTCGGCCCGACTGGCCGCGGTTGCGCCGGACGGCATGGACCGCGTCCTGCTGCAATCCTCCGGCACGGAGGCGAACGACACGGCGCTGAAGTTGGTCTGGTACTATTGGAACGCCAAGGGCGCGCCGGAACGCCGCAAGATCATCTCGCGCTCCGGCGCTTACCACGGCACGGGCACGCTGACCTCCTGCCTGACGGCCAAGGCCAACTTCCACGCCGGCTTCGGGCTGCCCTTCTCCGGCTTCCTCTACACCGGCATGCCGTACCATTACCGCATGGCGCGACCCGGGGAGAGCGAGCAGGAGTTTTCCACCCGCCTCGCCGAGGAACTCGAAGCGATGATCCTGGCCGAAGGGCCGGAGACCATCGCCGCCTTCTGGGCGGAGCCGGTGATGGGCTCCGGCGGCGCGATCACGCCGCCCGAGGGCTATTTCGAGAAGGTCCAGGCCGTCGTGAGGAAGCACGGCATCCTCTTCGTCGCCGACGAGGTCATCTGCGGCTTCGGCCGCACCGGGGAGATGTGGGGCAGCCAGACCTACGGGATCGAGCCGGACCTGATCTGCTGCGCCAAGGCGCTGTCCGCGGCGATGCAGCCGATTTCGGCGGTGATCATCCGCGAGCACGTCTTCCAGGCGATGCTGGAGCAGAGCGACCGCTACGGCACCTTCGTCCACGGCTACACCTACGGAGGGCATCCCGTGGCCTCGGCCGTGGCGCTGGAGGTGCTGAAGATTTACGAGGAAATGGACCTGATCGGCCACGTCAAGTCCATCGCCCCCGGCTTCCTGGCCGGCTTCGAGGCGCTGCGCGACCACCCGCTCGTCGGCGACGCGCGCGGCGTCGGGCTGATCGGCGCCATCGAGATGGTGGC
Organism: Azospirillum himalayense; assembly: GCF_042657465.1. Lineage (NCBI taxonomy): Bacteria > Pseudomonadati > Pseudomonadota > Alphaproteobacteria > Rhodospirillales > Azospirillaceae > Azospirillum > Azospirillum himalayense. Next base: position 77,022 of record NZ_JBHSLC010000049.1, on the reverse strand, counting down.
CGACAAGACGACCAAGGCCATGCACGACCCGTCGCTGAAGGTGATGGCGCGCATCGACGCCGCCACACGCCGCAACGGCCTGATCACCCGCCTGATCGGCAACCGGCTCGCGCTGTCGCCGCCGCAGATCATCACATCCGGCGAGATCGAGGAGATGTTCGCGCGCCTGAAGGCGTCGCTGGACACGGTCGCCGCCGAGCTGAACTAGGAACCCGACCATGGACCGCCAAAAGAACCGCCCCGATCATATCAGCCCAGAGGAATGGGACATCCGCTGCGATCTGGCCGCCCTGTACCGGCTGGTGGCGCATTACCGGATGACCGACCTGATCTACACCCACATCTCCGCCCGCTTGCCGGGCAAGGAGCACCATTTCCTGATCAACGACTACCGCCGCATGTTCCACGAGATGCGGGCGTCGGATCTGGTGAAGATCGACCTGGACGGCAACCGCCTGGACAACCACGACCCCGGCCAGGTGGTGAACAAGGCCGGCTTCGTCATCCACTCGGCCCTGCACAACGCGCGCGAGGACCTGATCTGCATCGTCCACACGCACACCCGTGCGGGCATCGCGGTGGCCTCCCAGTCCTGCGGCCTGCTGCCGATGAGCCAGCACGCGCTGAAGTTCTACGGGCATCTGGCCTATCACGATTACGAGGGCATCGCGCTGGACACGGAGGAGCGCGAACGCCTCGTCCGTGACCTGGGGCCGAGCCACCGGGCGATGATCCTGCGCAATCATGGCCTGCTGGTGGGTGGGCGGACGGTGCCCGAGGCCTTCGACCACATCTACTTCCTGGAAAAGGCCTGCGACGCGCAGATCGCCGCGCAGGCCGGCGGGCAGGATCTGGTGACGTTGCCCGACGAGAAGGTCCGCCGGCACACCGCCGACCAGTACCGCCACGACGAGATTCCGTTCTACGTCGACATGGCCTGGACCGCCGCCCTGCGCCTGATCGACCCGGAACGCTCCGACGTGTGGACGTAACCGGCCCGGCCCGCCTCCCCTGACAAAAGCGCAAAGATGAGACATACGCAAAGCCTGCGGTCCCCGGCCGCCGAGGCCTCGGCCGCCGACGGGCCGGCCCACGGCTCCGATGCGCCCGACGGCATGGACAGGACGCCGCCGCCGTTGCCCAAACTGGAAGGCCCCACGGCGCCGGGGTGGCGGGAACGCTGCGGCGGCTGGGTCCGCGCGGCGGCGTGGCAGGCGCTGGGCTTCGCGCTCAGCGTCCTGGGTGGGTGGGTGGCCCACCGGGCCGGCATGCCGCTGCCATGGCTGCTCGGCGCGCTCGCCGTCACGGCGGTGCTGGCGGCGTTCGGGCGCACGGTGAACGTCGTCGCGCTGCGGTCCTACGCGCTGGTGCTGCTCGGGCTCGGGCTGGGGCAGAGCTTCTCCCCGACGATCCTGCTGTCGATCGCACAGGCGCTGCCGCTGATCGCCGGCTCATCCGTCCTGACCATCGTCACGGGGCTGGCCGCCGCGCGGATCTACATCCGCATGGTCGGGCTCGATCCGAAGACGGCCTTCTTCTGCGGCGTGCCCGGCGGCGTCGTCCTGATGGCGATCCACGCGCAGCGCGCCGGGGTTTCCGAAAGCCACGTCACGCTCGCCCAGACGATCCGGCTGATGATGGTGGTCGTGATCTATCCGCTGCTGATCGCGACGGTCCTGCCGCACGAACTGGCGGCGGACGGCTGGTCGGAGACCGCAACGGCGACCTCCCTGCCGATCCTGGTGATGTGGTGCCTCGCCGGGCTGGGGGCGGCGCATGTCGGGCGGACGCTGGGGCTGCCCAATCCCTGGATGCTGGCGCCCTGCGTGCTGGCCATCGCGCTGGCCTCGTCGGGCTCGCTGCCCGCGCATCTGCCGCCGCTGCTGATCATCATGGCGCAGGTCGTCCTGGGCGCGTCGCTCGGCGCGCGCATGACGCCGGATTTCATCAGGAGCGCCGGACCGTTGCTGCTGGCCTCCGTCCTGTCGACGCTGCTGCTGTGCGCGCTGCTGCTGTCGCTGGGGGCGCTGGTGTCGCTGTGGGGCGGGCTGCCGATGACCGCGACGCTGCTGGGGATGGCTCCAGGCGGCATGCCCGAGATGGCCGTGACCGCGCACGACATGGGCGCCTCCGTCCCGCTGGTGCTGGGCTTCCACCTCGTCCGCGTCGTGTTGAGCAACCTGCTGATGGAACCGATCTGGCGGGCGGCGCGGGCGCTCCGGCTGATCTGACGCTTTGAAAGGCGCCGCATTTTAAGGATGCGCGGCGATGACCGATATGCCCCATTTTTAAAATGATTCGTCCGGCATGGCCCAATCGCTGTGCAGGATGAACAGAAAACAGCCTTCATGGCAGGAGGCCGAACAGAATTCCGGCTGAAGAAAGGCACTGTCCGGGGATGACTCAAGGCCGGTCGTTCGGATTCATCCACTGGAGGTGGAGGCGGGCTTTCCATGCCACGATTATAGATCACCAATCCGAAGCCGTGACCAATGATTGATGTTTATTAAGTTATATTCAACCCGGACTTCGCAAGAGGGCGTGGCGGGCAGCGGTCCGGAGCCGAAGGGGCGTGCCGAACGCGCCAAGCTTGTACGGCGGGGGGAAGGCGGTCGGGTGCCTTGTCCCGGTCCTTTGGGCGCCGATCGGCCGCCCCCCGGCTCTGGCACGAAATCTGCGTTGATCCGGCCATGTTGACGCGTGTTTGCCAGGCGCTGAACGCCTTCGTCTCCACCCATCCCGCGGATCTTCGGGATGTGGGGAGCATCGTCGTGCTGGACGGCTATGTGCTGATGCCGCAGAACCGGGGCGGCGCCCTCACGCCGGGTGCCGGCGCCGCGCCCGGCCTTCCGGACCTCCCCGTCCGGCGGCCGGCTCGCGCTGGCGCCATGACCGGGAACTGGATGACCGGGAACTGGATGACCGGGGGTTGGGCCGCCTGCGCTAACGGATTGCGCCGACGGCGCTTTCCTGGCGCCACGCCTCGTAGAAGGTGGAGCCGAGAGCCGCCGAAATGCGGCTTCCGCCCGCGATCACGATGGGCGCCATCGCGGCGATGCGTTCCGGCGTCATGCGGAAGGCCGGTCCCGACAGGGTTAGGGCGCCTGCCAGCCCGCTGGTGGCCGACAGGATCGGAACGGCGACGCCGGCGATGTCCGGATCGCGCTCCCCCAGAGAAATCACGGGCAGCCGCGCCACCATCTCCGGCGTGGCCGGGCGCAGGGGGTTGGTGTCGGAGAATTCCAGCAGGACGCGGCCGGCCGCGCCGCGGTCCAGGGCGACCACGTCGCCTTCGGCCACATGCTCGCGCAGCGCCTGGGCGCTGTCCTCCCGGAACAGGCAGATGCGCTGGTTTCCCTCGCGACGGAAGAAGGAGGCGCTTTCCCCCGTGCCGTTGACCATGTCCCGCATCACCGGGCGGATCACCGCCTCCAGGCGGAAGGTCTTTTGGTACAGGCTTCCGATGCGGAAGGCCTCCGACCCGACCGAATAGGTCTTGTCCGCGTTGGCCGTGATGAACCCGGACTCCTCCAGGGAAATCAACATGCGCAACGCGGTGCTTTTAACATAGCCCGTCTTCTTGCTGATCTCGCTGAGGGACAGTGTGGGCTGCTCCTGGGAAAATGCCCGCAGGATGTCTAACGCCTTCTTTACAGCATCCACACCTTGGGTCTTCACGGGCATGCGCCTCCTGCTTGATGTTTCTTTATCGGCACCGCAGTCGCGGCGGCGATCGGGCCAATCAACGACTCAGATCAGGGGTGTGGCCGCCAGCACCGTAAGAATCTTGTCGCTGCGATGCAATAATAACCTTGACGGCCGGAAAAGACGATGGAATTCTATCTTTCGATACGCCGTTCCACACGATGGAACGTTTGAAGCGTCCATCCGATCCCAATCCGTCGCGCCCCGTTCCGCAAACGCCCACAGGAGCTTTGCGGACAGAGAGGAGAAGAGGCATGGCCGAATTCCGCCATAAGGTCACCCGTGTGCGTTCCCGGCGTTCTCTGGCAGGTTCTCTGGCAGGGGCCTGCGTCGCGCTGGCCGCGCTTCCGGGGCTGGTCGGCGCCGGCCCGGCGCTGGCCGACATCACCGCGGCGGCCGACGTCGGCTATCCTCCCTTCGCCATGACGAAGTCGGATGGCAGCTTCGAAGGGATCGACATCGACATCGCCAAGGCGCTGTCGGAGGAGATGGGCGCCACCATCAAAGTCATCGACCAGCCCTGGTCGGCCACCATTCCGGGCCTGAAGGCCGGCAAGTTCGACATGATCCTGGCCCCGGCGACGATCACCGAGGAACGCGCCCAGAGCCTGCTGTTCGCCGAGGGCTACGGCGACGCCACCTTCAGCTTCCTGCTGCCGGCCGGCGGCCCGGACGTGAAGACGCTGGACGACCTGCGCGGCAAGGTGGTCGCGACGAACAAGGGCAACCTGTTCGACCGCTGGCTCAGCGAGCGCGAGAAGCAGTATGGCTGGAAGATCACCCGTTTCGACAAGCACAGCGACGCCGCCGCCGCCGTCGCCGCCGGGCAGGCCGACGCGGCCATCATGTACACGGCCTCTGTCGGCTGGCTGGCGAAGACCAAGCCGGTGTTCAAGCCGTCGGCCTACATCGTCGACAACAAGGAATATTTCGGCTACGCCTTCCGCCTCGATCAGGCGGAGACGCGCAACAAGGTCGACGCGGCGCTGGAGTGTCTGAAGAAGTCCGGCAAGATCGGCGCGATCTTCAAGAAATGGACCGGGATCGAGCCGCTGCCGAACGGCATGACGGCCACGGTCGTCGCCGGTTACGGGCCGGAAGGCTTCCCCAACCACGACAAGACCGAGCACGCCGGGGCCTGCAAATGAGCCTGCTGCCGCAATTCGTCCGACGCGACAAGTCGCAGGAAAACACGTCCGCCATGACCGCCGCCGCGCCGCCGTTGACCCCCGCCGGACGCCCACGGCCCATCCTGGAGGTCCGCGGCGTCTTCAAGTCCTTCGGCCAGCAGGAGATCCTGAAGGGGATCTTCATGTCCGTGCAGAAGGGAGAGCTGGTGTTCATCATCGGTCCCTCGGGATCGGGCAAGAGCACGCTGCTGCGCTGCTGCAACCGGCTGGAGGAGCCTTCGACCGGTGAGATCTGGGTCGACGGCATCGACATACTCGACCGCAAGGTGGACATCAACAAGGTGCGCCAGCGCATCGGCATGGTCTTCCAGTCCTTCAACCTCTACTCCCACATGACCGCCCTGCAGAACGTCACGCTGGCGCTGCGCAAGGTGGCGGGGAAATCGCGCAAGGAGGCCGACGAGATCGCGCACGCGATGCTCAATCACGTCGGCCTGTCGGCGCGCGCCGACTTCTATCCGTCGCAGCTCTCCGGCGGGCAGCAGCAGCGCGTCGCCATCGCCCGCACGCTGGCGCTGGACCCCAAGGTCGTGCTGTTCGACGAGCCGACGAGCGCGCTCGACCCGGAACTGGTCGGCGGCATCCTGAACGTCATGCGGATGCTGCGCGAGGAGGGGATGACCATGGTCGTGGTCAGCCACGAAATGCGCTTCGCCCGCGAGGCGGCCGACCGCGTGATCTTCATGGCCGACGGCAAGATCGTCGAGGAAGGCCCGCCGGAGCAGATCTTCGGCGCGCCCAAGCAGCCGCGCACGCAGGAGTTCCTCAGCCGCCTCCATGGGGAGTGACGATGGAGGCGATCCTCAGCAACTTCTTCGAGCTTTCGGTGATCGCCCGCTACCTGCCGGACCTGCTGCACGGCCTGATGGTGACGGCGGAGCTGGCGGCGGCCGTGGTGGTCACCGGCCTGCTGGCCGGGACCGCGCTGGCCGTGCTGCGCAGCTTCCACGTCAAGCCGGTGAACGCGGCGATCATCGTGCTGGTCGACGTGCTGCGCGCCCTGCCGCCGCTGATGATCATCGTGGTCGTCTTCTTCGGGCTGCCCTATCTGGGCGTCCGGCTGTCGGGCTTCTTCACCTCCTGGCTGGTGCTCTCGCTGGTGCTGGCCGCCTTTACCGAGGAACTCGTGTGGGCGGGCATGTCCAGCCTCGTGAAGGGGCAGTGGGAGGCGGCCCGCTCCTCCGGCCTGACGCATCTCCAGGCGATGGTTTACGTGATCGTTCCGCAGGCGCTGCGCCGGGTCATCGCGCCGCTGACCAGCCGCGTGATCGCCACCGTGAAGAACACCTCGCTGGCTTCCGTCGTCGGCGTGTCCGACCTGCTGGCGCAGGCCAGCGCGGCGCTCGGCTACTCGGCGAACGCCTCTCCGATGATGGCGGCCGCCATCGGCTACGTCCTGTTCCTGCTCCCTCTCGTCGGCTTCAGCCGATATCTCGAAGTCCGCTACGGCTGGAAGCATTGAACCCCGCATCCTGAGGGCCGGTGATCCATGGACACCTTCATCAGCAATTTCTTCGACATCGACATCGTCGTCGAGGTTCTGCCCCAGCTTCTTCTGGGCTTGAAGAACACGCTCATCCTGTCGCTGATCGCGGTGCCCGGCGGCGTGTTCGCCGGGCTGGTCATCGCCGTGCTGTTCTCGCTGCGGAAAAAGGCGCTGACCGTCCCGCTGATCGTCTACATCGATTTCCTGCGGGCCTTTCCGCCGCTGGTCCTGCTGATTTTCGTCTATTACGGCCTGCCGTTTCTCGGCCTTGAGCTGAGCGCCATGAGCGCGGTGATCCTGGCGCTGCTGCTGAACACCTCGGCCTATTTCGCCGAAGTGATCCGGGCCGGCATCGAAAGCGTACCGCGCGGCCAGATCGAGGCTGCCCGCGCGACGGGGTTGACGGGATGGACGACGCTGGTGCAGGTCGTCCTGCCGCAGGCGGTGCGCAACATCCTGCCGGACCTGATCAGCAACATCCTGGAAACGATCAAGCTGACCTCGCTGGCCAGCGTCGTGACCCTGCCCGAACTGCTGCGGGCGGCCCGGCTGGCGCAGGGCAACCTGTTCAACTCCACGCCGCTGATCGCCGCGGCGCTGATCTATCTGGCGCTGCTCTGGCCGCTGGTCCGGCTGATCACGCGGCTGGAGCGCCGCAGCCTGTCGGCGTGATGTCCCGCGCCGTTCCAGAGCCCTTCGGTGCCAGCCGGAAGGGGGCCGCCATGTTCCAGATCCACCCCAACGCCCGCACCACGCCGGCCGTGCGCGCCGCCATCGCCGCCTCCGCGGAGCCCTCGGGGGTGCTGGCCAAGCCTACGGCGTCAGCACCGAAACCATCCGCAAATGGCGCAAGCGCGGTCTGGACGACGTCCAAGACCATCCCTCGCGGCCCCAACATCTGCGCTGGAGAGCCTCCGACGAAGAACGGGCCATCGTCTGCGAGTTGCGCCGGAGCACCGGCTTTGCTCTGGACGACCTCACCTTTACGCTCCGCCACTTCCTGCCGCACCTCAACCGCGACTCCATCTACCGCATCCTGAAAGCTGAAGGTCTGGGCCGGCTGCCGGCCCCATCGGTCACGGCGCCCAAGAAGGGCACCAAACGGTTCAAGGAGTACGACCTCGGCTTCCTGCACATCGACATCAAGCACCTGCCCAAACTCCATGTAATCGGCTCCGGGCCCCGCAAGCGCTACCTCTACGTCGCCATCGACCGCGCTTCGCGGATGGTCCACCTGGCGGTCAAGGACGAGGAGACGGAAGCCGCCGCCTCCGCCTTCCTCAAAGAGGCCGTCGCCGCCTTTCCCTTCCAGGTCACCTACGTCCTGACCGACCGCGGCAGCTGCTTCACCGCCGCCGGCTTCGAGGCCGCCTGCCGGGCGCCGGGCGTGCAGCACCGCAAGACCAAGCCCTACACGCCGCAAACCAACGCCATGGTCGAACGCTTCAACGTCCGCATCGGGCGGGAGGTGCTGGTCATGTGCATCGGCACCCACGACGCCCTGGAGCGTCTGCTGAACGGCTACCGGCTCGCCTACAACGCCCGCCGACAGCGGCTCCTCACCGGCCGCTCCCCCAACGACGTCGTCCGTGAGCGCCTCGTCGACAAACCCGAACTGGCCAACCCGGCCTATCGGCCGCCCAGTCCGTGCGACCTCACGAAAACCAAACTGGCCGCCCAGCTCACGGTGTATGCCGCCAAGGACGTGTCACCACCGGACAATTTGATGCCGCGGATCTTCTTGCCGCCATCGACGCCGCGCACAAAACAGCTCGGAGCCGACGGGCAGGTGCGGCTGTCGATCACGATGGCACTCGGTTCCGCCGTATCGCCGCAGGCCAGCCGCCAAGTGCGGTGCAGCCGGTCGAGCAAGCGCCGCCACAGCCCGAGCCGGGTCCAGCGGGCGAACAGGGTGTACAGCGTGCCGAAGGACATGCCGGAGAACTGGCCGATGGCGCGCCATTGCATGCCGCAAAGGCACACGCACCAAATCGCCATGATCGCCTTGCGCAACGCGGCTCCGGTGAGCGCCGGCTTCGGCCCGGACCGGGTTGGGCGATTGCCGTCGGCCGCCATCGCTGTCAGCTCGGTCAGCACCTCATCGACGAAGGCATCGACGTCCGAGAACGGGTCCCAGGATGCCGGAGTGGTGCTTGCGGGACGAACGGCGGTGCCCATAGAATGCGGGTCAAAGCGGTGAGAGACCCGGGGCACCTCGTCTTCGGATACCGGCCGCATGATCATCGCAGCCGACATCGACCACACTGCGACACCAACCGTCCGCTGTGGAACGGGGTCCTTCTGGCCGCTTGCGAAGCGGTCCGCTGGCTCCATTCCGACGGCGCAGCCAGACTATAACAAAAGGCGTATTGGCGCGTCCTGTAAAGCCTGTTATCCAAACCGACCGGTTTTGTTTCTGAAAGTTGGGAGGCTGCATGCGTACGATCTGCTTGCTGACATCTCCCGCATCGGTCAACCGTTAGGTCGCCCGACCGCAAGGGACGACCGCGGGCTCTTTAGGCCCGGCAACGGTCATCGATATTCCCATTCATTGGACGGCGCCGCCCGGCCCTGATCGCGCCATAGCCATGGCCGCATCTCGGCCCCCGCCGTGGAGACGGCGCGTCCCCGCGCCGAACGGAGTCATGGCTGTTTTGAAACGCACCGGCCGAACGGGCGCGATCCACGCCGTTCTCGCCTTTACCTTCCGTCACTGGAGCCGCCGGAAGCCGTTGGTGGCTTGGATCGCCGGCACCATCGCACTCGCGACGCTGGCCGACGTCTTCATGCCGCTGTTCGCCGGCCGTCTGGTCGACGCGCTGGCTTTGCTGCCAGACGACCGCGAGGCGGCGCGCGACGCCGCCGTCGGCGCCTTCGCCACCATGGTCGGTCTCGGCGCCGGAATGGTCGTGCTGCGCCACATCGCCTGGAGCGGCGTCATCCCGTTGACGCTGCACATCATGGCCGACGTCGGCCAGGACAGCTTCCATCGCGTCCAGCGATTCTCGACCGACTGGCACGCCAACAGCTTCGCCGGTTCCATCGTCCGCAAGATCACGCGCGGCATGTGGGCACTCGACACGCTGAACGACACGCTGCTGCTGGCGCTGTGGCCGTCGCTGGTCGTGCTGGCCGGAACGATGCTGCTGCTCGGCCTGCAATGGCCGGTGATGGGGCTCGTCATCGCGCTGGGAACGGCGGTCTACATCGTGCTGACCGTGCTCTTCGCGACGCTTTACATCGCCCCGGCGGCGCGGCTGTCCAACGCCTGGGACACGCGGCTCGGCGGCACGCTGGCCGACGCCATCGGCTGCAACGCGGTGGTGAAGGCGTTCGGCGCCGAGCCGCGCGAGGACGAGCGGCTGGCCCAGGTCGTCGGGAAATGGAGCCGCCGGACCGGCCGCACCTGGACCCGCCACACCCGCCACAGCACGGCCCAGCTTGCCGTCCTGCTGCTGATCCGCAGCGCCGTGGTGGCGACCGCCCTGTGGCTGTGGTGGCGGGGGCAGGCGACGCCCGGCGACGTCGCCTATGTGCTGACGACCTATTTCGTGGTCCATGGCTATCTGCGCGACATCGGCATGCACATCAACCACCTCCAGCGCTCGATCAACGAGATGGAGGAGTTGGTGGACATCCACGCCGAACCGCTGGGGGTGGAGGACCGGCTGGACGCCGTGCCCCTGCGCATCACGGCCGGCGAGGTGCGCTTCGACCGCGTCACCTTCCAGTATGGCGGCCATACGACGCCGCTCTACCGCGACCTGTCGGTGACGATCCGGGCCGGCGAGCGGATCGGGCTGGTCGGGCCATCGGGCTCGGGCAAGAGCACCTTCGTGAAGCTGATCCAGCGGCTGTACGACGTGACCGGGGGGAGTGTCCGGATCGACGGGCAGGACGTGGCCGGGGCGACACAGACCTCGCTGCGCTCGCAGATCGCCATCGTCCCGCAGGAGCCGATCCTGTTCCACCGCTCGCTTGCGGAGAACATCGCCTACGGCCGCCCCGGCGCGACCCTGGCGGAGATCGAACGGGCGGCGCGGCTGGCCAACGCGCATGACTTCATCGCGCGCCTGCCCAAGGGCTACGCGACGCTGGTCGGCGAGCGCGGCGTCAAGCTGTCCGGCGGCGAGCGCCAGCGGGTAGCGCTGGCCCGCGCCTTCCTGGCCGACGCGCCGGTCCTGATCCTCGACGAGGCGACCTCCAGCCTGGATTCGGAATCGGAGGCGCTGATCCAGGAGGCGATGGAACGCCTGATGCAGGGCCGCACGGCCCTCGTCATCGCCCACCGCCTGTCCACCGTGCGCAGCCTGGACCGCATCCTGGTCTTCCACCAGGGGCGTGTCGTGGAGGAGGGAACGCACGCAGCCCTGCTGCACCGCCCGTCTGGTCTCTACCGCCGCCTGTTCGAGCAGCAGTCGGCACCGGAGTCCAACCGTCGGGTTCGCGGCTGAAAGAGGAGCGCTTGTTCGTGACGCACCCTCGATGCGAGCATTTCAGCCTATGACAGATGGTACTGTCGTGGTGCGCAGTTTTATCACTGACCGGATCGCCGGCCGCCGATGAGGGGCAGTTCGCCTGTACCTTTCATCGGCGGTGAGATGACGGGGCGGGCGGCGAGACGTCATCCGGATGTCTGTTCGGTCAGGGCAGCGCGCTGCCCTCTGCCTCGCGCAGCCAGCCATCGAATGGGTCGGGCAACTTGCCCTTCACCATCTCGCAGAAGCGGGTGATGAGATCGGCGGCCGTCGCGATCGACGGCGAGCGCTCCCGCAACGCCTGGACAAAGCGGCGGTCCTCGTCGGTCAACTCGTCGGGATCGCCAGCCAGGAGCCGAACCGCAAGCCGGGGCGTCGGAGGTTCGGACTGCTTCGCCGACACCGGCTTATCGGAGGTCCCCCTTGCTTCGGCGGGCGCATCCTGTCGCCGGCGCCGGATTCCCTGATCCCGCACGACGCTGTTCTGTCCGATCGTGCCCTGCTCAGTCCTCGTCCTGCCACCTGCGCAGATCCGTCTGGTCATGATAGGGCATACGGTCCGGCGTGGTGATGAATTCCATCGTCGTGCCCCAGGGCATGCGGCAGTAGCAGACCTTGTTTCCAGGACCTTTCTCGGTAGCATAGGGAATGGCGCGCGGCGCGGTGAGGGGGGTGCCTCCAGCCTTCTCGAAGCGCTCGACCGATGCGTCGATGTCGTCGGTGTAGAGAGCGAAGTGCGTGATGCCGAAGTCGCTCGCCCGGATCGGCTGGGCTTGCTCGGGGCCGTGCATTTCGAAGAGCTCGATATCGGGTCCGGTTCCGATCTTGACCATCGCCTGCGCACGCACGACCGTTCCGGGGAAAGCGCCGACGGCCCGCTCGAATTCGGGTCCCTGCCGCGGTGGATCCTGCGGTCCGAAGGATTGGTAGATCACCTGGCCGCCAAAGGCTTCCGCCAGGAACGATTTTGCCGCTTCGATGTCGGGCACCGTGATGCCGATATGATTGACGCCGCGAATGAGGGGTGCGGTCATGACAGTCTCCTTGATTGTGTCGATCCATCGCGACCGCTTCGGGGGCAATTCGCCCGCCGCGTCGCGATCCGCCCGGCCCGCGACGGCGCGGGCGCAGAGTTTCAGCTGGTCTTAGTTTCAGTTGGCCTTGAGGAAATCGATCAGGGCGGCCGCAACTTCCTTGGGCCGCTCATCCGCGACATAGTGGCTGCACCGCGCGATCGAGCCACCTGTCACGTTCCTGGCAAACTCTTTGAGCATCGGCACCATCTGCGCACCGAACCGCTGGTCCCCACCCAGACCGAGCACCGGTATCCCGAGGGGGTGCTTCTTGTACTCGAGAGCCGCCGCATGATCGGCGGCGAGGGTGCGATACCATTCCATGCCGCCGCGCGTGCGGCCAGGAAGAGCCATCGCCTTCGCGTAGATCTCGATGTCCGCCGGATTGAAGGTGCTGTGATCGTAGAAACGCTCTGCCATGAAGGTCGAAACATAGTCATATTCACGGCCGTGGATCAGGCGCTCGGGTAGATCCCGGTTCATATGGAAGCTGAAGTGCCAGAGCCCCGCGGTCGTCGCCTCCCATCCGGTCCAGCCGGGAAGCGGAACGTCGAGGACGGCCAGGTGGGTGACAGCCTCCCGGTGGATGGCGGCTTGCGGCAAGGCGACCATTCCGCCGATGTCATGTCCGCACACGGCGTAGCGTTCATGCCCAAGGGCAATCATGACCTCGTGCGCGTCGCGCGCCATCGTTGCCTTGTCATAGCCGTCGAGCGGGCAGTCGGAAAAGCCCGCGCCGCGCAGATCGATGGCCACCACGCTGACATGCTCGGCCAGAAGCGGCATCACATTGTGCCATTCCCACCATGTTTCCGGCCAGCCGTGAAGCAGAAGGATCGGCGGGCCCGAGCCTCCCGTGACGGCGTTGATCTTGATGCCATTCACCGGCACCAGCTGCTGGGAAAACCCCTTCAAGGTTGCGATCATGATCGCTTTCCGGTCGATGTTGACGTTCAAACAAAGCTCGCGGCCAGCGCTCAGGGCCGATCGAAATCGGTGGCGATCGAGATGTCGCGCCAAGCGTCGATATCGCTGCGGAACGCAGCCAGCTTTCGTTCGGCGATCGCGTGCGCGATGGGGCCGAGTGGCAGATGAAGCGGGGCGTCATCGGCGTCGACTGCCTGCAGGATCACCGTGATCGCCTTGTCGGGATCGCCCGCCTGATTGCCGTTGTTGGTTTCGCGATAGTGCTTGCGCGAGCTCGCGGCGTACTCCGGCATCTCGTTGGCCGCCATCCTGATCGAACGGCCAAGGAAATCGGTGCGAAACGGCCCAGGCTCGACGATCAGCACGCGGATGCCGAACGGCTCCAGCTCGCTGGCGAGCGCTTCGGAAATCCCTTCCACGGCGAACTTGGCGGCGTTGTAATAACCTCCGCCGCCGCTGCCCGCGATGCCGGCGCCGGACGACATGGTGACGATCGTTCCGCCAGAACGCCGCAGGACGGGCAGGGCGGCTCTGGTGGTTTCGATCAGACCGAAGACGTTCACCTCGAACATCGGCCGATAGTCTTCGGGCGTGCCTTCCTCGATCGCGCCGAACAGTCCATAGCCGGCGTTGTTCACGAGCACGTCAAACCCGCCGAAGGTCTCGACCGCCTTTGCGACCGCTGCCTCGGCGGCCGCCGCATCCGTCACGTCCAGCGGCAAGGTGATCATGCGGCCGCCGAAAGGCTCGGCCATGTCCTCGATCGTCTTGACGTCGCGGGCCGTCGCGACGACCTGATCGCCGCGTTGTGCCGCGGCGAGCGCGAGGCGCTGTCCGAAGCCGCTCGAGCAGCCGGTGATGAGCCAAGTCTTCATTGTTTCGTCTCCGAGTTGGTTTCAGACGACGCCAGGCTGTCGCCGCCGCGAACCGTCATGTCGGCCATGATCGACCAATCCTTCTTTCCGAAACCCGCCGAGACAGCTTTGCCGAGCCCCTCGCGGACCGCTTCGAGCATCGGGAGCGTGCGTCCGATCTCGTTGACGGCCTCGGTCGCGAGACGCATGTCCTTGAGCGCGAGCTCGGCTTTGAAACCCGGCTCGAACGACCGTTCCGTGATCTGCGCGCTGTAGCTCTCATAGGCGCGACCGGAGAACAGGGTGCCCAGGATGAGTTCGAAGAATTCCGCACGGTCGAGGCCGACGCTCTCGGTCAGCACGACACCCTCAGCCATCGCCTCGATGGCCATGGCGATCATCATATTGCAGGCGAGCTTCGCCGTATTCGCCCGAGCGGGGTTCTTCCCCAACCTCCAGACCTTTTTGCCGAGTGAAGCGAGCAGCGGCTCGACCGCGGCAACGGCATCGGCCTTCCCGGCCGCCAGGATGTTGAGCTGGCCACGCGCCGCTACGTTCGGTCGCCCGAGGACCGGTGCGGACACATAGCCAAGGCCTGCCTCTTCGTGCAGCAACTCCAGTTCCCGCGCGAAGGCGACCGAGATCGTCGAGGTGACGACATGGGTCAGCCCTGGTCGCGCGCTTGCCAGAAGGCCGGCATCGAGGATCACCTCCCGGATGGCAGGGTCGTCGGATAGCATCGTGAAGACGGCGTCAGCCTGGAATGCACCCGCCGCGCGCTTGACCAGCGTTACCCCGGGAACGCTTTCCTGAGCGACCTTGCTGCGGTTCCAGGCCCGCACGTCATGGCCTGCCTTCACGAGGTTCAGGGCCATTGCCGAGCCCATATTGCCGAGACCGACAAACCCGATCTGCATGTTCCATCTCCTGTTGTTCGGATGAGAGCTGTGCGCGGGATCGGACGGAGGCTGCCAAGCGGTCGTGAGGCCGAGACCTGCGCCGACGGGTTGGCGGGTGGCGATGCAGAGGAGAGCCACAATGAAGACGTGAGCAAGTTGGCCAGCATCGGCGCACGCCCCGCTGAGCGCACAGAGGGCACCGCCGATCGCTGCGGCGCGCCGGGGCGCAGACCTGGAGAGATCAGGAGCCCTGGCAATCGACAGGCACTGCCGTGCCGCTCAGAGCGGCTTCACGATGCTGCGTTGCGGTTTGACGGCGGTGACGATGTCGACGTCAGCCATGACCTGGGCGGTCTCCGGCGAATTGAGCGCCGCTTCCATGGCGGCCTCGTCGCGGAAGTTGACGACTCCGACCGCGGTTAGCCCGGCACCATCACCTTGCGGGAAGAACCCACCGGCGCTGACCAGCCCATAACGTCCCCAGCTTTCCCGCACGAGCGGGAAGTGCACGTTGATCCAATGGTCGCGGTCGAACGGCGTTTCCTCATCGCCCGCATAGGTCACCAGCATCGTGATCATCGTCGAGGTCCTCATTTGCGAGTATCGAGGCGGGCCGCCGCGTTCCGCGACCCCTCAGGAAAATCCTCTCTGTTCCGTCCGGACAAGCTTTCCTTGGGCCCCACAGCCAGGGTCACGATTCCTTCACCCAAGCGGCGGCCCGCATGGGTCTGGCGGATCCGCAGAAGGACGCATCTCCAGACGATGATGGCAATCTAGGCATTTAGATTTGTTCGATAAGTGACATAACCGTACTCTCGGCGTTCAGTTTTGTGTGGGTGGTTGTGATGGAATGGAGTGACGTCAGAGTCTTTCTCGCGATTGCGCGATTCGGCACGCTCGGCGCCGCTGCGCGTTCTCTTCAGACAAGCCACCCGACCGTCGGCCGGCGCCTCCGCGCACTTGAGCAGGCGATCGGTCACACGCTCTTCCAGCGCACCGCGGACGGTCTTGTTCTGACCGAAGAGGGCCACGGGATCATCGCGCTGGCGGAGCAGATGGAGGAAAGCGCGCTGGCGATGGAGCGCCGGCTTGCGGGGCAGGAGCAGAACCTCAAAGGCAGTCTGCGCATTTCATCCGCGGACTGGTTCGGGGCCTATGTCTTGCCTCCCATCCTGGCGGATTTCTCGAAAGCCTACCCCAATGTCGACGTCGAGATCCTGACCGGCACGCGCCTGTTCAATCTCGCCCAGCGGGAGGCCGACGTCGCTTTCCGTATCGTTCCATTCGACACCGCTGACGTTGTTCAGCGACGGCTCTTCCGCCTTGAGTACGGCGTTTACATCGCGGAAGAGGCGCAGGAGCCGAAATATGGCGATGGGACCGGTTTCCGGCTGATCACCCACGACACGTCCACCGGCCATTTCCCTGACATCGCGTGGCTCATCGAGAGTTTCCCCAACGCGAGGCCGGTCCTGCGATCGAACAACCGGAACGTCCAGGGGCGCATGTGCAGGCAAGGCGTTGGAATCGCCGTCCTGCCTCGCGTGGTCGGCAATCAGATCCCGGGTATCCGCAGACTGGACCTGCCGACGCCGCCGCCGGCGCGAGACATCTGGATGGGATATCACCGGGACCTACGGCGTCTTCAGCGTCTTCGTGCGTTCATCTCGACCGTATCGGGCCATCTCGTGAATGCGACCGCATGATGTGCGGCCCGGAGATGATAAAAGGTTGCCCGAGAAACTCCCAGATCGCTGCAGTCGTCCCGGTTCCGTCAGGTGTCGCGCCATACCTGGTGTTGGTGCATGGAGATGGGCGGCCGGTCTGTTCGTCCATTCTGCCGCCGGTTACGCGGTGCGCACCGGCACGGGGCGTCCTGCGTCGAGCATGCGGTTGAGGGCGGATACGCCGATCATGGCTTCCGCCTGCTGAGCGGGCGGAGTTCGGGCGTGGAAGTGCCCGACAAGAATGCCCTTGTAGCGCGCCATGGCCGTTTCCTCTTTGGAGCGGCGGCCGTACTTGGTTTCGCGCTGCCAGCCCATCCGGCCGGTTTCGGCGATCCGCTGGATGTGGCGGTCGCGCTGCGTCGGGGCGGTCACGGCCTGATCGCTGGGCACCGCGGTGGCGCGCGGCGGGATGATTGCCACGGTTCCAGGATCGTGCTGCGCGATGGTTTGGTAGATCGGCTCAGGGCCGAGGTCGCCGGCGCGCCGCTGGCCGCGTAATCTCCAAAACGTCGTTGGCCTCCGGGCCAAACCCTACCTTCGCTCAGCCTGCCTATCAGCAAGTTGACGGTGCCGCGACACCCTCTGCCCGTAGGGCGGTATGCACGCGCGGGCTGCCATAGCGGCCCTCCTGGTGGCGTCCATGGACGCGCCGGACCTCGGTCAGAAGTTGCCGGTTGGCAGTGACCCGGCCGGCATTGTCACGCCAAGCTTGGCGGCGACCGGACGGTGAGGTTACGTTGATCCCATGACGCCGCTCTCGTATGCCCGCCACCAGTTCCCGCCCGCCGTCATCCAGCACGCGACCTGGCTGTATCTGCGGTTCACCTTGAGCTACCGGGATGTCGAGGAGAGGCGTCGTCACGGGAAGGTGGCATACACCTTGCGCACCGTTTCGACGACCTCACCGGTGCCTTTCCACCCTTTCCGCAGGAAGGCCGTATCGCCGGCCCGCAGCGTGGTCACCGTGCCGTCGTCGGCGGTGAGGACCCAGACGCCGGACAGCAGCACGAACACCTCGTCGACGGTGCGTTCCAGGCGGCACTTGCCGACGGTCAGTTCCCAGACGCCGGCGGTGTGGCCCGTGTCCTCGCTGCGGTGGACGACATGGACGCGCACCTCCGGCGTCGTCGGCGCGATGGCCGTCGGATAGATTTTGGACGTGGTGAAAACAGCCGCAGCGACCGTGTTCTCGATGACGGTCAGTCTGTTCATACCCATTCTTCCCTTTGATGGATGGTGCAGGGCGATCAGAGGCCGACGCACAGGTATTTGACCTCAAGAAAGTCATCCATGCCGTACTTGGAGCCTTCCCGGCCGATGCCGCTTTCCTTGATGCCGCCGAACGGGGCGACTTCGGTGGCGAGCAGGCTTTCGTTGATGCCGACCATGCCGTATTCCAGGCGCTCAGCGACGCGCCAAGCCCGGCCGACGTCGCGGCTGTAGAAGTAGGCGGCGAGGCCGTACTCCGTGTCGTTCGCCAGGCGCACCGCCTCGTCCTCCGTATCGAAGCGGAAGAGGGGGGCGACCGGGCCGAAGATTTCCTCGCGCGCCACCCGCATGTCGGTCGTGACGCCGGTCAGCACGGTCGGTTCGAAATAGTTCGGCCCGAACCCGTGGCGCTTGCCGCCGGTGGTCAGCGTGGCCCCCTTGGCGAGGGCGTCGTCCACCAGCTCCTGCACCTTGGAGATGGCCTGGGCGTTGATGAGCGGCCCCTGCTGCACGCCGGGATCCGCGCCGTTGCCGACGACCAGCGCCGATGCCGCGGCGGTCAGCTTGGCGGCGAAGGCGTCGTAGACAGTCGACTGCACCAGGATGCGGTTGGCGCAGACGCAGGTCTGCCCGACGTTGCGGTATTTGGAGGCGATGGCGCCGGCCACCGCGACGTCGAGGTCGGCGTCGTCGAAGACGATCAGGGGCGCGTTGCCGCCCAGCTCCAGCGACACCTTCTTCACCGTGTCGGCGCACTGCCGCATGAGGATCTTGCCGACCTCGGTCGAGCCGGTGAATGACAACTTGCGCACCAGCCGGCTGGCGGTCAGCTCGCCGGCGATGGCAACGGGATCGGACCCGGTGACGACGTTGAAGATGCCCTTGGGAACGCCAGCCTGCTCGGCCAGCGAGGCGAGCGCCAGCGCCGACAGCGGCGTGTCCTCCGCCGGCTTCACCACCACCGGGCAGCCGGCGGCAAGCGCCGGGGCGCATTTGCGGGTGATCATCGAAAAGGGGAAGTTCCAGGGCGTGATCGCGGCGGCGACGCCGATGGGCTCCTTCACCACGACGATCCGCGCGCCCGGCTTGTGGGTCGGGATCACGTCGCCGTAGGCGCGCTTGGCCTCCTCCGCGAACCATTCCAGGAAGGTGGCGCCGGCGCCGACCTCGCCGCGCGCCTCGGCCAGCGGCTTGCCCTGCTCCGCGGTCATGATCGCCGCCAAGTCCTCCTGGTTCTCCGTCACCAGCTCGTACCAGCGGCGCAGGACGGCGGCGCGCTCCTTGGCGGTCCGCGACCGCCAGCCGTCCCAGGCGTCGTTGGCGGCGAGGATGGCGGCGCGCGTCTCTTCCGCGCCGAGGTCGGCAACCTGGGCCAGGACGGCGCCGGTCGCCGGGTTGGTGACCGGGAAGCGGCGGCCCTGCGGGCCGTCGCGCCATTCGCCGTTCACATAGGCCTGGGTCTTCAAAAGGCTGGGGTTCTTCAGGTCCATCATCGAAATGGCCGCCGTCTTTTCCTGAATGATCGTGGGAATTCGCAAGTGGAAGGCGTTGTGTAGCTTAACCCGGGATCAGGTCGGCCCAGCTTTTTCCGGTCATGAAGTCGGCCCAGCGGCTATAGAAGATGCGCTGGTTTTCCTCCGACACGTCGCCGCTCTGCACCGCGCCGCGCAGGTCCTTGATGGGCTGTGCGTGGCCGAGGCCCATCTGGTAGTTGTAGGCGTGCTGACGCGCCAGTGGCGCCTTGCTGGCCTCCGTCGCGTAGGACCAGTTCTCCAGGTCGTCGGATTCCGTCATGCCCGCCGGGCCAGAATAGCGCAGGTAGTAATGGCGGGTGGCGTCCTTGACCGCCTGCGGGGCGTCCTTGTCCACCAGATAGAAGCGCCACATCTCCATCTCCGTCGGGCCGATCGGGTGGAAGACGGCGATGGTGCGCGGCTGCCGGCCATGGAAGGACATATTCGGGAAGATCGTGCCGACGCTGGTCTGCACCCGCATCCGGTCGCCCAGGTTGCGCACGCGGGCCGCGTGGACCTCGCGGAAATAGGCTTCCACCTCCGGGTGCTTGGTATAGAGCGGCACGTAATCGTCCTCAGCGGTGTGCGGCAGCTGGCCGAGTAGGCCGTGGCCGAGGCCGGGAAAGCCGATGGTCATGCGCCGACGCGACGCGTCGCGACGCCCTTTGCCGGCGCTGGGACCGATGCCGACGAGATCCACGGAGCGGTGGCTGATGTCGTGGTACATGTCGCCGATGAAGTTCTCCGGCGCGAACTTCCAATTGCACTTGACGCGCCATTTCTGCACGCCGCCGAAGACTTCCGACCCGCCCTCGCGCCCGTCACGGTGATCGAGCGCGGCGTCGAGGTAGAATTTCATGTCGCCGAGATAGTCGAGGAAGGGCGGGGCCTCCTTGTCCCAGCTGGCCCAGATGGTGCCCTTGTAGTTCACCACGTTCGGGCAACGCACGAGGCCCCAGGCCTTCTTGTCGAGCTGCCCGTGGTAATGCGTCGCCAAGCCCGGGACGCCGACGAGTTCGCCCGGCGTTTCCACCAGCTGGCCGTCGGTGGAATAGCTCCAGCCGTGATAGGGGCAGGTGAGGGCGCGCGCGTTGCCCTGGTCGTGGCGGCAGAGCTTCATGCCCCGATGCATGCAGCTGTTCAGCAGCACGTGGATGTTGCCCTGGCGGTCGCGCGTCAGGATGACGGAGTCCATGCCCATGCGCGAGACGAAGTAGTCGTCCGGGTTGGGGATCAGGCTTTCATGGCCGACGAACAGCCAGGCGCGGGCGAAGATGCGCGCGATCTCCTGCTCGAAGACCTCCTGGTTCACGAAGACTTCCCGGCTGACGATTCCCTGGTCGGCGTCCACCAGCGACGCGTAGGATTCCGGCTGCGCTTTCACCCGCATTCTCCTTGGGAGGGCACTGTGACGGCTTCGCTTGCACCATGCGCCGGGCGGTGGCGCTGGCCTGTATGATGAATACGGTTATCATACAAGCGTACGGGAGTCAAAGCGATCTCCCCGGTCGCCGGTGTGATCGCCTGAACACGACGCGCGGGAAGCGTAGGCAACAATCGACACGGATTGCACGGATCGACATCGGATTTCACGGAACCGCCCGGTTCAGTGCGTTCCATACCGATGCAATGGCTCCTCGGGCACGGCCTGTTCCGTACAATCCCTTTCCAGATCCGTGCAATCCCTGTCGATTGTTGCCCTCTGTGACGCGACCCGGCGTCGGTCAGGCGGAGCGACGCTGTTCCCGTTCGGCCGGGGCGGGAACCGGCGCGCCCTTCGCGTCGGGGGCGATCAGCCGGGTCAGCTTGCCGGCCGCTTCGGCGACGACGGGGCCGAGCCGCTGCACCATTTCCGGCGTGATGCGGAAGACGGGACCGGTAAGGGTCAGGGCGGCGATGGCGCGGCCGGCCGAGCCGAACACCGGGGCGGCGATGGAAATCACGCCGAACAGATATTCGTTTTCCGCCACCGCGTAGCCGCGCTTGCGGATACGGTCGAGTTCGGCGGCAAGGAGGTCCGGATCGGTGATGGTGTAGGAGGTGATCCGCTCCCGCGGCATCGACTGCAGGACCCGTTCCCGCTCGACCATGTCGGAATAGGCGAGCATCGCCTTGCCGGCCCCGCCCAGATAGAGCGGGCGCACCTCGCCGACCTGGACGCTGCGCCGCAGCTGCTGGTGGCTTTCGCACTGGTCCACGGCGATGCGGTGATCGCCGACGCGCAGCGACAGCACGACGGTTTCTCCGCTGGCGTCGCGCAGTTCGGCCATGATCGGCTGGGCCAGCCGCTGAAGCTCCTCCGGGCCGTTCTGCCGGGCGCTCAACGCGATGATCGCCGGGCCGATGGCGAAACGCTGCGTCTTCGGGTCGCGGACCACGGCGCCGCGTTCCTCCAGCACGGTGAGGAAACGATGCGTCGTGCTTTTGCTGAGTCCGGTCCGTTCGCTCAGCTCGCTGAGGTTCAGCTCCGTGGCGGTCTTGAAGCAGTCGAGAATGTCGAACGCGCGATCAACGGCTCTAATCATCGTTTCACACCATGATGGCAGCGTCCATCCGCGGGGGCATGACCGCTTCCGGCGAAATGGGTCATCCTGCACAATGGAACAACCGGGCGAACGGCGCAACCGCGCCGCTCCTCGGACGGCTCTTCAGAAGAAGGTCGTGATGTTCTTGGCGAGGAGGACGTTCTGGTCGAGGAAGATCTCGCGGCGGGCGATCTTCCAGGCGCCGTCGAGCTTGCGCAGGGTGTCGCGGCGCTTGCCGACATAGATGTCGACCTCGTCGTGCAGGCGGTTGCGGTAGACCAGGAAGCGGCTGCGCACCTGCACCTCGGCCGGGTTGCCGGCGGCGTCGGGGGTGACCTCGGTGACGCGGATGTTGGTGATCAGGTGGGAGACGCGCGACTGCGGCTCCTCGGCCCAATGGATGCCGGTGGCGAGCTGCTTGACGCGCTGGGTCAGCGTCTCCTTGCCCTCGTCGATCCAGCAGGTGTCCATCTGCTCGCGGGTGTACTCATTGGCGGTCTTGTTGAACTGGACGTTGCGCGCCATCGGCATCCAGTAGCGGATGTCGTCGGTGCACAGCGCCAGCCAGTCGGCGAAGCGGCGGTCGTCGAGCAGGTCGGCT
The DNA here is from genome assembly GCF_042657465.1 of Azospirillum himalayense. Taxonomy (NCBI): domain Bacteria; kingdom Pseudomonadati; phylum Pseudomonadota; class Alphaproteobacteria; order Rhodospirillales; family Azospirillaceae; genus Azospirillum; species Azospirillum himalayense. The sequence goes on along the minus strand of NZ_JBHSLC010000049.1, from coordinate 54,834 downwards.
TCCATGAGCAGGAAGTCCTCGACCTCGCGGTGCAGCAGCAGCGCCTTCAGGGCGGTGTCGTCCATGGCGGGTTTCCTCAAACGGATTGGGCCGGCATCAGCTCCGACCAGCTCTTGCCGGCCATGAACTGGGCCCAGCGGTTGTAGAGGATGCGGGCGTTTTCCTCGGTGGTGTCGCCGCCCTGGACGGCGCCCTTGAGGCCCTCCACCGGCTTGGCGTAGCCGTTGCCCATCTGGTAATTGTAGGGGTGCCGGCGCGCGATGGTGCCGCGGCTGGCCTCCGACGCGTACATCCAGTTCTCCATGTCGTCGGATTCGGTCAGGCCGCCGGGGCCGGAGTAGCGCAGGTAATAGTGGCGAAGGACGTCCTTCACCTCCTGCGGCGCGTCCTTGTCCACCAGGTAGAAGCGCCACATTTCCATTTCCGTCGCGCTGATCGGGTGGAAGACGGCGAGCGTGCGCGGCTGGCGGCCGTGGAAGGACATGTTCGGGAAGATGCTCGCCGCCCCGGTGGCGACGCGCATTTTGTTGCCCAGCCGCTTGACCCGCGCCTCATAGACCTGGCGGTCGTATTCCTGGACCGCGGGGTGGCGCTGGTAGGCCGGCGCGTAGGGCGGCTCCTCATAGCGCGGCAGGTGCCCGATGACGCCGTGGCCGAGCGCCGGGAAGCCGATGATGATGTTCTGGAAGGAGCCGGTGCTTTCCATGTCGCGCCGGCCGCGCCCGGCGCTCGGCCCGATGCCGACGAGGTCGACGGAGCGGTGGCTGATGTTGTGGTAATGGTCGCCGATGAAGTTTTCCACGGCGAACTTCCAGTTGCACTTGACGCGCCATTTCTGGACGCCGCCGATGACCTCCGATCCGCCCTCCGTGCCGTCGCGGTGGTCGAGTGCGGCATCCAGGTACAGGCGCATGTCGCCGAGATAGTCGTGGAAGGACGGGGCGTTCTCGTCCCAGCTTGCCCAGATGGTGCCCTTGTGGTTCACCACGTTGGGGCAGCGGACGAGGCCCCAGGCCTTCTTGTCGAGTTCGCAGCGGTAATGCTCCTCGAAGCCGGGCACGCCGACCAGCTGGCCCGGCGCCTCGACGAGGCGGCCGTCGGTGGAATAGCTCCAGCCATGGTAGGGGCAGCTGAAGCTGCGCGTGTTGCCCTGGTCGTAGCGGCAGACCTTCATGCCGCGGTGCATGCAGCTGTTCAGAAGCACGTGGATGTTGTTCTGCCGGTCGCGCGTCAGGATGACGGAGTCGTTGCCCATGCGCGAGACGAAGAAGTCGTCCGGGTTCGGGATCAGGCTCTCGTGGCCGACCAGAAGCCAGGCGCGCGTGAAAATCCGTTCCAGTTCATGCGTGTAGATCTCGTCATTGACGAAGATCTCCCGGCTGATCTCGCCGGTCTTCACGTTGACGAGACGCTCGTACATGTCGGGTGTGATGGTCATCGATGTCTCCAGCCCTGCTCTGGTTCGGGCCCCATTCTGGTTCGGGAGCTTGCGGTTACCGTGCCCGGCGGTCTTGGGGCGTTGTGCGCCCCGTGAAAATGGAATTGCCGGTTCCGTACAGCGGTACAAAGTCAGTCTATGGACGCCTCCTGTTCACTGTCAAGGCGATGCGGCCGTTCGAATCTCCACCGCGTTCCAGAGTGTGGCACTCGGCACCCATGGCATGGGCTCGGGCCGGCGGCGCTGTTCCGAACAGGCGACGGTGCGGGTTTCCCCGGCCATTCAGCTGTATGATAACCACATGATCAGTCCTGGCAAGCGCCATGCGTCGCTTGGCCGTCGATTCGGGTGGCGTTTGGACTGAAATGGAAGGATCCTGCAGGCGCCAGCCCTGGCTTGCTGCGTGGCGGCGCGTGATTCTCTTACTGCGAGAATAGTGCTTCTTCCCACAGCCGTGTTTCGCAAGTCGGGCTGGAGACTGCGTAAAAGCCGCAAGACGATTGCGGTTATTTTTGGAATTTCATTCACCATTTGCGTTCCAAGATCGCTACCCAACTGGCCAAATGTTTGCATACTATACAAATCCTGCGGCCGATTCCGGGCCGCGCGTGGCGGAGGATGGCGCACAATGATGCGGATCAGCGGAAATGCTGCGTATCTGGGCAGCGGGCGGGCATTGCTGGACAGCCCCGCAATCGAAGTCCCCATGTCGACTCTGCCTGAATCCGTTCCAATCCGGCCAAGAAAAACCGGGGCCAGCCAATTTTGATGGTTGCGTGGCCTGTATGATAACCTTATCGTCGTTCAGCACGATGAATTCCGCCTCCGCGGAGGCGTTCACCTGGAGCGGGGAGAAGGCGACACCGGCAAGGGCGGCGCTTTGCGCGTCTCGCGGCCGCCGAACGATGCCATCCCGAAATCCCGTCGCCGTTCCCGCACGTACGAGGATTGCCATTGCATGACCAGCGATCATAAACCCCGCGTCATTCTTCTGGCCGCCGTGCCCCCGGACCTGCGCGCCGCGATCGACGCGTCCTGCGAGGTTGTGGCGGCTCCGGGAGCGGCCCTGCCGCCCGGGACGGACCTCGCGGAGCTGCTCAAGGGTGTCCGCGGAGCGCTCACCACCATCCGCGCCGGCATCGACGATCCGCTCCTGGCGCGCTGTCCGGACCTGAAGGTCGTCTCCAACGTGGCGGTCGGCTACGACAACATCGATGTCCCCGCGGCCACGCGGCGCGGCGTGCTCGTCTGCAACACGCCGGGCGTGCTCGACGCCGCCGTGGCCGACCTGACCATGGTGATGCTGCTCAGCCTGGGTCGTGGCGCCCTGGACGCGGATCGGTTCGTCCGTTCCGGAGGGTGGAACGCAGGTGCCTTCCCGCTGACCCGCGACATCGCCGGCAAGACGCTGGGCATTGTCGGACTCGGACGCATCGGCCGGATGGTAGCGCGCCGCGCGCGCGCCTTCGACATGGACGTCGTCTACTACAAGCCGAACCGCGACGCCGGTGCCGAGGCCGAGGGCCTGGCGACCTATTGCGACCGCGACGACCTGTTCAAACGGGCCGACTTCGTCAGCCTGCACCTGCCGTTCAATGAGGCCACCCGGCGCGGCATCGGCGCCCGCGAGTTCGCGCTGATGAAGCCCACGGCCTATTTCATCAACACCGCGCGCGGCAGCGTGGTGGACGAGGCGGCCCTGATCGCGGCGCTGAAGGCCAACACCATCGCCGGCGCCGCGCTCGACGTCATGGAGAAGGAGCCGATCGGCGCCGACCACCCGCTGTGCGGGCTTCCCAACGTCATGCTGCTGCCGCACATCGGCAGCGCCACCGTGGAAACCCGGCGCGCGATGATGGAACTGGCGGTCAAGAACCTGATCGCCGCCGCCTGCGGCGACCGGGCGCCCGCCATGGTCAATCCGGAGGTGCTCGACCGCTAACATCGGGGACACCGCTGCCAAAGGCTCAAACGAAAACGGCGACGCGCGAAATCCGGCGTCCGACATGGCAGAACAGGGAGCATGGGACGATGCACGATCTGACACGACGAGATGTCCTGCGGGGCGGGGCGGCCCTGGCCAGTGCCGCAACGGTTGGGCTTTCGATCAGCCGGCCTGCGGCGGCGGCGCCCGCCAACCTGGTCGATCTGAAGGCGCTTTACGAAGCGGCGAAGAAGGAAGGGGAGATCACCTACTACGCGTCCGACAACCCGACGGTGTCGCAGCGGGTGGTCGCCGCCTTCAACGCCAAATACCCCGGCATCAAGGTGCAGATCATGCGCCTTGCCAGCGGGCCGATGGCCAAACGCTATGCGACGGAGGCGCAGGCCGGCAACGTGGTCGCCGACGTTCTCCAACTGGCGGACCCCGTCCTGATCGAGGACGCCTACGCCAAGGGCTGGATCACCGACATCGACACGCTGCCCGAGCACGCGGCGTGGCCGGCGGCGTTCAAGTCCCCTCACAACGCCTACATCGGCCTGTTTCCGCAGACCATCACCTTCAACACCACGCTGGCCAAGGCGGACGATTTCGCCAACGGCTGGCCGGACCTGCTGAAGCCCAACCTGAAGGGCCAGATCATCATCCCCGACGTGCGCAACAGCCCCGGCCTGATGGACTGGGTGTGCATGCTTGCGGACATCTACGGCAACGACTTCGTGCGCCGTCTCGGCGCGCAGGAGATCCGCTGGGCGCCGAGCGCCGTGCCCGGCACCCAGATGCTGGCGGCCGGCGAGGCGGCCTGTCTGGCGCCGAACATGCGCCAGACCAGCAACCAGGTCATCGACAAGGGGGCTCCCCTGGTCGATATCGACCCGCTGCCCACCGTCGGGCATGAGTCGCAGATCACCGTGTCGACCAAGGCGCCGCATCCCAACGGCGCGCGGCTGCTCGTCGACTTCATCCTGTCGCGCGAAGGGCAGGAGGCCTACTGCAAGAACGTCTGCGCCTCGCCGCGCTGGAACGACATTCCCGGCGCGCTGAAGCTGCCCGCGGAATACCGCCGCGCGAACATTCCCGACGCGCTGCGCCGTGCACCGGAAATGCTCAGCCTTCTGGGCCTGAAGTGAGGGGACATCGCGCCATGACCATCGCCACCAGCCCCGTGCGGCTCGTCGCGGACGACGTCCCCATGTCCACCCCCCTGCCGGCCGACGTGCGCATCCGGGTGCGCAACCTCACCAAGCGCTACCGCACCCCGCGCGGCGACGTGCTGGCGCTGAACAACGTGTCGATGACCGTCAACGCCGGCGAGAAGCTGGTCCTGCTGGGGCCGAGCGGCTGCGGCAAGACGACCCTGCTGCGCTGCGTCGCCGGGCTGGAGCAGCCGGACGAGGGCGAGATCGAGATCAACGGCACGGTCGTCTTCTCCTCAGACCGCGGCATCCTGGTGCCGCCGGAGAAGCGCGGCGTCAGCATGGTCTTCCAGTCCTACGCGCTGTGGCCGCACATGACGGTGTTCGACAACGTCGCCTTTCCGCTGACCAATGCTCGCGTGCCGAAGTCGGACATCCGCGACCGCGTGCGGGCCGCGCTGGCCATGGTCGGTTGCGCGGCGTTTGAGAACCGCTTCCCGGGGCAGCTCAGCGGCGGCCAGCAGCAGCGCATCGCGCTCGCCCGCGCCATCGTCAGCAATTCCGGCGTCATCCTGTTCGACGAGCCGCTGTCCAACGTGGACGCCAAGGTGCGCGAGCAGCTGCGCATCGAGCTGGTGAGCATGCAGAAGAAGCTCGGCTTCTCGGCACTCTACGTCACCCACGATCAGACGGAGGCCACCGCCGTGGCGCACCGGATCGCCGTGATGAACACCGGCAGCGTGGCGCAGATCGGCTCCCCCTACGAGATCTACGAGCGGCCGGATTCGCGCTACGTCGCCGACTTTGTCGGCGCGACCAACGAGTTCCCGGGCACGGTGGTCGGCCGCAAGGACGGGCTGCTGCTGGTCGACACGGTCATCGGGCGGCTGGCGTCGCGCGATGCCGTCGACGTGGACGCCGGTCAGCCGGTCGTCGTCCTCATCCGTCCGGAGAACCTGCACGTCACGGCCGAGGAGGAGGGCCTGAATGTGATGGGCGCCACCCTGGAAAGCACGATGTTCCTGGGGCTTTTCACGGAGTACGTCGCGTTGGTCGGCGACAAGCGCGTGATCCTGCGCAGCATGCGCCAGGAACTGGTCCGCGAGGGGGGCGCCATCGGCATCGGGGTCCATCCGGAGCATGTCCGCGTCTTCCGCTGACCGGAGCCATTCCGTTCCGCGGGCCGCTCCGCACGCTTCGTAGGGATTGGGGAACGAACACCATGCAAGCAACGGGCAGCGCTTTCGCCCCGCTTGCCGGCGCTGCGCGTCTCGCGGGCCGGCTTTCGCCGTTCAACGTCGTGGTCACGCTGCTGATCCTGCTGACCCTGGCGCTCGTCGTCTATCCGGTCGGCGGCATCCTCCTCCGCGCCTTCGTCATCGACGGCCGGATCGGCCTGTCCGGCTTCACCGCCGCGGTGACCAACCCGGATCTCCTCGCCGCGCTGTTGAACACCGTCGTTCTGGTCGCCGTGAGCGGCACGCTGGCGCTCTTCGTGGGCGCAGCCTTCGCCTGGCTGAACGAGCGCACCGACGCGAGCACCGGTTGGACGGCGGACATCCTGCCGCTGATCCCGCTGCTCGTGCCGCAGATCGCCGGCGTGACGGGCTGGGTGATGCTGCTGGCCCCGAAGGCCGGCGTGCTCAACGGCCTGTTGCGCGGCCTGCTCGATGCCGTCGGCGTACCGATGCGCGAGGGGCCGCTGGACATCTACACCTACCCTGGCCTCGTCATCATCACCGCGCTCTATCTGGTGCCCTACGTCTACCTGATCGTGTCGGCGGCGCTGCGGAACCTTAACCCGTACTTCGAGGAAGCGGCGCGCATGAACGGCGCGGGGCCGATGAAGACGTTGTTCGTCGTGACCCTCCCGGCGATCCGGCCGGCGCTTCTCGCCTCGGCGCTGATCCTGGTGATGTTGGGCTTCGCCTTCTTCTCCGTCCCGATGATCATCGGCACGGGCGCCGGGATCGAGGTGCTGTCGGTGAAGGCCTACCGGCTGCTCTACAACTACCCGCCGAAGACCGATCTGGCGATCATGCTCAGCATCTTCATGATGATCATCGTGCAGGGCGCGCTGCTGCTGCAGGCCTGGATCGTGCGCAGCGGGCGCTTCGCGACCATCGGCGGCAAGGGCGCGCCGGCCTCGCGGATCCGGCTCGGCCGCTGGCGCTGGCTGGCGCAGGGAACGATGGTCGCCTACGTCCTGGCGACCGCGGTCATTCCGGTCGTCGGCTTGGTCATCGTCTCGCTCCAGCCCTTCTGGACGCCGCGGGTGGTATGGAGCCAGCTGAGCTTCCACAACTACCATTTCGTGCTGTTCGAGAACGACATGACGACCCAGGCGCTGGTCAACAGCCTGTCGCTGGGCGCGGTGGGTGCGACCATCGGCATGTTCGTGGCGGCGGTGCTGGCGCTGGCCGCCCACAATTCGGGAGGCCGGCTGCGCGCCGTCATCGACGCCGTCGCCACCCTGCCGGCGGCGATCCCGCACACGGTCATCGGCGTCGGCTTCCTGGTGTCCTTCAGCCAGGGCTGGCTCAACCTCTACGGCACGCTGACCATCCTGCTGTTGGCCTATCTGGTGATGTTCCTGCCCCAGGCGACCCGCTCCGCGAGTTCGGCGGTGTCGCAGGTGGGGCGGGAACTGATCGAGGCGGCCCAGGTCTTCCGCACCCCGCCCGGCCGCACCTTCCTGCGCATCCTGCTGCCCCTGATGCTGCCCGGTCTGGCGGCGGGCTGGATCATCCTGTTCGTCCAGATGTCCGGCGACCTGACGGCCTCGGTGCTGCTGGGCGGCACGAACAACCCGGTCATCGGCCAGACCCTGCTCGACCTGTGGGAGAACGGCTCCTTCCCGCAGCTGGCGGCGCTGGCGGTCATCATCACCGTGCTGGACTGCGCGGTCGTGCTTCTGGTGCTCCGCTACTTCCGCGGATCGCTGCAGAACTGATCGCGTCGGGTTCGTCTGGGCAAGCAAAAGCCCGGCGCCGTAGAGTGGCACCGGGCTTTTGTTTGGGATTGACCGGTGCGGTCAGGGCACCGTGCCGGTGATGGTCGTGTTGCGCAGGAAGGCGAAGTCGCAGCCCTCGTCCGCTTGCAGCACTTGATCGAACCACAGGCGGCGGTAGCCGCGCTCGGCCTCCGTCCATTCCGGCGGGGCCCATTCGGCGCGACGGCGGATCAGCTCGTCCTCGTCCACCAGCAACTCAAGTTGGCCGGCGGGGACGTCGAGGCGGATAAGGTCGCCGGTGCGCACCAGCGCGATCGGGCCGCCCACCGCGGCTTCGGGGCAGGCGTGCAGCACGATGGTGCCGAAGGCCGTGCCGCTCATCCGCGCGTCGGACAGGCGGACCATGTCCTTGACGCCCTGCTGGGCGAGCTTGCGCGGGATGGGGATGTAGCCGGATTCCGGCATGCCCGGCGCGCCCTTCGGGCCGGCGTTGCGCAGGACGAGCACGTCGTCGGCGCGCGCGTCCAGGTCGGGGCTGTCGATCCGGCGATCCATGTCCTCCAGCGATTCGAACACCACCGCGCGGCCGGTGTGCTGCATCAGGACGGGGGAGGCGGCGGACTCCTTGATGATGGCCCCCTTGGGCGCGAGGTTGCCGCGCAGCAGGCGGATGCCGCCCTTGGAATAGATCGGGTTGTCGAGCGGGCGGACGACCTCCTGCGGCCAGGAGGGCGGGGCCTCCTCGATCTGCTGCCCCAGCGTCTTGCCCGACACGGTGATGCAGTCGAGGTTCATCAGCGGCTTGATCTCGCGCAGGATCGTCGCCAAGCCGCCGGCCCGGTGCAGATCCTCCATGTAATGCTGGCCCGAGGGCTTCAGGTCGACCAGCACGGGCGTTTCCATCCCCATGCGGTCGAAGGCCTCCAGGTCGAGGTCGAAGCCGAGGCGGCCGGCGATGGCGGCCAGATGCACCAGCGCGTTTGTCGAGCCGCCGACGGCGTGCAGCACACGCAGTGCGTTCGCCAGGGCGGCCGGCGTCATGATCTTGTCCGGGGTCAGCCCCTCCGCGGCCATGGCGACGGCGCGCGCGCCGGTGGCCTCCGCGTGGCGCAGGCGGTCGGCGTGCACGGCCGGGATGGCGGCCCCGCCCGGCAGCATCATGCCCATCGCCTCGGTCATCAGCGCCATGGTGCTGGCCGTGCCCATGACCATGCAGGTGCCGGCGGCGGGCGCCAGCTTCCCGGTCAGTTCCTGGATTTCAGCCGCCGAGATCTCGCCGGCGCGGTGCTTGCCCCACAGGCGGCGGCAGTCGGTGCAGGCGCCCAGCCGCTCGCCGCGGTGATGGCCGGTGATCATCGGTCCGGTGACCGTCATGATCGCCGGCACGTTGGCGCTGGCGGCACCCATCAGCAGGGCCGGCACCGTCTTGTCGCACCCGCCGATCAGCACCACCGCGTCCATGGGCTGGGCCCGGACCAGTTCCTCCGTGTCCATGGCCATGAGGTTGCGCAGGAACATGCTGGTGGGGTTGGAGAAGGCCTCGTGGATCGAGACGACCGGGAATTCAATGGGAAGCCCGCCGGCCAGCATCACGCCGCGCTTGATGGCGTCGATCACCTCCGGAACGTTGCGGTGGCAGGCGTTGTAGCCGCTGAAGGTGTCGGTGATGCCGATGATCGGCCGCTCCAGGGCGTCGTCGGAATAGCCCATGGCCGCGATGAACGCCTTGCGCAGAAACAAAGAGAAGCCGGCGTCGCCGTAGTTCGCCAAACCGGCGCGCATCCCTTTCGTTTTTTCGTTCACCAACCTGCTCCTATGGTTTTGAAAGGCCGTCGCGTTCGTTCCGCGTGCGCTGGAGGGAGGAGGGGAGAAACGCCTTTGACGGTCTGTCACTTGTATGATAACCGTATCGTACTCTGTCAAGCTAAATGACAACCATTGAGGCATCTGATCACAACCGCAGCACCGTAAAAGCGGGTGCTCCTCCGGTGCCCAACATCGCCTCCCTCGTAAGGAGTCCACGGGTGACCAAAGCACGGATCTTCGGCAGCCAGGACGTGCTTGCCGGCCTTATGTTCATCCTGATCGGCGCGGCGGCCCTGGCGCTGTCCAGCGCCTATCCCCACGGCACATCGACCCGCATGGGACCGGGCTATTTCCCGACACTTCTCGGCTGGCTCCTGACCGGGCTGGGGGCGCTCATCGCGGCGCGCGGCGTCCTCAGCCCCGGCGCGTCCATCCCCGGCGGCAGCCCGCGCTGCGCGCTGGTGCTGGCGGCCGTGGTGGCCTTCGGCCTGCTCCTGAAGCCGGCGGGCCTGGCCATCGCCACGGCGGCGCTGGTCGCCCTCGGCGCGGTGGCGAACCGCGACTTCCGCGCCGTGGAGATTGTGCTGATCTACCTCGTGCTCACCATCATCGCGATCGTCGTCTTCATCCACGGCGTCGGCGTGCAACTCTCGATTGGACCTGCGTGATGGATCTGTTCAGCGCGTTGAGCCTCGGATTCGGCGCGGCGTTGCAGCCGGTCAGCCTTCTCTACTGCTTCATCGGCGTGTTGTGCGGCACGCTGGTCGGCGTGCTGCCGGGGATCGGCCCGATGGCGACCATCGCCATGCTCCTGCCGGTCACCTTCGGTCTGGACGCCACCTCCGCCCTGATCATGCTGGCGGGCATCTATTACGGCGCGCAGTACGGCGGATCGACCTCGGCCGTGCTGGTCAACCTGCCCGGCGAGACCTCGTCGGTGGTGACCTGCCTCGACGGCTACAAGATGGCGCGGCAGGGACGGGCGGGGGCGGCGCTGGGCATCGCCGCCATCGGGTCCTTCGTCGCCGGCTGCTTCGGAACCGCGCTGATCGCGCTGTTCGCGCCGCCGCTGGCGCAGCTCGCCATCCAGTTCGGACCGGCGGAATACTGCGCGCTGATGGTGCTGGGCCTGATCGCCGCGGTGGTCATGGCGCAGGGTTCGCTGCTGAAGGCGATCGCCATGATCGTGCTGGGCCTTCTGTTCGGCACCGCCGGCACCGACGTCAACTCGGGCTACCAGCGCTTCACCTTCGGCCTTCCCGAACTGGCGGAGGGCGTCGATTTCGTTGTGCTCGCCATCGGCCTGTTCGGGCTGGCGGAGATCATGGTGAACGTCGAATCGAAGGAGGAGCGCACGGTCCTCGTCAACCCGGTCAAGAGCGTCCTGCCGACCCGCGCCGACCTGCGGCAGAGCGCCATGCCGATCCTGCGCGGGACGATGCTCGGCTCCATTCTCGGCGTGCTTCCCGGCGGCGGGGCGCTGCTGAGTTCCTTCGCGTCCTACACGCTGGAAAAAAACCTGGCGCGCGACCCCTCACGGTTCGGAAACGGCGCCATCGAGGGCGTGGCCGGGCCGGAGGCCGCCAACAACGCCGGCGCCCAGACCTCCTTCATCCCCATGCTGACGCTCGGCCTGCCGTCCAACGGCGTCATGGCCCTGATGATCGGTGCCATGATCATGCAGGGGATCGTGCCCGGCCCGCAGGTGGTCAGCGAGCAGCCCCGCCTGTTCTGGGGCATGATCGCCAGCATGTGGATGGGCAACCTGATGCTGGTGGTGCTCAACCTGCCGCTGATCGGCCTGTGGGTGAAGATGCTGTCGCTGCCCTACCGTATGCTGTCGCCGGCCATCCTGCTGTTCTCCTGCATCGGCGTCTATACGCTGAGCAGCCAGCCCTTCGACCTGATCCTGACCGCGCTCTTCGGCTTCCTCGGTTATGTGTTCATCAAGCTCGGCTGCGAGGCGGCGCCGCTGCTCCTGGGCTTCGTGCTCGGCCCGATGATCGAGGAGAATCTGCGGCGGGCGATGCTGATGTCGCGCGGCGATCCGATCATCTTCCTGCAACGCCCGATCAGCCTGGGGCTGCTCCTCGTGGCGGTCGCCCTGCTGGTCGCCGTCCTGCTTCCGGCCGTCCGGAAGACGCGCGAAGAGGCGTTCCAGGAATAGCCGGTGTCCCTTTGCCGTATTGACCTTCGTGCAACCCCCCATCCCTTTGGAGTGTCGTGATGAAACGTGTGGTGACAACGCTGGGCGCGTTGCTGCTGGCCTTCGGCGTGGCCGCGACCGCCATGGCCGACACTTATCCGTCGCAAACCATCCGACTCGTCGTTCCCTATCCGCCCGGCGGCGTCTCCGACCTGGTCGGGCGTGTCGTCGCCGACGGGCTGAAGGCCAAGCTCAACCAGACGGTCATCGTCGACAACAAGCCCGGGGCGAACGGCGTGATCGGCACGCAGGACGTGATCCGGTCCAAGCCGGACGGCTATTCCCTGCTGGTCGGCGGGCTCGGCGGGCTGGTGCTGCCGCCGCTGGTTGATCCCAATTTCCCGGTCGATGTCGACAAGACGCTGACGCCCATCGCCGGCATCGCCGAGTTCGTCAACGTCATGATCGTCAACAAGGACCTGCCGGTGAACACGGTCCAGGACTTCATCGACTACGCCAAGGCGCGACCGGGCCAATTGAACTTTGGCTCCACCGGCATCGGCGCGTCCAACCACCTGACGGCCGAGCTGTTCATGCAGAAGACCGGCGTGAAGATGGAGCACATCCCCTACAAGGGCGGCACGGCGGCGCTGAACGACCTGCGCGGGGGCAGCATTCACGTCGTGTTCGAGAACCTGCCGACGGTGGTCGGCCAGATCAAGGCTGGCGCGGTGAAGGCACTGGCGGTCACCAGCCCCTACCGGGCGGAGCAGCTGCCGGACGTGCCGACCATCGCCGAATCCGGCATCAAGGACTTCACCGTCACCAGCTGGATGGGCATGTACGGTCCCAAGGGCCTCAGCCCGGACCTGAAGGCGAAGATCGCCGCGGCGCTGGTCGAGGTCGCCCGCGACCCGTCCACGAAGGAGCGCTTGCAGACCATCTCCTTCCTGCCGGTGGACCGCGATACGGAGGCCTTCACGGGCTTCGTGAAGGCCGAGCACGACCGCTGGAAGCAGGTGGTCGACACGGCCGGGGTGAAGGTGGAGGAATAACGGCCCGCAACGAAAAAGGCGCCGCGTCCGTCAGCCGGACGCGGCGCCTTTTCTGTTTGGCGCGTCAGCGGATGAACTGCTTCACGAAGTCGGCGCCGAGCCCGACCGACTCGTAATGCACGGCGCACATGTCGATCTTGGAGAAGACGTCCTCGAACCCGGTATGACGACCTTCCTCGTCGACGTAATACATGCAGCCGGACACGTTGAAGAAGGTGATCATCTCGTCGTCGCTGTCGACGGTCAGCGTGTGCGTCTCGCCCGGCGGCTCGAACACGTAGGACCCGGCCGTGGCCAGCCAGTCGTGCTCCAGGTAGCGCCACGTGCCCTTGATGACGTAGCCATGCACGGGCCCCGGGTGGCGGTGGCGGCTCAGCACGCCCGCGCGGCGGACGCGCAGCAGGTTGCACCACTGGCCTTGCAGCGTGTTGAACATCAGCGGGCGGAACCAGACGTTCGGGGCTTGCAGGACCCACAGGCGTTCGTCTTCCGGAATGGCCGTCACGACGAGTTCGGACGGCGCCAGAGGGTGCACGGACGGTGCCGGCATGGTGTTTCGGCTCCCTTATTTCAGCGCTTGGGCTGTTGTTGGTGGTTCAGAGTTGCGATTCCGGAACGCGGACGGTGATGCCGTCCAGCGCGTCGGTCATCAGGATCTGGCAGCTGAGGCGGCTGGTCTCGCCGCGCTCCGACGCCAGTTCCAGAAGCATGGATTCGGTGTCGGGCGGCTCGCCCACGACCGCGAACCAGGTCGGGTCGACGATGACGTGGCAGGTGGCGCAGGTGGCGCCGCCGCCGCATTCGGCGACGATGCCGGGGATCCCGTCGCGGCGGGCGCCTTCCATCAGCGACCAGCCGTCGGGCACGTCGACCGCGCGTTCGGTTCCATCGGGCATGACAAAGCGGGCAATGGGCATGGTGTCCTCGTTGTGCTGGCTCAGGCGACCGCGGCGATGTCCACGGGCTTGCCGAGCAATTTCTGGGCGCGGACGAAATCGACGGGGCGGTTGACCGTCTCGACCGCGGCGAGCACGCCCCCCTGGATGCGGTGGATGGCGAAGGATGTGCCGGCGTCGCCGAGCAGGATGTCCTCGCAGGGCTGCGACGGATCGATCAGCCCGGCGATCTGCAACTTCACGCCATACTGGTCGGACCAGAAATAGGGAGTCTTGGGGGCCGGGCGGGGCGCGCCGAGGATGGCGGCCGCCGCGCAGCGCGCCTGGGCAATCGCGGTCTGCACCGCCTCCAGCCGCACGTGGCGGCCGAGCGCCGGGTCGAAATGGTTGGCGCAGTCGCCGACGGCGAAGATGGTCGCCACACTGCTCCGGCAGTCGGCGTCGACCAGGATGCCGTTGCGGCACTCCAGGCCGGCGATTTCTGCAAGCCCAGTTTCCGGGACGCCGCCGACGGCGACCAGGACGAGGTCTGCGGGCAGGGCGGTGTCGTCGGCGGTGACCACCCGTTCCGCGCGCCCATCGCCCTCGATCCGCGCCACCGCGGCGCCGAGGCGCAGATCGACGCCTTCCGCCCGGTGCTTCGCCTCGAAATAGGCGCCGGTCTGGCGCGATACGCTGCGTTGCAGCAGGCCGGCGGCGCTTTCCAGCACGGTGACGTCGCAGCCGAGCTTGCGGCCCGTCGCTGCGGCCTCCAGCCCCAGATAGCCGCCGCCGATCACCACCAGCCGCCCGCCCTTCAGCAGCCCGGCGCGCAGGCGGTCGGCGTCCTCCATCGTCCGCAGGGCATGGACGCCCGCAAGGCCAATGCCGGGGATGGAGAGCGCGCGGGCACCGGAGCCCGTGGCGAGGATGGCCCAGTCGAAGGACAGCCGCTCGCCGTCGTCCAGCATTGCGACGGAGGCTGCGGGATCGAGGCCGACGACCCGGCGGCCGAGCTTCAGAGACACGCCGGCGTCGGCGTAGGCGGCCGGGCCGCGCAGGAACAGGCGCTCCGCGTCCAGCGTCCCGTTCAGAAACTTCTTGGACAAGGGCGGCCGCTCATAAGGCGGGGTCGCTTCGGCCCCCACGAGGGTGATGTCACCGGCAAAGCCGCCTTGCCGCAACGCCCAGCAGGCTTCGGCCCCGGCTTGTCCGGCCCCCACCACCAACACTGCTTTATTTGTGGTCATGCTGTTGCCCAAGCCCTTCCCGCGCCATATCTTGAGGCGCTTGTTGCAGTGGCGTGAACTTTTCCCGCTGGCGCAAATCCGCGTGGACCATCCCTCACTTGTATGATAAGAGTATTGTCATCTGTCAAGAGCCTGAAACCGACGTCCCCCTAGAACCTGCAGAGAGCTTATGGCCAATCCAGTCCCGCGCGCCCGTGCGTTGAAGCCCACCGTCAGCCTGACTGACCGTGTGGCCGAGGCATTGACCGAGGAGATCACCGGTGGCCGCTACAAACCCGGCGAGATCCTTCCCTCGGAACAGGTGATGGCGACCAGCTTCGGGGTCAGCCGCACGGTCGTCCGCGAGGCGGTCGCGCGCCTGAAGACCGCGGGCCTGCTGGGTACCCGGCAGGGGCTCGGCGTGTTCGTCGTGTCGAACCGGCGCCAGTCGTCCTTCCAGATCGACCACGGCGAGTTGGAACCGGCGGAGCAGATCGTCAAGCTGGTCGAACTGCGCATGGGAATCGAGACGGAGGCCGCCGGGCTGGCCGCGGAACGGCGCACCGAACGCGACCTGCGCGAGATGCGCAAGGCGCTGGACAAGATGGCCGAGGCGATCGAAAGCGGGAAGGTGGAGGCCGGCGTCGGCGCGGACGTGCGTTTCCACCGCGCCATCTGTGCGGCCACCCGCAACCCGCATTATTTGACCTTCACCACCTTCCTCGGCCAGTTCCTGCACGAGAACATCATGATCTCCCGCAAGCGTTCGGCGAAGAAGGCCGACCGCGGGGCGCTCGCCCAGGCGGAGCATCTGGCGATCTTCGAGGCCATTCTCGCCCGCGATCCCGAAGCCGCCCGCGCCGCCGCGCGGCGGCATGTGGAGAACACGGCCCACCGCTTGACCGACAACGACAGCTTCGTGGAAAAGGAGGAGGGCGCCTGACGGCGTCTTCCCGTCCAGCCTCCGTGACCGGGTACACCGGCCATCCCGATGATGCCAAGGCCTTTGACACGCAACCTTCCGCTCACGACGCTGCGCGCCTTCGACGCTGCAGCCCGTCACCAAAGCCTCGCGAAGGCCGCCCAGGAGCTGAACCTGACCGACAGCGCGGTCAGCCATCAGCTCCGGCGCCTGGAGGGGGCTCTGGGCGTCGCGCTGTTCGAGAAGGCGGGGCGGGGCGTCGTCCTGACCGATGCTGGCCGCATCTTCGCCCGCTCGGTCGGCGGCGCCTTGCAGGACATCGACCGGACGGCGCTCGGCCTCGTCGACGGGGGCACGCTGGGCGGCCGGCTCACCATCGCCTGTTCGCCGATGTTCGCCAGCAAATGGCTCGCCAAGAACCTGGCCGCCTTCTGCGGCGACCACAGCGGGGTCGAATGTCACATCCAGCTCGCCGAGAACAGCCGCGTTGTCGAGGTGACCGACGCCGATGTGGGCATCCAATTCGGCGGCGGCTCATGGAAGGGCAAATGGTCGGCATTGCTGGAGAACGTCACGCTGGGGCCGGCCTGCAGCCCGCGCCTGTTCAGCAAGGCCGGGCGCGGCGTCGCCACGCCTTCGGATCTGCGCGACGTCGTCCTGATCCACCAGGACGACGGTACCGAATGGCGCCGCTGGCTGGCCGAAGAGGGCGAGCACGACTTCGACAGCTACCGCCGGAACATCTATTGCAGTGATCTCAGCGTCGCCATCGACCTTGCGGTCGAAGGGGTGGGGCTCGTGCTGGTCAGCGACACGCTGTCCTCGTCGCACATCGCCGAAGAGACGCTTCTGCGTCCGTTCGGCGGCACCATCATGGCCACGGGCGGCTGGTACGTGCTGTGCGACGGCGCCAAGCTGGAACGGCCGAACACCCGCCTTTTCATCGACTGGCTGCTCGGGCGCTTCGGCAAGACGCTGGCGTTGTCGGACGATCAGGCCTGGGAGGAACGTGCGGTCGCGAGCCCGTAGAGCAGGCTCAGGATCAGCGACGCCCCCGTGGATCCCGTGATGTTGCGCGGATCGAAGGGCGGGGAGATTTCCACCAGATCCGCGCCGACCAGCCGGCCGCTGGCCCCGATCCGGCGCAGAGCGTATTGCAGGTCGGACGCCGGCAGGCCGAAGGGGTTCGGGGCGGCGGTGCCCGGCGCCTGCGCCAGGTCGATCACATCGATGTCGACCGAGAGGTAGATCGCGTCGGTGCCGTCCCCGGCGATGCGCAGCGCGTCCTCGACCACGAGCCGGATGCCGCGTTCGCGCACCTCCAGGGCGGAGATCACGGTGACGCCCATCTCCTGCGCGTAGTCGTCGAGCTGGGGCGAGTTGGTGAACTCCGCCATGCCGATCTGCACGAGGTTCGGTCCCTCCAGCAAGGTGTCCGGCATCTCCAGCGTCTTGCGGAACGGAACGCCGCTCGACTCGGCTCCGAGATGGGCCTTGCGCAGGTCGTGGTGCGCGTCGAAATGGATGACGCCCAGCTTCTTGCCCGGCCCCATGGCCTCGATCACGCCGCGCATGTTGGGAAAGGCGATCGAATGGTCGCCGCCGATCATCACCGGCACGATGCCGCGCGACACCAGCGTCCGCACCGTGTCGGAAATGCGCCGGAAGGTGCCCTCCATGTCGGTCAGGACCACTGGCACGTCGCCGATGTCGGCCGCGCGGAAGCCGGTCATGGCCCGGCGATCGCGGCTGGAGTAGGTGGTGAAGTACATCAGACCTTGGCGGACGGCGTCCGGGCCATGCCGCGAGCCGCTGCGGACCACCGAAGCGCCGTCATACGGCACGCCGACGATGGCGCAATCCAGGTTGAGCGTCCCGTCCCAACTCAACCAGGCGCCGGCGCGGTGCTCCGCCACGTCGCCCTTCATCGTATTGACGACGAGACCGGGAGGAAGAAGGCTGAGGTCGTGCACGATGTGCTCCCAATTCGCTTGAGAAGCAAACCGTTGCACTCACCGTCGCGTTCGTTAAGTGAAGTTTTCTCATCGCATTGTTGATGGGTTTTCACCGATTCTTCGTCGGTGGGAGGAAGAGCCGCCAAGAAATGGCGGAGACATGACGTCGTAAAAGCATGAAATTGCGTCATGTATCGGGTGACGAAGTTTCAATTGCCGATGCCGATTCCGTTTGTTCTTGTGGTCGAGGACGGATGCAGGATCCCGCGGGGCAGGCGTTTTCGGGGAGTTGGACCGGGGTGCACGACGCTACGGCAACGCTCGTGGACATGCCATCGCCTCCGTGCGCGCCGGCCGGCCGAAAGGCACCGCCGAACAGAAACGGCGCAAAAACTCCATCGTTGGGGGCACGAGATGAAGTCCAAGGACATCTACGAACAGATTCGGCGCAACAGCACGGACTTGCAGAATCACGTCATCGACGAATTCCGCAACGGCGGGCTCAGCCGGCGTGGCTTCCTGCGGATGGCGAGCGTGGCGGGCCTCTCCATGTCCGCGGTGAATGTCCTCGCCGGAACGCGCGCCGTGGCGCAGACCACCGGCGGCACCAGGGGCGGGGTGCTGCGCATCGGATCCGGCGTGCCCGGCCAGCAGCTCGACCCGTTCCTGATCCAGGACGGCGCCGGTACGATGGCCGTCTCCCAGGTCGGCGAGTATCTGTCCTGGTCCGAAACGGGCCGCCTGCGCCCAGTGCTCGCGGAAAGCTGGACCCCCAACGACGCCGGCACGGTGTGGACCTTCAAGATCCGCAAGGGCGTGACGTTCAACGACGGGCGGGATCTGACCGCCCGCGACGTGGCCTGGACGTTCAATCGGCTCGCCAACCCGAAATTCCCGTCGAGCGCGTCGGGCATGTTCGCCAACACCCTCAACCCCGGCGCCGTGAAGGCGACCGACGACCACACGGTGGTGTTCGAGCTGGAAAAGCCGGTCGGCGCCTTTTCCTGGCTGGTGTCGAACGACAACTACAACGCCATGATCCTGCCCGAGAACTACGACGGCGTCTGGGCGAAGGATTGGATCGGGACGGGCCCCTGGCGGATCAAGGAATACATCCCCGGCGTCCGCGCCACCTTCGTGCCGAATCCGGGTTACTGGCAGGGGCGGCCGCTGGCCGACTCCGTCGAGCTGACGATGTTCGAGGATGAGGCCGCCCAGCTTCTGGCCTTCCAGAACCAGACCATCGACATGACCGACACCGTCGGCGTCAACAACGCGCGCGCCGTCCTGCGGAACGCGTCGCGGTACAACGTGGACGTCCGGAAAACCTCCGTCCACCCGCCGATCCATTTCCGGATGGACATGGATCCGTTCAAGGACAAGCGGGTCCGGCAGGCCATGGCGCTCTGCATGGACCGCGACAGCCTCGTGAAGAAGATCATGCAAGGCTACGGCACGATCGGCAACGACGCGCCGATCGCGCCGGTGCACGAGGTCTATGCGTCCGACGTCCCGCAGCGCCCCTACGACCTGAACGCCGCGCGCCGCCTGCTGGCCGAGGCCGGCTACGGCAACGGCTTCAAGTTCACGATGACCGTACTGAACTACCAGTTCCTTC
Organism: Azospirillum himalayense; assembly: GCF_042657465.1. Classification (NCBI taxonomy): domain Bacteria; kingdom Pseudomonadati; phylum Pseudomonadota; class Alphaproteobacteria; order Rhodospirillales; family Azospirillaceae; genus Azospirillum; species Azospirillum himalayense. Next base: position 35,759 of record NZ_JBHSLC010000049.1, on the reverse strand, counting down.
CGCAGATGGCGCAGCTTCTGCAAAGTTCGCTGAAGCAGATCGGCGTCGATTGCCAGCTTGAGCTGCTGGACAGCGCGGCCTACCGCGGGAACCTGAAGTTCGGCAGCTCGCCCATGCTGGATTCGATCTCGGGCATCAACAGCTATGGCCATCGCGGCGTGCCGAACCTGTTCTTCAACATCCAGCTGAAGACCGGCGGCAACATCAACTCGGCCCGCTTCTCCAACAGCACCTTCGACAAGCTGGCCGACCAGCTCGCCGGCGAGGTGGACCTGCAGTCCCAGCGCGCGACGGCGAAGAAGATCCACGAGCTTCTGCTCGACGAGACCCCGATGATCTACCCGGCCTTCGTCGACCAGATCTCGCTGAGCCATACCTACATCCAGGGCTTGCAGCGCCAGGCGTCCCATCCGGTCCTGCACGCCACGGTGCGCAAGGCCTGATCGCGGTGTCCCTGCCGCGCCGTCCTTCAGGGGTCCGGCCCGGCAGGGAATTCTCGGAGAAACGACATTGGCCGGTTTCATCGCTCGACGGCTGGGATCGGGGTTGCTGACCCTGGCCTTGCTGTCCGTCATCGCCTTCATCGGCACCGAAATCCTGCCGGGCGACCCGGCGCGCGCCATCCTTGGGAAGGACGCCAGCGAGGAAGCCGTGGCGAACCTCACCATTCAGCTCGGCCTGGACCGGCCGCCGGCGGTCCGTTACGTCGATTGGATCGGCCGCGCCGTCATCGGTGATCTTGGAACCTCCTACGCCCAGAAGGCGCCGGTCACGCGGATGATCGCGGAGTCCGGCGGCCGTTCCCTGCTGCTCGGCCTCGTGACGCTCGCCGTCGTCGTGCCGCTGTCGGTCGTTGCCGGGCTGTGGGCGGCGCGGCGGGAGGGCAGCGTCGTGGACCGGATCGTCACCTTCGGCGGCATGGCGCTGATGGTCGTGCCGGGATTCGTCGTGGCGATCGTGCTGATCCTTCTGTTCGGCGTGTTCGTGCCGCTGTTCCCGATCTCGGCCATGCCGCCGCCGGGCGCCGATTTCGGGGAGCGGATCTTCCACCTGCTGCTGCCCGCCGTGGTGCTGTCGGCGACTCTGTTCGGCTATCTCGCCCGCGTGGTCCGGGCGAACGCCCTGGAGGTCTACCGCAGCGACTATGTCCGCACCGCCGCGCTCAAGGGCCTCAGCCCCGCCAGGGTCATGCGCCGGCACGTCTTCCGCAACGCCATGGCCCCGTCGCTGATCGTCTTCGCCACGCAGGTCGGCTACCTGCTCGGCGGTTTGGTGGTTGTGGAGAAGATCTTCAACTACCCGGGACTGGGCGTAATGATGCTGCGCGCTGCGGAATACAGCGACATGCCGGTGCTGGAGGCCGGGATCATGCTGATCGGGCTGTCCTACGTCCTCCTGACCCTGGCGGCGGACGTGGCGCAGCGCCTGCTGGATCCGCGGCTGCGCAAGGCGGTGGCGTGATGGCTCTGGCGACACCCTCTTCCGTGACGGAAACCCGCGCCGCGACGACGCGCTACCGCCCATCCGTCAGCTTTCTCGTCGGGGCGGCGGTGTTCCTGTTCTGGGTGGCGGCGGCGGTCGCCGGCCGGCATGTCGTGCCGCACGACCCCTTCGCCGTCCAGCCCGCCCTGATGCTGGAGCCGCCGAGCGCCGAGCATGTCTTCGGCACGGACGAGCTGGGGCGCGACGTGTTTTCCCGCGTCCTGGTGGGATCGCGCGACATCCTGACCGTATCCTTCTCCGCGGCCCTGCTCGGCACGCTGTTCGGCACGCTGCTCGGCCTGTGCATGGGATATTTCCGGGGGCCGTTCGACGAGCTGTTCTCGCGCATCGGCGAGGCGGTCATCTCGCTGCCGGTCATCATCATGGCGCTGGTGCTGATCGCGGCGCTCGGCCGCTCCAACCCGGCGCTGATCGGCGTCATCGCCTTCGACTTCATGTGGGTGGTGGCCCGCACCATCCGTGGCGCCGTGCTCCAGGAGAGCGAGAAGGACTACATCCTCGCCGCCAAGGTCCGCGGCGACAGCGCCCTGTTCGTGATGGTGCGGGAGCTGTTTCCCAACGTCTTCCCGATCGTGATCGTGGAGTTCACGGTCCGTATGACCTTCGCGGTGTTCGCCGTCGCCAACCTGTCCTTCCTGGGCTTCGGCGTGCAGCCGCCGGCCCCGGACTGGGGCTTGCTGGTCGCGGAGTCCTACGGCTCGCTGATTTCCGGCGAATGGTGGGTCGCTCTGTTCCCGACGCTGGCGATCGGCAGCCTGGTCATCTCCATCTACACCGTCGCCAACGAGGCCAACCGTTGGCTGTCGGGATCCTCTTTGTCCTCCTGATGCCATCCATCCAACAAAGGTGTTCCACAGCATGCCGAGGGAAGTCATTGAAGGCCGCGCGCTTGCGGAGTTTCCGGTTGCCGAGGCGGTCGCCGATTATCTGGACGGGGCCGAGGCGCGTCTGCTGTCGCGCGACGAGGCGGACGGCGCCTTCAGCGCCCACGTCCTGGCCCACGCCGATGTCGGGTTCGAGTATCCGGAAGGGCGCACGCTCGAACTGTTCGTTCTGACCGGTTCGGCCACCGCCAACGGCCAGCCCGTGCCGCGCGGCTTCTTCGTCTACCTGCCGCCGAGCGGGGGAGGGCGCTCCATCCGGCTGCATGCCGGGTCCACCGTCTTTCTCGCCACCGGCGAGCGCGGCATCGGCTCCGGCTCGTTCGAGATCGTCGATCCCGAAACCAAGCCCTGGCAGGTGAGGACGAGCAGCAACGAGCACGCCAGCACCGGCACCACCACCAACGTCGTCAAGTACCTGCGGGTCGACGCGGAGAACCGCAACAACTTCGGCATCGACGTGATGTGGCCCGGCAGCGGGCAGGACAGCGCCGAATGGCACACCGTCGCCGACGAGCTGTTCCGCCTGCGCGGCGACCTGCTGCTGGCCGACCCGGTCACGGGCGAGCCGTTGGTGTCGGGGCCCGGTTCCTATTGCTGGCGCCCGGCCATGTCGCGGCACCTCCCGAAATACAGCCACACCGGCTGCGTCCAGATCTTCCGCAACCGCGACTGGCCGGCGGACGGCGGCAAGGGCGAGATGGTCTACGCCACCGCCCCCGACTGGGACCGACACCTGGCCGCCTACAAGGCCAAGTTCGACACGATCGATCCGGTGCCCGGGCTTTGATCGCGTCAGCGCAGCGCGGCGTCCGTGGGAGTGCGGGACATGGTTGATTGGGTTCTGGACGTCGAGAATCTGGGCATCACCTACCGGTCGTCGCGCGGCACCGTGCAGGCGGTCGGCAGCGTCAGCTTCCAGGTCCGGCCCGGCGAGGCCGTGGGGATCATCGGGGAGTCCGGATCGGGAAAGTCCAGCGTCGCCTATTCGGTGGTCGGCTGGACCCCGCAGGCCCACGTCAGCGGCCGGATCGACGTGGCCGGGCGCAACGTCGTCGGCGCGCGGGAAGCCGACATGCGGGCGCTGCGGGGGCGGGTCGTCTCGCTCGTCCCCCAGGACCCGAAGAAGTCGCTGAACCCGAGCATGCGTGTCGGCGCGCAGGTGCTGGAGCAGATCCTCCAGCACAACCCCGCCCTGCCGCCGAAGGAGGCGCGGGAGCGCGTGCTGTCGCTGTTCGAGCGCGTCAACCTTCCGCATCCGGACCGGCTGTACGAGCGGTACCCGCATGAGATCTCCGGCGGGCAGCAGCAGCGCGTGCTGATCGCCGCGGCCGTCTCGTGCGAGCCGCAGCTGATCATCATGGACGAACCGACGACGGGCCTGGACGTCACCACGTCGGCCAGGATCCTCGACCTGATCCAGGATCTGCGCGACCGGTCCGGCTGCGCGCTGCTGTTCATCAGCCACGATCTGTCCGTCGTGGCCCGGGTGTCCGACCGCATCCTGGTCATGCGGCAGGGCGCGGTCGTCGAGTCCGGGCCGACGCTGGACATCTTCGCCCGCCCCACGCACGACTACACGCGCCGCCTGATCGCCGCGGTGCCCAAGAGCGTCGACATCCCCCGACCGTCGGGCTCGGACGCCACGCCACCCGTCCTGACCGCGGACGGAATCCTGAAGCGGTTCGGGGGCAAATTCTTCCGCCGGCATCAGGGGCTGACGGCCGTGGACCATGTCGGCTTCGCGCTCGGCCAGGGGCAGACGCTGTCGGTGGTCGGGGAAAGCGGATCGGGCAAGACGACGCTGGCGCGCATCGTGACCGGCCTGATGAGGGCCGACGCGGGGGCGATCACGCTGGGGTCGGCATCCCTGTCCATGACGCCCTCGCGCCGCACCCGCGCCCAACGCCAGGCGGTCCAGCTGATCTTCCAGAACCCGGACGCCTCGCTCAACCCCCGCCACAGCATCGATGACATCCTGAAGCGCCCGATGCGCCTGTACGGCTCCTGCCCGCCCGCCGATATGGACGCGCGCGTGGCGGAGTTGCTGCAGGCGGTCCAGTTGCCCGCCGGCTACGCCCGGCGGCTGCCGTCGCAGCTCTCCGGCGGGGAGAAGCAGCGCGTGGCCATCGCGCGGGCCTTCGCGGCCAAGCCGCGGCTGGTCGTGTGCGACGAGCCGACCTCCGCGCTCGACCTCTCGGTCCAGGCGGCGGTGCTGGACCTGCTGCTGCGCCTGCAGCGGGAGGAGAACGTCTCCTACCTCTTCATCACCCACGACCTGAACGTCGTCCGCGCGCTCGGCGGCCGAATCATGGTCATGCGGAACGGCGTCTGCCTGGAGGCCGGTGCCGTGGCCGAGATCTTCGACAACCCGCGCCACGACTACACGCGCGAGCTGCTGTCGGCGGCCCCCGCCCTGAACGACGTCGTGAGCCAGCTCATCAACAAGCGCGGGACCGTGCCGGCCAGCTGACCGCCGCCGCCCATTCTCAACAGGAGTTCCCTTCATGGTTGCGTCCGAAGCTCCCGAATCCCTGGATGCCTTCACGATCACGCCGGCACCGCCGGCGAAGCCGGAGCTGTTCGTCGATCACGAGAAGACCGGGCGCAGCGGTCATATCGGCCACGCCCTGTTCCAGCGGCCGGACGGGGAGATCTTCGCCTTCTTCCCCAATTGCGCGTCCGACGATCCGGGCCGGCACGGCACCACCGGCCATTCGGCGACCGGATGGATGGAGGTCAAGCGCTCCCGCGACGGCGGGCGGAGCTGGAGCGAACCCGTTCCCTTGGACTATTCCAAGCGCACCTTCGACGCGAAGCTCGGCCACACCATCTTCACCGAAAAGGCCGTGGTGACCGACAACGGCACCATCGTCCTGTTTCATCTTCTCTGCGACGTCTCGAAGGACGCGCTGTGGGAGCCCTATCTGGTCCCCACCTCCACGCGCAGCACCGACGGCGGCGAGACGTGGAGCGAGCCCATCGAGCTTTGCCCCGACCGGGGGCGCATCTACAGCGCCATCCACGCGGACGGCCTCGTCTGCGCGCTGAAGTTCCGCAACGACGCCGAGGAGAATTTCTGTGGCTCGACGGACGAGCACATCTATTCGCTCTACGCCAGCCGCGACGACGGCGCCAGCTTCCACCGCATCAGCGACCTGCCCTTCGACACGCGCGGCCGCGGCTATGGCACCCTGTGCCGGCTGAACGACGGCCGGTTGATCGCCTACGTTTACAACAGGAACGACGAAGAGCATCTGGACTATGCGATCAGCAACAACGGCGGCATCAGCTGGAGCCCGCCGCGGCGCAGCGTCTTCGCCAAGCGGATTCGCAACCCGCAGATGATCGGGTTCGGCGGCGGCTATTTCATGCACGGACGCAGCGGCACCTACGGGCCGGAACCGGGCAAGGGCCACTTCGTGATGTATTATTCCCGCGACGGCGTCACCTGGGACGACGGCATCTACCTCGCGAAGCGGGAGCACGGGCAGGGCGCCTACTCCAACAGCCTGGTCGTGAGGTCCTCCGAAGGACACGTCGATGGAAAGGGGCCGTTGCGCCTGCGCATCCACGCCTCCCACGCCTACTCCGCCGATTCCACCAACATCGTGGCATGGTGGGTGGACGAGGCAGCGCGAGGCTGACTGATGCGGACCACGCCTGACGGCGAAGTCCGCGGCACCCTCTCGATCAAAGCGTGAGCATTGATCTGCCGGGTTGCGCGTGGAGCTGTGCGTTCCAGCGGCATGCAAGACGGCTGCGAACAAGCTCCACGCTCAACCCGGGACTCAACCAAACTCGTTCACGGCTCCCTCGGCGTTACGGTGCGTGCCGAAGGGTTGCCGCCTTTTGGTTCGCCACCGTAAATGGTTCGAAACCAGATCTGGGTGATGCCGTCCGCCATGTCCCAGGCGTCCGGAAAAGACATGGATGCGCCGGCTCCGGACCAAGATGTCGAGACCGACACCGTTCTGGTCGATGGCGCGCCGCAGGTAATGCTGCTTGCCGCGGATGTGGAGGAACACCTCGTCGAGGAAGCACTTATCACCCGGTCTGGGTCGGCGGCGCTTGAGCGTGATAGCGAACTCCCGCCCGATGCGCAGCCCCCACTCCCGGATCGTTTCGTAACTGACCTCGATGCCGCGCGCCGCCAGGATCAGTTCGACTTCGCGCAGGCTCAAGCTGAAGCAGTGGTACGCCACACCGCTTCGCTGATGATCGCGGCGGGAAAGCGGAAGCCGCGGTACGGATTGGTCGGCGTGCTCATTCCCGGGAACCTGCCACGGACACCACCCGCAAGCCAACCTGACAGAGCCAGGGGGGGCGCGTGTGATGTCGCCGGCCCCCTCCCAATGCCCCCATGCTCTCCATGCGGCCGGGTCGCACTGTCCTAGATTATTCCGCCCCAGGCGCCGCTTTCCACAGGATCAACGACCTGGATGTTGTTCTCCACGCCCTTGACACCGGGCACCTGCTCGGCGGCAACACGGATGGCGTCGCGCTGGGATTCTGTGCTGACGAAGCCCCAGAGGTGGACGATGCCGTTGCGCACCACGATGGCGTCGTGGGCGCGTGGATCCCAGGCCAGTTCCTTGGCGGCGGAAAACACGCGCTCATACAACTCACGGTCGTCCACGGCGGTCGGCGGCGGCTCCGACGCGACGCTGACGAGCGCGCGCAGCAGGTTGGCACGGCTGATGATGCCGATAAGCCGGCCGTTGCGCACCACCGGGACCCGCTTGATCCGACGTGTCTCCAGAACCCGCACGATTTCTTCGGGTGAGGCGCTTTCGTCCACGGTGATGACGTTCGGGGTCATCACGTCCCGAACCTTGCGGGCGTGGGATTTGATGAAGTCCTCCGCCGGCTCGGTGCCGCCGCTCAACAGGCGCAGCCACCAGGAGCGGTGACGTGCGGTGCCTATTTCGGCACGGTGCAGCAGATCGCCTTCGCTGATCAGGCCCAGAACGTGGCCCGCAGCATCCACCACCGGCAAGCCGCTGATGCGATTGTCCAGCATCATCCTGGCCGCTTCCGCAATGGTCGCGTCCGGGCCGATGGTGATGACCTTGGGGGTCATCAGATCGACAGCCTTCATGAGCTTCCTCCCTGTACTCGCAGTATCAGCGACGCTCAAGACTGTGTCTTGGTCCTCACACCGGAATGATCCGGTACGTCAGGTACATTTTGAGCATCGGCTCGGTGTCGACGCCGTGGAGTTCCCACCGGAGATTGTAGGGTTGGTCAGCATCGGGCTGTTCCCAATGCATGTCCTGGGGTTGTGGCACCGGTCTGGGGGGCACATACAGAGCCAGTGTCGGAATGTCGACCTGATCGGGACGCCCGCCTGGTGGCGACGAGGGCATGGACGAGGGCATGGTGGTGTCCACGTTGCACTCGGCCTGGCTGCGCCCATCCATGGACACCCGGAGCGTATAGCGTTCCCGCCGCTCCGGTCGAAGGTCGTGGACATAGCCGTCAACCAAGACGATGGACGGTGTCCATGCTACGACACCGTAGTGACCGGCGCAGACACCCGCACCGCCGTGGGCCGCCATGCTCTCGCCCTCACCGGTGTCCGCGCGTCCCAGTACGACATGATGCGGGATGGAGTCGGCCTTCATGATTGCCCTCCAAGCATTTGTCACATTCTTCGGTACGAGGGATGAATGCTCAAAGCATATTTTCATATGAGTGTGCTCTGCACGGGCAAAACCGGCAAGAATGCGAAGGTGGGGAAAACATCGCTTTCGATTGGAGGTGTAGCGCCTCGGATTGGGATTGGTCTTCGTATGAAGCGGGGCTGCGCCGGAGCGGCAGCCTGATCTTTCGGATCGATAAGGCCGCGCTTGCCGGCTGGCGGTCGGCTCCTCGGACCACTCGCCGCCGGCGCAAGGCGATGGTGCGTTGTGCTTCGGCCAGCCGACATTCCCGGTCGCCGGACGCGATGACCGTTCGGCCCGGCACGGCCTGAGGGACGCGGGGAAGGCTTGAGCCTGTCCGCAGCGCGATTTACGCAACAACGCCTTTCTCAACGGGATACGTCGACGACGATGCGGCCGCGGATCTTCCCGGCGAGAATCCTGGTCGCCAGTTCGGGGAGCGCGTCGAAGGGCTGCACCTCGTACATTGTCTTCAGCGCGCTCCGGTCCAGGTCGTGCGCCAGCCGTGTCCAGGCGGCGTCGCGGCGGTCCGGCGGAGCCATGACGGAGTCGACGCCCAACAGCGCGACGCCGCGCAGGATGTGCGGCAGGACCGTCCCCGGTAGATCGGAGGAGCCGGCCAAGCCGCAGGCGGCGATGGCACCACCCCACGCGGTCTGCGACAGCGCGTTGACCAGCGTCTGCCCGCCCACCGAGTCGACACCGCCGGCCCAGCGCTCCTTCTGCAAGGGGGCTCCCTTTTCCAGAAGGGCGGCGCGGTCGATGAAGCCGGCCGCACCCAGGCCACGCAGATAATCGTGCGTTTCGGGCCGGCCGGTGGAGGCCACCACCGGATAGCCGCGCTTGGCGAGCAGCGCCACCGCGACCGAACCGACACCGCCGGCGGCACCAGTGACCAGGACCTCCTTGCCGCCCGGCTGGATCGCGCCCCACCGCTCCAGCGCGTCCACGCAGAGCGCGGCGGTGTAGCCGGCGGTGCCGATGCCCATGGCCTCTTCGAACGAGAAGGCGTCCGGCAGACGGGTCAGCCACTCCGCCTTCAGGCGCTGAAAGCGGGTGTAGCCGCCCCACTGCGTTTCCGACAGACCCCAGCCGTTGACGACCACCTTGTCGCCGGGCTTCCAGTCGGCGGAGCGGGACTCGACCACGGTGCCGGCGAGGTCGATGCCCGCGACCATCGGCAGCTTGCGGGCGATCCGGCCCTTGCCGGTAACGGCGAGGCCGTCCTTGTAGTTGAGCGTGGAGCAGGCGACCTCGACCAGCACATCGTTGTCCGGCAGGTCAGCCAGCGTCAGCGTCGTGAAGCCACCCTTCGGCTTGCCGTCGACGTCCTCAATGACAAAGGCTGTGAAGTTCTCGGCCATGGTGGTTCTTTCTCTTCGTTGAAGACGATGTCGGATGGGCACCGTCACTCGCCGCCACGGAACACGGGGGCGCGCTTTTCCAGGAAGGCGCTGACGCCTTCGCGGGCGTCCGCCGCTTTTTCCAGCCGGCGGGCGACCGTCGCCTCATAGGCGCCGGCGGCGTCGACCCCCTCGCGCTCGCCCAGGATCACCCCGGCCTTGATCGCGGCCACCACCGACGGGGCATTCTTGGCGATGGCACGCGCCAGGACGAGCGCTTCCTGCAACGCCTCGCCCTGTCCGGCCAGACGGTTGACGAAGCCGGTTCGGTAGGCTTCGTCCGCGGGCAGGGGATTGGCCGTCAGCATCAGTTCCAAGGCGCGGGCGGACGACATCAGGCGCGGCAGCCGGCCGATCTGCCCACCCTCCGGGAGCATGCCCAGGCGGGCGCCCGGCGACCCGAACGTCGCGTTGACGCTTGCGACGCGCAGGTCGCAGGACAAAGCGAGGATGAGCGCGGCGGCGTAGCAGTGCCCGTTGACGGCCGCGATGACCGGCTTCGTCATGTCCCGCGGGCGCAGGAACGGGGCCTCTCCCAGGTTCGTCGCCGCGTGGGCGCCGGAGGCGATTTCATTCAGATCGTGTCCGCTTGAGAAGGCGATGTCGCCGGCGCCCGTCACCACGACCACCCGCACGGCGCCGTCGCCGTCCGCGTCGTTCAGGTGGCCTAGGAAATCCGCGGCCATCGTGCCTTCGAACGCGTTGCGCTTGGGTTCGTTGGAGATGGTCAGGATGCGGATCGCGCCCTCGGTCTGGGCGGTAATCTCGGGCATGTCAGAAGTCCTCTTCGAGGCCGGTTGGCTTTTTTCACAGGGAGGCGCGGTGCAGGCGTCAGCGCCAGATCTTGTCCTGCCAGTCGTAGGCGCCGACGCGGAGGTCGGGCTTCTCCGCCAGCAGATGCTTCTTCTGCACACGCTGCGAATCCGTGAGGGGGAAGGCGTCGCGATACTCGTAGTAGCGGGGCACCTTGAAGGCCGCGAGATGCCGCCCGCAGTGATCGGCGATGCGCGCCGGCGTGCAGGTCGAGGGATCGACCCCCGGCGCCAGCTGGATGTAGGCCTTGATTTCCTCGCCGCGATAATCGTCGGGAACCGGAACGATCGCGGCGTCCTGGATTTCGTCGAGCGTGCGCAGCACCACCTCGACCTCGCGGGCCGAAATGTTCTCGCCGCTGCGGCGGACCATGTCCTTGGTCCGGCCCAGGATGTAGTGGTACCCGGAGGAGTCCACGCGGGCCAGATCGCCGGTGCGGAACCAGCCCTTGCGGAACGCCTGCGCCGTCGCCTCCTCGTTTCCGAAATAGCCCTTCAGCAGGCCGCGGCCACGCACGCAAAGCTCCCCGGTCGCGCCCGTCGGCACGGGGTTGCCGTCCTCGTCCGCGATCATCGCGTCCCGGAAGGGGGCGACCACCCCGCAACTGGCCGAGCCGGTCATCTCGGCGATCCGGTGCGCCGGCATGTAGGTGCCGCCGCCGATCTCGGTCATGCCGTAGAACTCCTGCCCGTACACGTCGAAGCGGCGCTGGAAGTCGGCGTGGCTTTCCGGGCCGAACGCGAAGATGGTGGCCAGCTTGAGCGCGTTGTGCGCATCCGCTGGCCGGGCCGGCTGCTTGTAGACCATTTCGAACAGCGCGCAGTAGTCGCACTCCAGCTGCGCGACATCGAGCATGAAGCGCTTGGCGCCGGGCTTGCGCGGGAAGAAGGCGCAGCCGCCGCTCACCATCGCGTTCAGCAGGATCCTCTGCCCGACCATGTAGAAGAAGCTCGATCCCACATAGAAGCGCCGCAGGTCCGTGGCGAAGAACTCGGTGGAGCTGAAGCCCAGGCAAAGCCAGTAGTCGTTGGTCAGCATGCAGGCTTTCGAAAAGCCGGTGGTGCCCGACGTGTACTGGAGGTTGAGGACCGCGTCGGCGGAGCGGGGCGTGGACGGTGCGCGGCGGCCCTGCGCCTCGTCCATCAGCGCCTGCCAGCGGCGATGCCCGCCCAGCGCCCCATCGCCGATGACGATGACGCTGGACGGGGGGAGCGACACCGTCTCAAGCGCGTCGAGATGCGGCAGGAACTCCGCCTCCAGGATGAGGAAGGCGGCGAGCGAGGTCTTCAGCACATACTCGACCTCGCGGGAGGTGTAGGTGGCGTTCACCGGCACCATCACCGCCTGCAGGCGGGACAGAGCCAGCCACGCGATGGGAAACTCCTCCCGGTTCCAGGCCATGACCGCGACATGCACGCCGGGGCCGATGCCGAGCGCGGCGAAGGCCGCGGCGGCGGTTTCGACCTTGGCCAGCACCTCGCCCCAGCTCCGCTCGACACCGTCGTCGATGAACCGCCACGCCGGGGCGTCCGGGTGCCGGGCGGCGGTTTGCGCCAGGAGGTCGAACACCGAATCCGGAAGCGTTGCCGTTTCCAGACGGCGGGCGAGAGCGTCGGGCTCTTCCGTGCGAAAATCTGCGAACATCACTCTTCCCGTAGATGAGGGGTGGCCCGTAGATGAGGGGGGTGTCGCGACCGGTTATCCCGCGCGCCGTGCGGCGCGGCGCTGGATGCGGTCGCTCAGGAAAACCGCGGCAAAGGTGGCCAGGATGAGCAGCGACGCGACCGCCGCGACAACCGGCGTCAGGTCGTGTCGCATGTCGGCCCAGATCCGCATCGGCAAGGTTTCGTTGCGGCCCATCACGAACAGGGCGATGACCAGTTCGTCGAAGGAGATGAAGAAGGCGAAGACGCCCGCGGAGATGACCGCCGGCCGGATGGTCGGCAGCGTGACGTGCCAGAAGGCCTCGTGCGGCCGGGCACCCAGGACCCGGGCGGCCCTGGCGAGCGTGTCGCCGGTTTGGCGCAGCGCTCCCGACACCGTCGTCGTGACGAAGGGCAACGCGAGGACGGCGTGCACCAGCACGATGCCGCCCATGGAGCCGTAAAGGCCGAAGCGGCTGAAGACGAGGAGCGTGCCCAGGGCGAGAATGATGACCGGCACGACCTGCGGACCCAGGAAGATCGGTCCCGCGATCCGCACCGCGCGGCCGTCGCGGCTCAGGACGAGCGCCGCCGCCGTGCCGACGACGGTCGCCAGCAGCGCGCTGGCGGCTGCGATGACCAGGCTGCGCCAGGTCGCCTCGATCCAGCCGGGCGTGGCGAAGAAGTCCTCGTACCAGTGCAGCGTGAAGCCGGTCGGCGGGAATTTGAGATAGCGCGTCTCGCTGACCGACATCGGCACCACCAGCAGCAGCGGCAGCAGCAGATAGAGGAGGACGCCGACGAAATAGACGGGCAGGAGGTAGCGTCCGGACTGTTCCCACAGCGTTCGTTTCATCGCGTCCCTCCATGGCCGCTCAGCCGGGTGACGCGCCGGAAGAGCAGGGCGACGGCGCCCACCATCAGGAAGCCGGCGACCAGCAGCACCATCCCGAGAGCCGAACCCAGCCCCCAGTCGAGGGTCACCGTGATCTGCGTCGCGATGATGTTCGCGATCATGTTTTCCTTCGGCCCGCCGACCAGCGCCGGGGTGATGAAGAAGCCCAGGGCCAGGACGAAGGTGAGCATCCACGCGTTGACCGCGCCGCCGGCGCTCAGCGGCAGGAAGACGTGGAGGAAGCCACGCCACGGGGTGGCGCCGAGGATGCGCGACGCCAGCAGCAGGGAGCGGTTGATGGTCGTCATGCTGGAGAACATGACCAGGATGGCGACCGGCAGGAGCACCTGCACCATCGCGATGTACACGGCCCCACGGCTGTAGAGCATCTGGAGCGGCGCATCGATGAGTCCCGCACCGATCAGCATGGAGTTCACCAATCCCTCGCGGCCCAGGACGACGATCCAGCCGAAAGTCCGCACCAGCACGCTGACCCAAAGCGGCGTCAGAATGAGCAGGAGGAGCATCGTCCGGCGCCGCGGCGGGCAGGACGCCAGACAATAGGCGGCGGGGTAGCCGGCGAGGACGCAGGCGAAGGCCACGCCGGCGGCGAGTTGCAACGTCCCGAACAGGATGGTGCGGTAGGGACCCTCGCCCAGCGCTTCCCGGTAATGCTCCGCCGTCAGCCCGGCATCGCCCTGCAGGCTCCACAGGGCGACCTCGCCCACCGGGACGAGGAAGGCCAGGAGGAACAGCAGGGCCGCCGGGGCGAGCAGCCAGAGGGACGAGATGGGCGCGCGCCGTCGGCGCGCCGCCGCCATCCCATCACGCGGCATGGAAACGCCGTCGCTCATTGCAGACGCCAAGTTTCCCACCGCTTCTGAATGCGCGGCAGGTTTTCGGCCCAGAACTCGGCGTTCAGCGCGAACTGCACATCCATGTTTTCCGGGCTGGTCGGAAGTTGCCTGGCTTCCTCCGCCGACAGGATCTTGTAGAGGTCGGGGTTGAAGCTGGAGTAGGGCATGGCGCGGGCGATCTCGGCCAGACGCTGCGGCTCGTTCCAGCAGTACTTCATGAACTGCATGGCCGCGGCGGCGTTGTTGGCGCCCTTGACGATCGAATAGTAGCTGACGTCGAGCGAGCCGCCGTTCCAGATCAGCGCGACCGGGAGCTTGTCCTTCTGCAACTGCTGGATACGGCCGTTGAAAGCGGTCGCGTAGAACACTTCGCCGCTGGCCAGCAGCTGGACCGGCTGCTGCCCGCTCGTCCACCATACGGTGATCGCCGGCTTGATCTCGTCGAGCTTCTTGAAGGCGCGATCCACGCCTTCCGGCGAACGGAGCACGTCATAGACCTCGGACGGCTTCACGCCGTCGGCGATCAGCGCGAATTCCAGGTTCTCGGCCGGGGAATTGCGCAGCGTGCGGGGGCCGGGGAACCGCTTGACGTCCCAGAAATCCTTCCAGCCGGTGAAGGTGGCGCCTTGCGGCAGCTTGTCCGTGCGCACGCCGATGGTGGTGGAGTAGGCCACCGATCCGATCGCGTGGGTCTTGCGGGCGATCGGCGGCAGCTTGTTTTCGGGATCGACCACCGACCAGTCGATCGGCTCCAGCCACCCGTTCTTCTGCGACACCGGCAGTCCGGAACGCTCGGTGGGCGCGATGTCCCACAGAATGTTCCTGGTGGTCTGCTGGGCGCGGATCTGGGCGAGGGAGTCCTCCGTCGCGGCCTGCGTGACGGTGATTCCCGTCTCCTTGGTGAAGGGCTGGATGCAGATGCGGTTGAGTGTTTCCGCCCAGGCGCCGCCGTAATTCGCGATCACGACCGTCTTGTCCCGGGATTGAGCCAGCGCCGCACCACCCGCGGCGCCGACGAGCGCCGCTCCGAGAGAGAGGCTCCACAGCAGCTTGTTCATAGAACGCTCCTCTATCAGCTTTTCATCGACTGGTTCTGGGGAGGTCCGGAACGAGAACGACGTCGGACGGGCGGAGAACGAGGTTCGCCGTCTCTCCGCGTTCCGGGATTCGATCCCTGTCGCGTCTCTGTTCCCGGAAGTGGATGAGCGCACCGTGATCGGTGCGGGCGCTGTATTCGATCACGTCGCCCAGGAACACGGCCTCCTGGATGGTGACCGACACGGCGATGTCCGGCCCTTCGGCCGGGCGGCGCTGCAGCTTCTCGGGGCGAATGCTCGCGTACCAGGAGCCTGCACGGGCCGTGAATGTGTTTTCCCGATAGGTGATGCCGAGTTCGGGTATGGCCACCGATCCGGGCTGCGCCACGTCGGCGGCAAGCAGGTTGGTCTGCCCGATGAAATCGGCGACGAAGCGGCTTTGCGGCGCGTCGTACATTTCGGACGGCGTGCCGACCTGCTCGATCCGCCCGTCGCGCAACACGACGATGCGCGACGACATGGCCAGGGCCTCGCGCTGATCGTGGGTCACATAGACCACGGTGCAGCCGAGCTGGTGCTGGATTTCCTTGATCTCGAACTGCAGCGCCTCGCGCAGTTTGAGGTCGAGGGCGCCCAGCGGTTCGTCCATGAGCAGGACCGGAGGCTCGAACACGATGGCCCGGGCGAAGGCGACGCGCTGCTGTTGTCCGCCGGACAGGTCGCGCGGCATGCGACCGGCCAACGGGCCGAGCCGCACGATCTCCAGCACCCGCTCCACCCGCTCCTTGATGTCCCGGCGCGGCATACGGCGCATGCGCAGCGGGAAGGCGATGTTGTCGAACACCGACATGTGGGGGAACAGGGAATAGTTCTGGAACACCATCCCCAGGTTTCGCCGCTCCGGCGGCTCGTCGATCACCGAACGCCCGTCGATGCGGATATCGCCCGAGTCGGCCGCGGAAAAACCCGCAAGTGCATTGAGCGCGGTGGTTTTGCCGGACCCGCTCGATCCAAGGATCGTCAGAAACTCACCCGGACGAATCGTCAAGGAGAAGTCATGAAGGGCCTTTACCGATCCATAGGCCTTCCTGACGGATTGGAACTCGATCGTCGCGCCGGTGGACCTCGTTTTCAGGTTCGCCTCCCTGGTCAAGGTGCCACTTGAGGGTTTATTCACGTCCACCATCGTAGGTACCATCGGCCTGTCCAGTGATGACGCATTGTCTAAAAATGACAGTATGTATAAAAAAATACTGCGTCAAGAGGGCGCAGTGCGATTGACCAACATTCAGGGTTAGGACCGATGCGGTCGAAGGATGAGGGCGCAAGGATGCGGGAGGGTGTGGGTGAACCGGGAAGCGAGCCCGCGTGCGGCGAAGGCTCCGCTCCGCTGTTCTTCGAAGAGGTGCTTGCGATGTGGAGCCGGGAACGGACGCGCCCGAAACGGGAGCGGACGCGCTACATGCTGCTCTCGATCGTCGCCCGCCACCTTCGCACGTTTCCGGGAAAGCTGATGACCGTCGAGGCGCTGCTCGACGAAGCTGGGTTGTCCAGGGGTACTTTCTATAATCATTTCAAGGATATGGACGAGTGCGCGGCCGTCCTCGTCACCCTGTTCTTCGAGCATGTGACGTATCGGCGCTCCGCAAACCGGGGGCCGAGGAGCAGTTACGATGCGATCCTGGATGCCAACACGGTCTATTGCCGCGCTTACGAGGCGAACGCGGGCGTCTACAGCCTGTTCTCCGAACTCGCCACGCGTGACCCGGAGGTGCTGCGCATACGCGAACGCATGAACTCCGAGTGGGTCGAGCGCATCATAGCCGTGGTCGCCCGCCGTCGCGGCCATCCCTTCACCGAGGGCGAGCGCGGTAAATTCGAAGGCGTGCTGAGATTGATGATCGCCATGACAATCGAAAGCCTTCGCGAGCGATTCGTCCATGGCGACGCGCTGCTGTGTCGGTCGTTTCCCACCGCCGACAGCTTGGCAAAAGCTCTATCAGACCAGTGGTACAAGGCGATGACGGAGTTCGATTGTCCAGCCCAGCAGGCGACAGACGCCACTTGAGAACTTGTTCAAGCCAGGCTCTAGATGCCGTAATGGGCCTTGCGCCAAGCTCCATGATGCTTGGGGCCGATCCGCTCGGACCCCGTTTCTCACACCATCATTGTGGGTACAGCCGCCCGCCCAAGCCAGAGGTTGGTGAAAGGCCCATTACGGCATCTAAAGGCGCTGTCTCCGCCGGATCGCGCCTGCATTCTCATTTTGCAACAGAATCCGTGTTCGTTCAGCGCCCCATGGACGTCGGCAACCGGCAGACCCTACGGCCCTTAGCCTTCATGCACAGACACCTCAACCGGTTGCGTCTCGCTTCCTGAACACGTCCTTGTGCTGCGAACTGAGTTCGTTCTTTAAGATCTTTCCCATGGCATTCCGGGGCAGGGCATCCTGGACGATCACGGCCTTGGGCAGCTTGTATCCGGCGAGTTCGCGCGCCGCCCGTGCGAGAATGGCGGCCGGATCGAGCGACTCGAACCCTGGTTGGGGCTCGACGGCGGCCACCACGCCCTCGCCGAAATCGGGGTGGGGAACGCCGAAGACGGCGGTCTCGCCCACCCCCTCGATGCGGTTGAGCACGATCTCGACCTCGCGCGGATAAACATTGTAGCCGCCGGAAATGATGATCTCCTTCGCGCGGCTGACCAGCGTGAGGCGGCCATCCGGGGTGGCGCGCGCCAGATCCCCCGTCATGAAGAAGCCATCCGGCCGGAAGTCCGCCGCCGTTTTCTCCGGCATCCGCCAATAGCCCTTGAACACGTTCGGACCGCGCAGTTCGAGGCCGCCGACCGTGCCCGCAGGCTGCGGCTGTCCGGCGGAGTCCACAACCCGGACCTCCAGCCCCGGCAGGGGATAGCCGACCGTGCCGGGAAGGCGCTCGCCGTCGAGGGGGTTGGAGGCGATGATGGTGGTTTCGGTCATGCCGTAGCGCTCGAGAATCCGATGCCCGGTGCGGGCCTCGAACGCCTCGAAGATTTCCCGCGACAGAGGAGCCGAGCCGCAGGTGAACAGGCGCATGGTTCCGCAGCGCTCCCTGGCGAGCCGCGGGTCGGCCAGGAGGCGCGTGTAGAGCGTCGGGACCCCCATGAACACGGTGCTGTGCGGCAGATGCTCGATCGCGGCGTCGGCCGTGAATTTGGGAAGGAAGACGCAGGACCCGCCCGCACACAGCATCGCGTTCAGGGCGATGAACAGGCCGTGTGCGTGGAAGATGGGCAGGGCGTGCAACAGCACATCGGCGTCGGAGATGCCCCAGAGCGCGTTCAGCGTGCGGGTGCCGAAGGCCAGATTGCCGTGGGAGATCATGGCGCCCTTGGGGCGCCCCGTCGTTCCGGAGGTGTAGAGAATCGCCGCCACCGTGTCGGGGTCGACCTCGGCGACCCGCTCCCAGGGCGGCCGTCCGCGGCACGCCGCCGTCACGGTTCCTTCGCCGTCCGGATCGAGCGTGAAGGTTCGGCACCCGGCCGGCGGCACCAGATCATCGACGACCGGAGTCTGTCCGACGAACACCGTGGGTTCCGCGTCGTCGAGAAAGTAGCGCAGTTCGGCCAGCGTGTAGGCCGTGTTGAGCGGCAGGTAGACCGCCCCGAGTTGCAGGACGGCGAGATAAAGGCACACCGCCTCCGGCGACTTCGCCACCTGCACGGCGACCCGGTTTCCCGGGCCGACGCCGGCCTCGTGAAGGACGTGCGCCATGCGTCCGGCGGTCCGCCGCAGGTCCGCGTACGTCCATTCCTGCCTCGCCTCGGTTCGCAGGGCCACCCGCGCGTCGGACGGCGCTCCGGGTTTCAAAAGCAGGCTGTAAAGATTGTGCGTCATTCCGGTGTTCCTGTCGCCGCGATGCGGGCCATATGATTCCGAGGCGGAGGACGGTTCGCTTCAGGGAATGAGCACGATCGATCCCGTCGTGCGGCGGGCTTCCAGGTCGCGGTGCACCGATGCGGCCTCGGTGAGCGGCGCCCGATGGGCGATGCCGACTTGGACCCGGCCCGAGGCCAGGGCTTCGAACAGCCCGCCGGCCAGGGTCTCGATGTCGTCGCGGCTGCGGGTGACCGTGGCCAGCGTCGGCTTGGCGAGGAAGAGCGAGCCCTTTTGCGCCAACACGCTGATATCCAACGGCGGCACCGGGCCGCTCGCCTGCCCGAAGCTGACCATCAGGCCGAAGGGCTTTAGACAGTCCAGCGACGCCATGAAGGTGTCCTGCCCGACGGAATCATAGACCACGTCGACACCGCGGCCGCCGGTGATGTCGCGGACGCGCGCGACGACATCCTCCTCGCGGTAGAGGATGACGTGATCGCAGCCGGCGCCACTGGCGACGGCCGCCTTTTCCGGCGAGCCGACCGTGCCGATCACCGTCGCCCCCAGAGCGTGCGCCCACTGGCACAGCATCTGGCCGACGCCGCCCGCCGCGGCGTGCACGAGAAGGGTTTCCCCCGCCTTGACCGGGTGGACGCGATGCAGCAGATACTGCGCCGTCGTCCCCTTGACCATCGCGGCGGCGGCCACCTCGTCCGACACCGTGTCCGGCAGTTTCACCAAGCGGTGCGTGGGAACGATGCGCCGCTCGGCGTAGGCGCCGAGCAGCATCCAGTAGGCGACGCGGTCGCCGGGCGCCACATCGGTGACGCCGGGGCCGACCGCCTCGACGACGCCGGCGCCCTCCACGCCCAGCACGGCCGGGCGCGGGATCGCGTACTGCCCGGAGAGGGCCGAGCGGTGATAGGTGTCGATGAGGTTGACGCCGATCGCCGTGTGGCGGACCAGGGCCTCCCCCGGGCCGGGCGGCGGCACGGCCACCTCCTCCCAGACCAGGGCTTCGGGACCGCCGGGCTGGTGGACGCGGATCGCATGAACCATGCTCGTCTTCCCTTTCACGCCGATGTCAGCCGTCCGGTGATCAGGGCGAAGACGGCGCTGAAATCCTTGTTTCCGTGACCGTGCTCCACAAGCATCTGGTAGAGCGCGGCGGCGCTGCCGGCGAGCGGCGTGGCGGCGCCGCTGGTGGCGGCCGCGTTCTGGGACAGGCGCATGTCCTTCAGCATCATCGCTGCCGCGAAGCCCGGCTGGTAGTCGCGGTTGGCCGGCGATGCCGGCACCGGCCCCGGAACCGGACAATAGCTCTGCAAGGCCCAGCAATTGCCCGAGGACACGGTCATGACGTCGTAGACCGTCTGGTGGTCGAGCCCGAGCTTCTCGGCCAGGGCGAACACCTCGCTGATGGCGACCATGCTCATGCCCGCCATCATGTTGTTGCAGATCTTCAGGGCCACGCCGTTCCCGGATGCGCCGACATGGAAAATCCTGGGACCCATGGCGGCCAGCACCGGGCGGGCGCGCTCAAAGCCCTCGGCGGTGCCGCCGACCATGAAGGTCAGGGTCCCGGCCTGCGCCGCCGGGACCGCGCCGGACACCGGGGCGTCCACCATGACGAAACCGGCCTCGGCCGCCGCCTTGCTGACCGCCCGCGCGCTCTCCACGTCAATGGTGGAGCAGTCGATCAGCATCGTGCCCGGACGGGCGTGCGCCAGCACGCCGCCCTCACCCTCAAACGCGGCCCGCACATGCTTTCCCGTCGGGATCATGCTGATGACGGTGTCGGCATCGCCCAGCGCCTCGGCCAGCGTGGCCGCCACGCGGCCCCCGGCGGCGTAGGCGTCGCGCGCCGCGGCCACGACGTCGTACCCGACGACGTCATGCCCGGCCTTGGTCAGGTTTTCGCACATGGGACGGCCCATGTTGCCGAGTCCGATGAACGCAATCCGCGCCATGATGTTCCTCCGGAAGGGTCTCTCAGTGGGTCACTTCTTGACCAGGGAGCATTTGCTTTCGCTCAAGGGGATCGCCGCCTGATCGCCGGGGATGGTGCGCTGAACCTTGTAGTAATCCCAGGGTCCCTTGGACTCGGCCGGAGTCTTGACCTCGATCAGGTACATGTCACGGATGACCCGGCCGTCCTCGCGGACCTTGCCGCCCTTGGTGATGAGATCGTCGACGGGAAGTTCCCGCATCTTGGCGGCGACCACGGTGCCGTCGTCGGTGCCGGCCGCCTGCATCGCCTTCAGGTAATGCGTCACCGCCGAGTACACGCCGGCCTGGACCATGTTGGGTTTGCGCTTCATGCGCGCCTCGAAGCGCTCTCCCAGCTTGCGGCTGCCCTCGTCGCGATCCCAGTAGTAGGCCGTGGTCGCGATCAGCCCCTTGGCGTTTTCCAGGCCGAGCGCGTGCACGTCGCTGATCAGGACGGCCAGACCGACGAGCTTCTGGCCGCCGCTGGTGATGCCGAACTCCGCCGCCTGCTTGACCGCGTT
Organism: Azospirillum himalayense; assembly: GCF_042657465.1. Lineage (NCBI taxonomy): Bacteria > Pseudomonadati > Pseudomonadota > Alphaproteobacteria > Rhodospirillales > Azospirillaceae > Azospirillum > Azospirillum himalayense. Next base: position 14,692 of record NZ_JBHSLC010000049.1, on the reverse strand, counting down.
GGTGGTGTCCGTCCCGCCGTTGGCGAGCCCGATGATCGCGGCCTTGGACGCCTGCGCCTGGAGAAGGAAGGACGAGAAATCGGCGTTGCCGAGCGGGTGCCTGACCTGCCCCAGCACCTTGCCGCCGTTCTCCTTGACCGTCTTGTCGATGTCGGCGGCCATCTGATGACCGAAGGCATAGTCGGCGGTCAGCATGAACCAGTCCTTGCCGCCGTCCTGGACCACGGCACGGGCGGTTCCGACCGCCTGGGAATAGGTGTCCCACATCCAATGGAAGCCGTTGGGCGAGCAGTCTTCGTTGGTAAGGCGCGTCGTCCCCGGACCGGTGGCCAGGGTGATCTTCCCCCGTTCGCGGGCGAGGTTCTGGACCCCGATGGCGATGGCCGAATTGGTCAGGTCGGCGATGGCATGGACGCCCTGGGTGTCGAACCATTCGCGGGCTTTCGCCAGCCCGATGTCGGGCTTGTTCTGGTGGTCCGCCGACAGGATCTCGATCTTCTTGCCCAGAACCTGGCCGCCGAAATCCTCGACGGCCAGCCGCGCCGCCTCGACCGAACCGGCGCCGCCGAATTCGCTGTACAGGCCCGATTGGTCGTTCAGAACGCCGATCCGGATGACGTCGGCGGCCTGGGCCGCTCCGGCCGCCAAGGTCGTCGTGGCCAGAAGAGCGGCGATGAAGGACGTACGCATTCTTGTTTCCTCCCTTTTTTGATGAGTTCTTGATCAGTCCATGTTGATGATGACCGTCTTCTTGTTCGTGAAGTGATCGAGCATCGCTTCGAGGGATGCTTCCTTTCCAAGGCCGGACTGCTTGAAGCCGCCGTAGGACAGGCCCGGCTGAACCACGAGGTTCTGGTTGACCTGCACGAAGCCGGCCTGGAGCCGCCGGGTCGCGTCGAGGGCGGTGCGAAGGTCGCGCGTCCAGATGGTCGCGGCGAGGCCGAAATCGCTGTCGTTGGCCATGGCCAACGCGTCCTCGTAGTCGCGGAAGGCGATCACGCAGGTGACCGGTCCGAAAATTTCCTCGCGGGCCAGCCGGTGATCGTTGGCAAGTCCGGTGAAGAGGACGGGCTGCACGAACAGGCCGCGCGCCAATCGCTCGTCCGTCGGCAGGGCCGAGCACCGGTGCGCCACCGCGCCCGCCGTCGCCTCGCCAAGCGCGATGTAGGACTGCACCCGGTCGAACTGCTGTGGCGAGATGATGGTGCCGATGTCCGTCGCCTCGTCCAGCGGGTCGCCCATGGTCATGGCGTCGACCTTCGCCTTCAGTTTGTCGATGAAGGCGTCGTGAAGGCTCTCGTGGACGAAGATGCGCGAGGAGGCGGTGCAGCTCTGGCCTTGCCGCGTGAAGCGCATGCCCGCCACGGCGCCGTCGATGGCCTTGTCGAGATCGGCATCGCCCATCACGATCATCGGGCTTTTGCCGCCCAGTTCGAGGGTGACGGGGATCAGCTTGTCGGCCGCCAGATGCGAAATGATCTTCCCCGTCTCCACCGAGCCGGTGAAGGTCACCTTGCCGACCCCCGGATGGGTGACCAGGGGCGCGCCGCATCCGGGGCCGTCACCCGACAGGATGTTGAGGACACCCGCCGGCAGCAGCTGGTTCATGACCTGGATGACGCGCAGGGCCGCGAGAGGCGCCTCCTCGGCGGATTTGACGATGACCGCGTTTCCGGCGACCAGCGCCGGCGCGATCTTGAGCGCCATCAGGTACAGCGGCACGTTCCACGGGATGATGGCGCCGACGACGCCGATCGGTTCGCGCTGGGTGAAGGTCAGCATCTTCGGGTGGAACGGAACGGTTTCGCCCTTCAGCTCGGACGCGAGCCCGCCATAGAAGGTCAGGGTGTCCGCCACCAGCGACGCCTCGACCCGGCTTTCGGTCCGAATGGCCTTGCCCGTCTCCAGGGCGAGCAGGCGCCCGATCTCCTCGGCATGGCCGACCAGACGGCGCCCGCATTCGACCAGCAGCCGTCCCCGCTCGCGCGCCGAGAGGCGAGCCCAGGCGCCTTGCGCTGCGACCGCCGCACGGACGGCGGCGTCGACATCCCGCTCGCCGCCGTCCGCCGCCGTGGCGATCACGTCGCCCGTCGCGGGGTTCACGACATCGAAGGTCTTCCCCGTGGCCGCCGGCCGGAGTTCGCCGCCGATCAGCAGCAAACCCGACAGCTCGCGCGCGAGGGCATGGGGGGTCGTGTTCAGAACCAGGTTCTGGTCGGTCATGGACGGTCTCTTTTCGAATGGGGCCGGTCGAATGGGGCCGGTCGAATGGGGCTGGTGTGCCGATCCGGCGCGCGTCGGGGGCAGGGGCGGTCAGGACGCCCGGCGCTGCGACCAGACCTTCAGGGCGTTGGCGAACTCGTCCGACCGCAGGCTCGCGGCGAAGGCCGCTTCCGCCGCCCGATCGTCCAGTTCGCCGCGGGCGATGTCGTTGAGCGCGCGTTTCATGCCGGCGATGGCCTGCGGCGCGCAGGCCGTGATGCGTCCGGCCAGTTCGTCCACGGCGGCCTGGAGGTCGTCGGGAGCGACGACCCGGTCCAGGAAGCCGATGCTCAGCATGTCGTGGTCGGCGATCGTTTCCGCCGTGAGAAACAAGCGCTTGGCCGCGTTGAGGCCAAGCCGCGACACGTAACGGCGAAGGCCACCGGGGTAGAAGTGTATGCCAAGCTGCCCGGCCGGCATGCGCATGCGCATCCCGGTGACGCCGATGCGGAAGTCGCAGGCGAGCGCAAGATCGGTGGAGCCACCATAGACGCTGCCGTTGAGCGCGCAGATCGTCGGGACGCGGACCGCTTCGACGCGATCGCACAACCGTGCAAAGGCGTTCTCCCCATCCTGGCCGTCCGCCTCGCCGCGCTGGGACGACTGGGCCGCGCTCAGGTCGTAGCCGGACGAGAAGCTCGGCCCCGTCGCGGCCAGCACCAGCACGCGAACGGACGGGTTCGCTTCGGCCGCCGCGATTTGTTCCTCCAGAATGGCGATGTCCGCCGCGTCGATCCGATTGTGCTGGAGCGGGCGGTTGAGCCGGATGGTGCCCACCGCGTCGTTCATGGTCAGTTGGGGGGCTGTCGCCGGCCCGTCCGATTGCCCCCGTGGCGTCCCGTTCATCGTTTCCTCCCAGGTGCCGTCATTGGCGACGGCGCGGCCGTATGGATACCGCCTTTGTTTTTCTAAAGAACCATGAGTGAGTTAATGCATACCAGAGAGTGATAATGGAATGCAACAACGAAAGTTTGGCACGCTCATGGTTTGTGGCCCCCCGCAATCGGTGGCATCGGTTTCTGGTCGTGCCTTTACACGTTTAAGAGCGCTGAAAATGTCCGCCGGGTGAGGGGGCGCTGCGCTCTGCGACGGCCTGATTCCTCCACTGGCTGCGGCTGCTCGGTCGACCAAAACCAAGTTTTGGCATACCATCGCATTGACGCCGCCCAGCGGACGCGATACGGTTGACCAATCCCGATTTGCCAACGGATCATGCCATGCAGGCGGAAAAGCCAAGCCGCGTAACGGAAATGCGGCAGGTGCTCGAACAGGAAATTCTGGGCGGGATCATCGCGCCCGGCGAGCGCCTGGACGAACGAGCCTTGGCCGAACGGTTCGGCGTGTCACGGACGCCGGTGCGCGAGGTGCTGTCCCAGCTTGGCTCGAGCGGTCTGGTCACGATAAAGCCGGGAGCCGGCGCCTCCGTCTTGCGGATGTCCGCCAAGCAGCTCGTCGGCATGATGGAGGTTCTGGTCGAACTGGAATCCCTGGCCGCCAGTCTTGCCGCCCGCCGCATGGGAATCGCCGGGCGCAAGCGTCTTCTGGAGGTGCACGAGGCGAGCCGCGCCGCCGCCGAGGCCAGCGACATCGAGGCCTACGACAATCTCAATCGCGAACTGCACGAGTTGATCTACGCCGGAAGCCGGAACGAGCATCTGGAGCATCAGGCGAAGCTCATTCGCAGTCGCTTGCGCATCTACCGCCAGTATCCGTTCCAGCACACCGCGCGCCCTTTGAAATCCTACACGGAGCACGACCTTTTCGTGAAAGCGATCCTGGAAGGGGATGGCGAGGCCGCGCGCCGGCACATGCACGACCACATGACCACGGGCGGGAGCATTTGGGTCGATATGGTGGTTTCCATGCCGCCAGTCGGCGACCATGAGTAGCGATGTTGTTTTTTTGAACAGGATTGCTGCGCAAATTGGCGAAACGGACGGGGAGCAGAAGCAGGACCGGCAGGATCGACGCAACCGCGAGCGCCATGGCCGGACGAACAACGCTGACCCGGTGGCGAAGGAGCGCCTCTACCAGCGGGCACTTACGCCATCCTCCCGCGTCACGTAGGTGTAGAAGCGCACCGAACCGTCCAATTCGGTTTCACGGTAGAGGCCCTGGATCTCGTTGTCGAAGCCCGGGAAGCGGTTCGCGCCCTCTTGGAAGACCTGCAGATACTCGATCATCGGCCGGGCGCGTTCATCCAGGCGCTCCCCCGGCACGATGGTGGCGATGCCCGGCGGATAGACGACGAAGAGCGTGGTGGCGATCCGCCCGGCGATTTGGTCGATGGGCAGGTAATCGACGTCGTTGCGCACCAGCCGACGCACCGCCTCGCGCGGCGGCATGACCATCTCCGGCAGATGGTCGGGTCGGAACATGCGGCGCTGCAGCTCGTTGGTGCGGCGCCCGCGGTAGAAGCCGTGCATCTCCGCGCACAGGTCGCGCAGCCGGCGGCCGGCGTAGCGGGCGGGCCGCCGGGCGACGAACTCGGGGATGACGTCCTCCAGCAAGGCGTTGTCGTCGTGCAGCCGCTTGAAGGCCACCAGCGCGCTCAGCAGCGTTCCGGCCTTGCTCGATTCCACGCCCGGCGTCAGCAGGAAGAGGATGGAGTTCAGGTCGTTCTTCTCCGGCACGATGCGGTTCTCGCGCAGGTACTGCGCCAACACGGGAGCGGGGATGCCGTGCTCCTCGTAGGCCCCCGTCCGCCGGTCGAAGCCGGGCGTCAGCAGCGTCAGCTTGTTCGGGTCGGTCATCGCGTAGCCGGCCGCGACATGGCGGAAACCGTGCCAGTCCGCGCCCGGTTTGAACTCCCAGTGACGCACGTCGGAGGCCAGCGCGTCGGTCGGCACCTCTTCCCACGCGGTCTCCGCGCCGTCGAACGCGACGCGGTCGGGCACGAAGGGGTCGAAGAACCAGCGGCGCGCCGGGTCGCTCTCGCGCTCCTCGAACTCGCGGCGGATGGCGCGGATCTTCTTGCGCAGTTCCACGCCCAGCCGGATCGTGTCGTCCCACAGCACCTCGCCCGAGCGGCCTTTCATCATCTGCGCGCCGACGTCCAGCGACGCGAACAGCGGGTAGAAGGGCGAGGTCGAGGCGTGCAGCAGGAAGGTCTCGTTGAAGCGGCGGTGCTCCACCCGGCGGCGCTGGCCGCGGATGTGGCTGTCCTTGACGTGGATCTGCGAGGCCTGCGAGAAGCTGGCCAGCTGCTTGTGGGTGGACTGGGTGGCGATGATGCCCGGATGGCCGTCGTGCAGCCCGTCCAGCCCCATGGCGAAGCGGCCCTTGAACAGCGGGTGGAACTTCAGGAAGCCCGCCCACGCCTCGTCGAAGAGAATATAGTCGCAGAGGTGACCGATCTTCGCCAGGATCGTCTCGGCGTTGTAGATGGTGCCGTCGTAGCTGCACTGCTGGATCACCGCGGCGCGGAACGGCCGCTCACGCTTCCAGGCGTCGGGGTCCTTGACCAGCGGGTTGCCGCGGATCTTCTCGCGGATGCGCTCCTCGTCCAGCGCCTCGTGGTCGATGGGACCGATCAGGCCATAGGCGTTGCGGTCGGTTTCCAGAAACACCGGGATCCCGCCGCCGAGGAACAGGCCGCCGTGGTGCGCCGCCTTGTGGTTGTTGCGGTCGAACAGCACGAGGTCGTCCTCGGCGACCAGCGCCGACAGCACGATCTTGTTCGACGCCGAGGTGCCGTTCAACACGAAGTAGGTGCGTTCGGCGCCGAAGATCTTCGCCGCCTCCTTCTGCGCCTTCAGCGCCGGCCCCTCGTGGACCAGCAGGTCGCCCATCTCCAGCACCGAATTGTCGATGTCGTCGCGGAACACCGCCTCGCCCAGATGCTCGACGAAGATCCGGCCGATCGGGCTGCGGCTGTAGAAGATGCCGCCGTTGTGGCCGGGGCAGGTCCACAGCTGGTTGCCTTCCTCGGCGTAATCGACCAGTTCGCCGAAGAAGGGCGTTTTCAGAGTCTCGGCATACTGCTTGAGACGGCTCACCAGATTCTTGGCGATGAACTCCGGCGTCTCCTCGGCCAGGAAGACGTAGCCGTCCACCTGGTTCAGCACGTCCACCGGAATGTTCTCCAGCCGCTGCCGGCGCACCAGCAGGATGATCGGCATCTCCAGGCCGCGCTTGCGCGCCAGGGCGATCAGCGATGCCGGCTTGCCCTCCAGCCCGCGCTTGCCCCAGTCGACGATCATGCAGCCGATCGCGGCGTCGGTGCGGATCGCCAGTTCGGCGTCCTCCACCCGACGCGTCCGCACCACCTCGAAGCCCAGCCGCTCGACCTCCGCGACGATCTGCTGCACGCGCACGCCTTCCAATTCGTCGGGGTCGAAGGCCGGGGCGCAGACCAGGAAGGAGAAGCGTCGGAAAAAGTCCATGCCGGACCTCCAAAGGGGGGCGTGAAAGGGGAAGGCGTCAATCGCCGGCCTGGACGATGCCGCCGCGAACGTCGTCCGGCAGCTCCGCGTCGGCTTTGCCCAGGCTGCGCTGCAGGAAGACGCTGTCGGTCCAGCGTCCGAACTTGAAGCCCACCGACCGCAGAACGCCGGCCCGGACGAACCCGAACGCGTCGTGCAGCCGCAGCGACGGCGTGTTGGCGCTGTCCACCACGGCCACCATCTGGCGGCAGTCGGCGGCCGTGCAGGCCTCGATCAACGCCGGCAGCAGGCGCCGGCCGATGCCGAGACCCTGGCGGTCCTTGTGGACGTAGATCGAGTGCTCGACCGTGTAGCGATAGGCGGGACGTTTGCGGAAGGGAGCGGCGTAGGTGTAGCCGACGACCACGCCGCCGATCTCGGCCACGAGATGCGGCAGGCGCCGCTTCAGCATGGCCTTGCGGCGGCGCTTCAGCTCCTCGGGGTGCAGCGGCTCGATGTCGAAGGGACCGAGGCCGTGCTGGATGTGGTAGCTGTAGATCTCCAGCATCGCCGCCACATCCGCCTCTGTGGAGGGGCGAATGCTGATGGAGAGAGACGTGTCGAGCACCGGTCTGCCCCTTCAGCCTGCGGAACGGCTTTGCGCCGGGTGGGCAACCTAACCGAACTCGATGACAGGCGTGTGACGCACGGCCGGAGTTTCACGAAAGGATCATCCCGTTCCGGCCGGGGCGGACCGGCTTCGCCGGCTTCCGCCCAGCGTGGATAAGGGCGCGCGTTCAAGGAACGCCAAGCCGGCATCAGCCGACCGGGCCGACGATCGGGTCGATCCGCGTGGCATCATCGGAAAGCGATCGCAGGAAAATAAAATTTCACCGAAACGTCATGACAACGTTGTCATCCAAACGGACCGGCGATATGATAACGTTGTCATTAGCGATCATGTTCATCGCCTTGCCCTCATCTGGCCGGTCAGGATTGCCCCCATGAGCCTGTTTCTCGATGCCCTGCTCGACAGCAGTTTAGACGACAGCATCCGGGGGGTGCCGCCTGGGGCAGCGCCGCTGCGGCTGCGCGATGTCGGCGCCCGGGGCTGGCGGCCGGCCGCCGGCGACATGGCGCTCCCGGTGCTGACGCTCGACGAGGACGCCTTCGCCGCCAACCGCGACCTGATCTTCGCCTACGCGCGCCGCCACGGCGTGGCGCTGGCCCCGCACGCCAAGACGCCGATGGCCCCGCAGATCGCCTCCGCCCTGGTGGAGGCCGGTGCCTGGGGCGCCACAGTCGCCAACCTGCAGCAGGCGGCCGTTCTGCTGCGCGCCGGCGTGACCCGGCTGATCCTCGCCAACGAGATCGGTGGCCGGGCCAGCGGCGAGCGGCTGGGCGCGCTGCTCGCCGCCCACCCCGACGCCGACCTGCGCGCCTTCGCCGATTCCCCCGCCGCGGTCGAGACGCTCGCCGCCGCGGCGCGCGCCGCCGGGCGGCGGCTGCCCGTCCTGGTCGAGGTCGGCGCCGGCCGCGCCGGCGCCCGCGACCGGGCGGCGGTGGACGCGATCCTCGCCGCGGTCGTCCGGCATCCCGGCCTGCTCGTCCTCGACGGCGTCGCCACCTACGAAGGGGCGGTCGCCACCGCCGATCCGGCCGAGACCGCCGCCAACATCGCCGCCCTGATGCGGCGCACGAAGGAGGCCTTCGCGCTGGTGCGCGCGCTGGCCCCGGAGCGGCCGCTGCTGCTCACCGCCGGCGGTTCCGCCTTCTTCGACATGGTGGTGACCGGTCTGGCGCCGGTCGCCGCGACGGACGGCAACGCCACGCTGGTGCTGCGCAGCGGCGCCATCTTCTTCCACGACCACGGCGTCTACGAACGCGCGCTCGGCGCGCTCGACGCCCGGCAAGGGTTCGCCTGCGGCGGCGCCACGGCGGCCGATTTCCGCCCGGCCCTGCGCCTGTGGGCGGAGGTTCTGACCCGGCCGGAGCCTGAACTGGCCATCTGCGGCTTCGGCATGCGCGACGCCTCCTTCGACCAGGGACTGCCCCGCCCCCTGCGGGTCCACCGCGACGGCACCGCGCTCTCCGCGGAGGGCTTGCGGGTGACCCGGCTGAACGACCAGCACGCCTTCGTCGCCGTGCCGGCCCGCCATGATCTCGCCGGCCATGATCTCGCGGTTGGCGACATCGTCGAATTCGGGATCTCGCACCCCTGCACCTGCATCGACCGCTGGCGGGTGCTGTTCGGCCTCGGCGCCGACGGGCGGGTCCGCAGCGCCTACCGCACCTTCTTCGGCTGATCCAAGGCGGTCCGACACGCCATGCAGACATTGAATTTCCAGCAGCTCCTGCGCTACCAGGACCAGCTGATCGACGGCACGCTGCACACGCTGCTGCTGACCCTGGTCGCCGCGCTGATCGGCACCGCCATCGGCGTCGCCGGGGCGGCGGCGGTGCGCAGCGGGCCGCGCCCGGTGCGCTGGGCGATCCGCGGCTATGTCGAGCTGATCCGCAACACGCCCTCGCTGATCCAGCTGTTCGTGGTCTTCTTCGTGCTGCCGGGCTTCGGGCTGCGGATGGGAGCCTTCGAGGCGGCGGCGATCGCGCTCGGCCTCTATTTCGGCGCCTACTGCACCGAGATCGTCCGCGCCGGGCTCGACGCCATTCCCGGCAGCCAGGTCGAGGCCGGCCAGTGCCTGGGGCTCACCCGCTGGCAGGTGTTCCGCCACATCGTGCTGCCGCCCGCCCTGCGCAGCGTCTATCCCGCCTTCACCAGCCAGTTCGTCCTGCTGCTGCTCGGCACATCGCTGGCCTCGCAGATCTCGGCGGAGGAGCTGTTCCACACCGGCGGCTTCATCGAGACGCGCACCTACCGCAGCTTCGAGGTCTATGCCGTGATCTGCGGCATCTACTTCGCCCTGGTGATGACCTTCAAACTGCTGTTCGCCGCGGTGGGGCGCCTCGCCTTCCGCTGGCCGGTGCGGCGCTGACGGAGACACCGGCCATGCGTTCCTTTTCCCTCGCCGACTTCCTGTCGCTGCTCAGCGCGCTGCAATGGACGGGCGTCCTCGTCCTCATCGCGCTCGCCTTCGGCGCTCCGCTGGCGCTGGGGCTCGCCCTGATGCGGACCAGCGCCCGCCGCGCGCTGCGCTGGACCGCCACCGCCTTCCTCCAGCTCGTCCAGGGCGTCCCGCTGCTCGGCCTGCTGATGTTCTTCTACTTCGGCATGCCGGTCTTCCTCGGGGTGGAGATGCCGCCGCTGGTCGCCGTCGGCATCGCCATGACCGTCTACACAGCCTCCTTCCTCGGCGAGATCTGGCGCGGCGGCATCGAGGCGGTGAAGCATGAGCAATGGGAGGCCGCCGCCTGCCTCGGCCTGTCGACCTGGCACCAGTTCCGCTACGTCATCGCCCCGCAGGCCTTCCGCATGGCGCTGCCGCCGACCGTCGGCTTCCTCGTCCAGCTGATCAAGGGCACCTCGCTGGCCTCCATCGTCGGCTTCGTCGAACTCGCCCGTGCCGGCCAGCTGGTCAGCGCCGCCACCTTCCAGCCCCTGCTGGTCTACTCGATCGTCGCGGCGATCTACTTCGCCGCCTGCCTGCCGCTCACCCTGTGGGCGCGTTCCCTGGAGGCCCGTCTCAATGGCGCTCGTTGACATCAAGAACGTTACCAAGAGCTACGGTTCCATCGAGGTGCTCAAGGGGGTTTCGCTCAGCATCGACGAGGGCGAGATCGTCACCATCATCGGCAAGTCGGGCTCCGGCAAGTCGACCCTGCTGCGCTGCATCAACGCGCTGGAGCGCATCGACGGCGGCGAGATCACGGTGGAGGGCCAGTCGGTGCGCACCGACATGCCGAACCTGCGCGGCTTCCGCCAGCGCGTCGGCATCGTCTTCCAGGCCTTCAACCTGTTCCCGCACCTGACGGTGGAGCGCAACATCACGCTGGCCCCGATCCTCAACAAGCGGATCGCCAAGGCGGAGGGCCGGGCTCTGGCGCTCGACGTGCTGACCCGCGTCGGGCTGGCCGACAAGATCGACGCCTATCCGGCCCAGCTCTCGGGCGGGCAGCAGCAGCGCGTCGCCATCGCCCGCTGCCTCGCCATGGGGCCGCACCTGATGCTGTTCGACGAGGTGACCTCGGCCCTCGACCCGGAGCTGGTCGGCGAGGTGCTGAAGGTGATGGAGGACATGGCGCGGCAGGGCATGACGATGGTCCTGGTCACCCACGAGATGGGCTTCGCCCGCAACGTCGCCTCCAAGATCGTCTTCATGCACCAGGGCCGCGTCTGGGAGGAGGGGCCGCCGGCGGACCTCTTCGCCAACCCGCGCACCCCCGAACTGCGGAGCTTCATCGCCTCCGCGCGCTGAAGCGCGCCGAACCGACCACCGGTTCCTTTCGAAAACCGGACAACGACCAGAACAGAGGAGCAATGTCGTGAGACTCTTCCGGACCCTTGCCGCCGCCGTGGCGGTCTGCGCCACCGTCGCCCTGTCCTCCGCCGCCCTGCCGTCCGCCGCGAAGGCGGATGCCCTGCAGAGCGTGCTGTCGGCCGGCAAGCTGCGCGTCGGCGTGCTGATGGACGCCGCCCCCTGGGGCTTCAAGGACGCCAAGGGCGAGGCCGCCGGCCTCGACATCGACCTTGCCAAGCTGATGGCCGCCGACATGGGCGTGAAGCTGGATCTGGTCCAGGTGACCGGCGCCAACCGCATCCCCAGTCTGCTCGCCAACAAGGTGGATGTGCTGATCGCCGCCGCCGGCGCGACGCCGGAGCGCGCCCAGCAGGTGACCTTCTCCCAGCCCTACGCCGCGGTCAATCTCGGCGTCTACGGGCTGAAGGCGATGGCCACCGCCACCGACCCGGCCGAGCTGAAGGGCCACAGCATCGGCGTCGCCAAGGGCTCGACGCTCGACATCTGGCTGACCGACAACGCCCCCGGCGCCAAGCTGGTCCGCTTCGAGGACACCCCCGGCGCCATCGCCGCCTATCTGGCCGGCCAGGTCGAGACCTTCGCCGAGAACAGCGCCATCGCGCTGAAGGTCACGGAAGACAATCCCGGCAAGGATGTCGAGCTGAAGTTCCTGATCCGCCAGTCGCCGGCCCATGTGGTCGTCCGCCACGGCGAACAGGACATGGTCAACTGGATCAACACCTTCCTGTTCTACAACCGCCTGAACGGCAAGCTGAGCGCCCTTCAGATGAAGTGGTTCAAGGAAAAGCAGACGCTTCCGCAGATGTAATCCGCCGTTCGGCATCGCAAGAGAGGTTTCATTCGATGATCACGAGGTTCCAGGTCGGTTCGCGCATGAGCCAGGCCGTCGTCTGCCAGGGCATGGTCCACATCGCGGGCCAGGTCGCCAACAACCGCAAGGGTTCGATCGGGGAGCAGACCCGGGACGTGCTGGCGAAAATCGACGCCCTGCTGGAGGAAGCCGGCACCGACAAGTCCAAGCTGGTCGCCGTCAACGTCTTCCTGCCGCACATCACCGACTTCGACGCCATGAACGAGGTCTACGACGCCTGGATCGACCCCGCCAACCCGCCGGCCCGCGCCTGCACCGAGGCGCGGCTGGCCGACCCGGACCTGCGCGTCGAGATGACGGCGCTGGCCGCCCTCTGAAGGGCCTCTTAGGCGAACCGGAGGGGGCGCCGGGCAGCCGCTGCCTTGGCAAACGCTGTTGAGGCGCCCCTCCGCCACAAGGTTTTTGGCCACAAGGTTTTTGGAATGCACACTGGCCTCTACCACGCGCTCGATTTCGCCGCCGACGGCAAGTCGCTGGATTTCCTCAGCATCCCGTTCTCGGTGGACCGCTCCCCCTACTATCAGGTGAAGGTCCCGGTCTGCCGCGTGCGCAACGGGGCTGGTCCGCGCGTGCTGCTGATGGCGGGCAACCATGGCGACGAGTACGAAGGCGAATTGCTGCTGGGCCGCCTGTTCCGCCGTCTCGACCCCGCGCGCATCCGCGGCGAGGTGACGATCCTGCCGGCCACCAACGCGCCGGCCGTGATGGCGGCGCGGCGCCGCTCGCCGCTGGACGAGGGCAACCTCAACCGCGCCTTTCCCGGCGACCCGGCCGGATCTCCGACCTTCCGGCTGGCCCATTTCCTCGAACACGAGCTGTTTCCGCGCCACGACGTGGTGTTCGACCTCCATTCCGGCGGCACCTCGATGGCCCACCTGCCTTGCGCCCTGATCGAGCGGCAGGGCACGCCCGACCGGCTGGGCCGCGCCCTGGAGCTGATGCAGGCGCTGGGTATGCCCTACGGCTTCGTGGCGGAGAACGGCGCGACGGCGCCGACCTCGATGGCGGCGGCGGCGCGGGCCGGGATCATCGGCATCAGCGGCGAGTTCGGCGGCGGCGGCACGGTGACGCCGGAGACCATGGCCTACACCGCCCGCGCGATCGACAACCTGCTGATCGCCGTCGGCTTGACCGATGCGCCGGTCCTCTCGGTTTCCGGGCCGGCTCCGGCCCCCAAGCAATTGCCTATGCAACTGCTTCAGCTTGACAGCCACCGGCAGGCCATCTACGCGCTGCGGCGCGGCTGGTTCGAGCCGGCGGTCGACATCGGGGCGCGGGTCGCCGCCGGCGACCTCGCCGGCTGGTTCCACGACCTGACGCGCCTCGACCAGCCGGAGGAGGAACTGCGCTTCCAGGAGGCGGGCATCGTCATCTCGCGGCGCCTGCACAGCGACAGCGAGGCCGGCGACTGCCTGATCCAGGTGGCGCGTCCGGTCGAGGAGGCGGGAATCCTGGCGCGCGCGGCCTGACCGCGGATTGACAACCGCGGACCAACAGACGGGAGACGGGCGGCATGAGTGACACCGGTGCGGCAAAGCGGCCGCCGACCATCGACGACGTCCTCCGCCTGCGGGCAGCGGAACCGCTTCCTTCAAGCGACGGGGAGCCGGTCGAAGGGGTGTCCCGCGAGGGGGCGGCTCCGCCGCGCATCGTCGAGATCGCCCGGCTTGCCGGGGTCTCGCCGATCACCGTCTCGCGCGCCCTGCGCCATCCGGAAAAGGTGGCCGAGGCCAAGCGCCGCAAGATCCTGGAGATCGTGGAGCGCACCGGCTACGCCACCAACCCCCATGCCCGCGCGCTGAGGTCCGGCCAGTCGAACATCGTCGCCGCCTTCGTCTCGAATCTTCAGAGCCAGCAGTTCTGCCTCGCCGTGCAGGGCTGCGGCGAGGTCCTGGAGCCGCAGGGCTACCAGTTGATGATCGGGCAGACCTCCTACTCCTACGCCAAGGAGACGACGATGATCCAGTCGCTGCGCGAGATGCGTCCGGCGGCGGTGATGTTCACCGGCGTCATCGAGATCGAGGAGAACAGGCGGGCTCTGCGGGCGCTGGGAATCCCGATCATGGAAACCTGGGCCTATCCCCGTGACCCGATCGACATGCTGGTCGGCTTCTCGAACATCGACAGCGGCCGCTTGGCGGCCGAGCATTTCGCCGAGCGCGGCTACCGACGCGTCGGGTTCATCGGCCGCCGCAGCGGCCGCGGCGCCCTTCGCCTCACCGGCTTCCGTGAGGGCGCCCGCGCCGCCGGGCTCGACATCGTCGCCGAACTGTCGGTCGACGGGGTCAGCAGCATGGTCGATGGCCGCCGCGCGCTCGGCGACCTTCTGTCGTGCAACGCGGCGGTCGAGGCGGTGTTCTGCGCCAACGACCTGCTGGCGACCGGCGCGCTGCTGGAGGCACGCCGGCTGGGCATGCGCCTGCCCGATGACATCGCCATTCTCGGCTTCGGCCACAACGACGTCGCCGAAGAGCTGCCGCCCGGCCTGACCACCATCGGGATCGACAGCCGCGACCTCGGCCGCCAGGCCGGATCGATGATCCTGCAGCGGATGCGCGGCGAGATGCCTTTGCAACCGACCTGCGCCGTCGAACTGACGCTGACCCGCCGCGGCAGCAGCTGATGGGCGGGCGCCAGCCCGGTCTCACGTCTGCTGAAAGTGCCTAACAAAACGGGCTTTGGGCTGTTAGGAGGGGCATGGCTGCACCTCTCGTTTCCGACGCCCTATGGGCGCTGATTGAACCGTTGCTTCCTCC
>NZ_JBHSLC010000048.1:0-3570 GCF_042657465.1 Azospirillum himalayense | reverse complement strand
CCTCCGCGGCCATGGCGGCGCCGGCCTCGCCGAGGACGCCCAGAAGGGCGCCGACGCCGACGTTGGCGCCGTCGGCGGCGACGATCTCCGCCAGCGTGCCGGCGGACGGGGCGTTCACCTCAAGCGTGACCTTGTCGGTCTCCAGCTCGACCAGAGCCTCGTCGGCGGCGACCGCGTCGCCGACCTTCTTCAGCCAGCGGGCAACGGTCGCCTCGGAGACGGACTCGCCCAGGGTGGGGACCTTGATTTCGGTAGCCATAAGTTCCTCTCGTACTTTCTTGTTCTACGCCTGGGCGTCGAGTCAGCGGATGACGAGCGCGTCTTCCAGAAGCTTCGCCTGCTCCTGGTTGTGACGCTTGAGCAGGCCGGTGGCCGGCGACGCGGCGGCCGGACGGCCGGCGTAGCTGGGGCGCGCGGCCTTGTGCTCGATCGAGGTGAGGGCGCCTTCCAGACGGCGGTCGACGAAGGCCCAGTAGCCCTGGTTCTCCGGCTCCTCCTGGCACCACACGACCTCGGCGTTCGGATAGCGGGCGAACTCCTCGGTCAGGGCGGAGCGGGGGAACGGGTAGAGCTGCTCCAGCCGGACGAGCGCCACGTCCTTGATGCCGCGCGCGGTGCGCTCCTGCAGCAGGTCGTAATAGACCTTGCCGGTGCAGACCACGATGCGGCGGATCTTCTCGTTCGGCAGCAGGTCGGTCGCCGTCTCGCCGAGCACGCGGCGGAAGTTCGTGCCCTCGGCCAGCTCCGACAGGCTGGAGACGCACAGCTTGTGGCGCAGCAGCGACTTCGGCGTGAACAGCACCAGCGGCTTGCGGAAGGGCCGGCGCATCTGGCGGCGGAAGGCGTGGAACAGGTTCGCCGGGGTCGTCAGGTTGCAGATCTGCCAGTTGTCCTCGGCGGACATCTGGAGGAAGCGCTCCGGACGGGCCGAGGAGTGCTCCGGACCCTGGCCCTCGTAGCCGTGCGGCAGCAGCAGCACGAGGCCGGACATGCGCAGCCACTTCGATTCGCCCGACGAGAGGAACTGGTCGATGATGGTCTGGGCGGTGTTGGCGAAGTCGCCGAACTGCGCCTCCCACAGGGTCAGGCTGTGCGGCTCGGCCAGCGAATAGCCGTATTCGAAGCCGACCACGGCGGCCTCGGACAGCGGGCTGTCATGCACCTCGAACGGGCCCTGGTCGGGGCGCAGGTGGTTCAGCGGGATGTACTTGTTCTCGTTGTTCTGGTCGTACATCACCGCGTGGCGGTGCGAGAAGGTGCCGCGGCCCGAGTCCTGGCCGGACAGGCGGACGCCGTTGCCCTCGACCAGCAGCGTGCCGTAGGCGAGCGCTTCCGCGGTCGCCCAGTCGATGCCCTCGCCGGTCTCCAGCGACTTCTTCTTGGCCTCGAGCTGGCGGGCGATCTTCGAGTTGATCGCGAAGTCCTTGGGGTACTCGCAGAGCTTGTTGCCGACCTCGCGCAGCACGTCGATCGCCACGCCGGTGTTGCCCTTGCGCTCGTCGTCGGTCTTCGCGGCCTCCAGGCCCGACCACTTGCCTTCCAGCCAGTCGGCCTTGTTCGGCTTGAAGGAGTTGGCGGCCTCGAACTCACCCTCCAGCTTCTTCATGAAGTCCTGGATCATCTGATCGGACTCGGCCTGGGTGAGGACGTTCTCCTCGACGAGCTGCTTGCCGTACAGCTCCCGCGTGGTGCCGTGGGCGCGGATCTTCTTGTACATCAGCGGCTGGGTGAAGCCCGGCTCGTCGCCCTCGTTGTGGCCGTGGCGGCGGTAGCAGACCATGTCGATCACCACGTCCCGCTTGAACTTCTGGCGGAACTCGGCGGCGATGCGGCTGATGTGGACGACGGACTCGGGGTCGTCGCCGTTGACGTGGAAGATCGGCGCCTGGACCATCTTCGCCATGTCCGAGCAGTAGACGCCGGACCGCGAATAGGTCGGATTCGTGGTGAAGCCGATCTGGTTGTTGATGATGAAGTGCACGGTGCCGCCAGTGCGGTAGCCGCGCAGCTCCGACAGGCCCAGCGTCTCGGCCACGATGCCCTGGCCGGCGAAGGCGGCGTCGCCGTGGATCAGCACGCCCATGACCTGCTCGCGCTCCAGGTCGTTGCGCTGCGCCTGCTTGGCGCGCACCTTGCCCAGCACGACCGGGTTGACCCATTCCAGGTGGGACGGGTTGGCGGTCAGCGACAGGTGGACGATGTTGCCGTTGAAGTCGCGGTCCGACGAGGTGCCCAGGTGGTACTTCACGTCGCCCGAGCCCTGCACGTCCTGCGGGCTGGACGGGTTGCCCTGGAACTCCGAGAAGACCGCGGCGAAGGGCTTGCCCATGAAGTTGGTCAGCATGTTCAGCCGGCCGCGGTGGGCCATGCCGACGACGACCTCCTTGAGGCCGAGCTGGCCGCCGCGCTTCAGGATCTGCTCCAGCGCGGGGATCATCGACTCGCCGCCCTCAAGGCCGAAGCGCTTGGTGCCCGTGTACTTGAGCTGCAGGAACTTCTCGAAGCCCTCGGCGGCGATCAGGCGCTCGTAGATAGCGCGCTTGCCGTTCACCGTGAAGTCGGTGTGGTTGCGCCCGCCCTCGATGCGCTCCTGGATCCAGGCCTTCTCTTCCGGGTCCTGGATGTGCATGAACTCGACGCCGATGTTCCCGCAGTAGGTCTTCTGCAGGATCTCCAGGATCTGGCGCAGCGACGCCGTCTCCAGGCCCAGCGAGTAGTTCAGGAAGATCGGGCGGTCCATGTCGCCCGGGCCGAAGCCGTAGGTCGCCGGATCGAGTTCCGGGTGCGGCTCGCGCTTCTCGAGACCCAGCGGGTCGAAATGCGCGTTCATGTGGCCGCGCACGCGGTAGACGCGGATGAGCATCAGCGCGCGGATGCTGTCGAGCGTCGCGGCGCGCAGCTGCTGGTGGCTGATGCCGCCATAGACCTGCTGGGCATGGGCGACGAGGCCGGCGTTGCCGTTGGTCGCGGCCGGGGCACCGATGCTTTCCAGCGAGGCGGCGATGGGGTCGAGCGCGCCGTTGGCGAGCGTGCCCTCCTCCAGGCTCCAGGACGGGCCGTTCAGCTCGTTCAGGACGGCGCGGGAGTCGTCGTCCAGCTCCCTGAAGAAGCCGTTCCAGCTCGAATCCACCGAGGAGGGGTCCTTCAGGAAGCGCGCGTACAACTCCGCGACATATTCGGCGTTCGAGCCGAACAGGAACGAGGTCTTCTCCAGATTAGCGGACATATGTTTGCCTCGGGCGTTTGCCCGGTTCCCTCAGAGAGTTTTTTTGCTTGTCGCGGGGCTCCGGGCGGCCCCGCATCTCCGGGAGGAGACACGGGGCCGCCGGTCCTTCGGCAGTGGGCGGGAATATGGGGTCCCGCCCCCGCTTTATCAGCCCTTGAAGACCTTGAGCATGGTGGAACCCAGGCTCGCGGGGCTGTCGGCGACGGCGATGCCGACGGACTTCATGAACTCGATCTTGAAGTCCGCGGTGTCGTTGCCGCCGGAGATCACCGCGCCGGCGTGGCCCATGCGGCGGCCCGGAGGCGCGGTGCGCCCGGCGATGAAGCCGACGACCGGCTTCCTGG
>NZ_JBHSLC010000047.1:0-2764 GCF_042657465.1 Azospirillum himalayense | reverse complement strand
TTAAATCGCGCTTCATACTGCCCCCGTTGCGCATCCTGGTTGTTCGAAGAGATCGAGGTGCGTGTCTATCACTCTGATATATATGCCTTTCTGGCGCCCTGCGGTTACGAAGACAGCATCCAGTCCACCGGCCTTGATCTTCTGCACCATGGCTTGGCGCGGGATCCCGAGGCTGGTCATGGCTGTGAACATGGGCACATAACCGTTCGGCGGTTCGAGAAAGAAACGCGCCTTGAGGTCGGCGTTCAGATGGATGCGCCAAGGGGCGTTCGGGGTGATCTGCTCGGCCTCGATCAGGCCGTCATGGAGATGGCGCAGCAATGTGGTGGGGGCCACCCCGAGCACATCCGCCGCCTGCCGGATGGAGACGGCATCGTCCACGGTGGCGGCGCGTGGTGTGCGCGGAGCGCCCGGGATCTTCTGGCGCCGTCGCAAGCCATTGACCCGTATCGCGTCGAAACGGTGCCCGCGTGCCGTTTTGCGTCCCTGGAGCGTGAGGATGCTGGCAATGGCATCATCGGAGTGATGCTTGGCCAGCCGTCGCACCAGAGCCACCGTTTCCTCGTCCGTCTGGACCGGTGCGGAGCGCGTGCGTGGCAAGGCCAGCTCGAGATGGCTGAGTTCGCCACCTTTCCAGCGCAAATCCAGGCGAGCTTCTTTGCGATCCCGGTCCACCGTCACGGTGATGTCCTCAATGAGTGTACGCAGCAATTCCTTCTGGTCGCGCCGTGTGGTGGTCGGAGCCTGCCATACGGTCGCCAGATCCGGGCCGAGCGTCAGAAGACGGGCGCGCTCGTCCGGGGTCAGAAGGCGTGGGCGCTCCCGCTCCCGGCGTGTCTGCTCGATGCGGGCCGCTTCGAGGGCTGCGAGGCTTTCCTCCCATTCGCGCTCCAGAGAACGGGCCACCAGGCGATTGTCCGGATCCACGGCGCGATACCGCCGCTCCGCCCGGTTCACGGCGAAGGCGGCGCGTTCCACATCGAGCCGTCCTTGCCGGAGGACGGCCTCATGGTCGCTCTCGAGGCGTTCAGCCGCGGCGATCGTGGCGGTGAGGAGGGCTGGTTCCAGCGCCGCCAGAAAGGTTCGCGCCACCATGTCGTCGAGCCGCAAGCCTCCAACCGACAGGCAATACGCTTCGCGACCTTCCATGACCAGCTTACCGACACAATGATAGTTGGGCACGCTGCGGCGCCCGTTGTAGCGCACGCGCAACCGCCGTCCGCAATGGCCGCACAGAGCAAGCCCCTGGAGAAGGGCCTGTCCCTCCCTGGCGGCACCGGCCTTGTCCGCCCTCTTGGCGCACGCCCCGGCTGGCATGTTCTGTTCCATGCGTTGCTGGTTGGCTTCCCAGCTCCGCCAGTCGATGTAGCCCTCATGGTGATCCGGAATGAGAACCGGCCACTGCTCGCGCGCCAAGTGCTTCACGCGTTTGCGGCAGACTCCCGTCTCATTGAGGACCGTCTCCTGACGGGTCCTGCCATAAACATAGGCCCCTGCATAAACCGGAGATCTCAGGACGCCGTAGATGGCGCTGTATTCGGGCGGGCTCCAGCGGATGTCGCCCTGCTCCCCCTGGCGACGGGGGAATCGGAGCCCCTGATCGCAGAACCACTTCCAGACGCGTCGCGCCGAGCCCATCTCGGCGAAACGGGCAAAGACCGTGCGGATGGCGTGGACGACGGATTCGTCGGGATGGAGCAGGATCTCACCATCCGCTTCGCCCCAGATGAATCCCACGGGCAATCCCCGGCGCAACGCCCCACGCGCGGCCTTGCTGCGCCGGCCGCCATCCAGGCGGGCGCGCAGCACGTGCAACTCCGCTTCGCTCATCGCCCCCTTGAGCCCCAGCAACAGACGGTCGTTGAACAGGGCGGGGTGGTATATGCCGTCGGCATCGGCAATCAGCGTGTCGGTGAGACCCGCCAGTTCGATGAGCCGGTGCCAGTCGGCGTTGTTGCGTGCCAAGCGGGAGACTTCCAAACCCAGCACCAGTCCGACGCGTCCGAGCGCCACGTCGGCGGTGAGCTGGGCAAAGCCGGAACGGGCGACGGCGCCGGAGCCGGACAGCCCCAGATCGGCGTCGACGACCAGGATCCGTTCCTGTGTCCAGCCGAGTTCGTGCGCGCGATGCGCCAGTTCGTATTGCCGGCGCGTGGATTCACGGTGGTGTTCGACCTGGGCAGCGCTCGATTGGCGCAGATAGACAACGGCCAGCCGGGACAGATGGCTGGCGGTGATCTTGGGGTGTTCGCGCTCCTTGCTCATCGCTCACCGTCCCCGCGGGAGGCGCGGACCAGCATGCGGGCGATGAGATGGGCGAGTCGGGTCGCCACCTCTAGACGGGCCGTCTCCTCCAGCTTCTCCCATGCGGGCAATCGCTTCGTGTGTTCCGTGCCTTTTTCGTCGATGAACTCCAAGCGCAGTTGCATGATGCTTCTCCTTGCCGGATGCCGACTGGCTCTGTCGGCCAAGCAAGGAGTCCACCAGCGCGCGCAGGTGCAGAAAATGGTTCAGTCGCCCGATGCCGGCGGCAGCAACCGTATTCGTGCCGTTTGCCCTGCCGTCGTCCATGTCGGTCCACGTTGCCGGAACATGCAGACGGCTGCCGTCCGGTAATTCGACGCGCAATTCCAATCCATCCGGCCGTTTTCGGCGACTGAGAACCCGCAGGACCTTCCCTTCATGGGCATGGCCTGCACGGGTAACTCTCACATGCGCCGGAAAGCCCTGGCGAGGGGTAGTGTGACATGTGTTCTTTCAACCA
>NZ_JBHSLC010000046.1:0-46518 GCF_042657465.1 Azospirillum himalayense | reverse complement strand
GTCCGAGCCCCGCATCGCCCCCTCGCTGGCTGCATTCTCCACGACCGTAGAGAATCACGACAGGCCGGCAGGCAACAGACCTTTTTCCGCGTCCTGTTAGAGCCGACGAATCCTCTGGTAGCTCTCGATCTTCGGCTCACGTGACATCCGTCCGCAAGCTGTCGTAGCTTCAGCCTGTTCGGGGAATGGAGAAGATATGCCTCGCGGACCACATGCCATTGCCCGATGGACGGTTGCCTGCGCGCTTCCGGCGCTCGTTCTGTTCACCCTTCCGGCTACGGCCGATGCCGCGGCAACGGCATGCCCGGCCCACTATGCCGGGGCCGTGGCGCCGGACCTGATAAATTCGAAGCTGGCAGCCAAGACGCGGGAGCTCTGCTACTCAGCGTTCGCCGTTCTTCATTCCGGCGTGACGCGCACCCCGCTTTATGCAGTCGAGCACCTGACCCGGGACAGCGTCGCGGCCGCCAAAGGTCTTGAGCGTCCTGAGGCGAGCGCCTTCCACGCTGAGACAGCCCTGCCACGGGACGAGCGGGCGGAACTGGCCGACTACAAGCGCTCCGGATTCGACCGCGGGCACATGGCGCCCAATGGCGACATGCCGATGGCGAAAGCCCAGCATGAGAGCTTCTCCCTGGCGAACATGATCCCCCAGGTTGGAGAGAGCAACCGCGGGATCTGGAGTGCCATCGAAGGTGCGACGCGGCATCTTGGGAACACCCGCGGCGAGGTCTATGTCGTGACCGGTCCCGTCTTCCAAGGCTCCAACCTCCAGCGCATCGGCGGCCGGGTCCTGGTGCCCACGCACGTCTTCAAAGCCATCTACGACCCACGCCGCCGTGAGGCTGCCGCCTATCTCGTGCCCAACGCGCCGGGGAACGAGTACCAGCGGATCTCCATTGCTGAGTTGGAGGATGTCACCGGCATTGCGGTCTTCCCCAGTATCTCCGCCGAGGCCAAGGCATCGCCGATGTCGCTGCCTGAGCCCCGCGCGCCGGGGCGAGGACGGAAAAAAGACGAGCCGGGCTTCTCTGAGAGCAACGTCCTGAAGTTTCTGAAGGAGTTGATGCGATGATCAAGCCGTACGCCGATGATACCGGGGCCACGCAGATCGGAGACCTCCAGGTCGAGAATGGCTCCGACTGTGTGGCCGTCTACGGATCAATCGACCTCACCCGCGACAAGCAAGGGCTGGAGCATGCCCGAAAGCTCAAGTCCCTGCTCGATGCCGTTGTACAGTCCCTAGAGGCCGAGAAAGACCTGCCGGACCATGTCCCGCCGCCGAAGCCGACGGACACGGTGGACAACCCTTTCAAGTGATGGCGACACCGACCAAGGGGGGGAACGTGAGGTCACCCGCGTCGGCCTTTTCCGAATCAGCCGACTAACGTTTACGGTCCGGCGACGGCCCCGAATCACTTGCCACCGGAGAAGGGCGGCGGCCAACACGGGCATCGGCTGGTTCCTGGATGAGAGTGCAATACGAGCGTCTGCCGACCAGAAGGTATTCAACGAGTTCCACCCCGAGGAACTTTCCCGCCTGCTGGATGTCCGCACAGGATGTCCGGGCCCCCGCCGGGTTCGGCGGGTCGTCATCTGGACCGCTGTGGACGATGACCAGCCCGTGGGCCTCCATCTGCAACGCGCGGCCCATGATCTCCCGAACGTAGATCGCGACGTCACCGAACGTCCCCGTTTGATGGATTTCGTCGGCAATCAGGTGGCGGCGGTCGTCGAGGAACAGGAGCCGCAACGCCTGCACCGTGGAGCAGGCGGCCCGAAGACGGCTGTAAGCCACCAAGCTGTCATGGGCGACGAACACCGGGTGGCGCTCCAGTGAGGGCCGGACCAAGCGGGCTGCGAGTTCGACAACGGCCTGGAACCGGACGACGGCGTGGCCGTCTGAAGCCACACCGCCGGGTAAGTTCCCCACTGAAGCCGCCGCGACCGCCTCCTCCAAGGAACCGTGCGCAGCCAGTAGGCGTAGCGCCAACACATCGCCATCAACTTCCGGGTCTGCCAGTGTGAGCAGGCAGCCCAGCAACGCCTCGTCCGGAATGACCTCCAAGCTACGGTCCACCGTCAAGCCGATCGTGGCCGGATAGGGACGCAAGCCGGGAACCGTTCGTTTCCCGTTTCTCGCTCTTGGGCTGGGTTTGGCTGCGCTGTGCATGTCGATGTTCCCGCTGCTTGGGTCACGCCCCGGCCGGATGGCCCTGGCCCGGCCGGTCGATGACCGCGATGTCGAGCACCCTCTCCACCGCCGATCGCAGGGTCTGCCGTGCCGCACGCCACCGGCGGTGCTGTGCGACCAGAGCCGCGCGGCGGGTGCGCAGCGACGCCCGCACCCGCTCGATCTCCCGAATCGTGGAATCTGGACCTGGACCACCGCCATGCTCCTGGGCGGCGACAACATCTATTGGCTTCAGGTGCGGCGAGCGCTCCCCGTGGAACCATTCGGGATGGGCGTCGCGCGCGGCCGTCGCAAGGTCCACGACACCCTGGACCATCATGCCGCGGATGACGCCGCCGACCTCGTGATGGGCGCGACGGAACGGCATCCCGCGCTCGCGCACCAGCCAGTCGGCCAGCGCGGTGGCATTGGTCTGTCCGGAGATGGCTCGCAGGCGCATCGCCCCCTGGTTCGGTTCGGCTCCGGCCACGATCAGCCGGACCAGGGTCAGCGCGTCGGCCATTCCGGAAGCCGCCGCCCACACCGGTTTGACGCCCTCGGTGCCCACCGCGATGGAGTTCGAGAACGGTGTGGCGTGCATTGCCATCGCTGCCGCCGTCAGCGCCCCCATCGGCGCGGCCGCCATGCCTTTGATGTGCTCCAGCATGTAGACGTTGCGCTTCTGCGGCATCATCGAACTGGTGCCGACCAAATCGTCGGCCACCGTCAGGAAGCCGAACTCGCCGGTGGTCCACAACTGGAGGTCATGGGCGAGACGGCTGACCGTCACGCCGAGGATACCCAGCGCCGCCAGCAGACGGAGGACAGCATCGCGCGAGGCGACGGCGTCGATGGAATGCGCCCAGGGCGTCGAGAAGCCGAGCAGCGCCGCCGTACGCCGGGTGTCGATGGGCAAGCCGGTGCCGCCCACTGCCCCGGCGCCAAGCGGGCAACGGTCCAGGTCGGTCAGCACGGCGTGCAAGGCCTCGGCGTCACGGTCGAGCGCCCCAGCCACCCCGGCGTAGTAGTGGGCAAGCGTCACCGGCTGAGCGGGCTGGTAGTGGGTGTATATCGGGAAGACCGCGTCGGCGCAGGCCTCAGCCCGGCGCAGCAGGGTTGTCTGGAGTCTGGACAGGCCGGTCAGCAGGTCGGCGACCACTTGGCGCAGCCGCATCCGCAAGACGGTGGCCCCAAGATCATTGCGCGAGCGCGCGGTCTGGAGGACGCCACCGATCTCCTCGCCGAGGTCAGCGATGAGGTAGGTCTCATAGAGCAGGTAGACACCGCGCGGCGCCGACCGACCACGCAGGGAGGCGAAGCCCGAGCACTCCATTTCATCGATGCGCCGGAGCAGCGGGGAGACGTGCGCAATCGGCAAGAGACCGGTCTCCGCCATCATCACAAGGTGTGCGCGGTCGACCTGGGTGATCCAGGGCAGGTCTCGGTCTATGGCGTCGTCCGCGACGTCGCCGAACAGGATGGCCTGAGCCTTCGGATGGAGCGTCCCGGCGACCCGGCCGGTGTCGCCGAGGTGGGCCAGGATCTGGGCGTTGCTGATCACCATGAGGGTGACTCCCGGTGAGAAGGGCTTCGGGTGCGTGGTTGGTCAGAGCGTGGCTAGTCGCCGAGTCAGCGGCCGGAGGTTCGGCGGGCCAGCGTGATGCCGACCAGCGCCAGCGCGCCGCCGAGCCACTGGAGGGGGCCGAGAGCCTCGCCGAACAGCATCCAGGCCAGCGCCGCCGCCGCGACCGGCTGGATGAGCAGGCCAATTGACGAGAAGGTGACGGGGAGGTGGGCCAGCGCGTGGGTGATGAGTCCCTGGCCGATGACATGGCAGACGATGCCCAGCGCCAGCACCACGACCCAGCCCCAGGCGGTCGCGGGCAGCAGCGGGCCGCCTTCAAGCCAGGCGGCCACCGCCAGCACCAAGGCAGCGGCGGCGCTCGATCCCGCCATAATCACGCTGGTCGAGTGGTTGGCCCGCAGGCGCTTCACCACCATCAGGTAGATGGCGTAGAAGGCAGCGGTGCTGACTGCGATGGCGTCACCCTGCCATTGCCCCTCCGCAGCACTTCCCACCGACACGAACAGTCCGTCGCCGATTAGCAGTGTCATGCCGGACAGTGAAACCGCCAGGGCGACGATCAGGCCGAGGCCGATCCGCTCGCCGAACAGCAGCCAGCCGATCAGGGCGACGAAGACCGGGGCGCAGTTGTTGAACAGCGTCGCCTTGGCAACCGAGGTCATGGTGATGCTGAGATGCCAGAGTGCCAAGTCGCCCGCCAGCATCAGCCCGGCCACCCCCATCAGCGCCATGTCGGCGGCGGTGACAGGCGTGCGGGCGGTCGTCCGGGGCGCCTTGCGCTCGGCGAGCATGCCGAGCCAGAAGAAGGGCAGCGCGATGACCAGCCGGTAGAAGGCGGTGGCGATCGGTTCCAACTCGCTGACCCGCACCAGGATGGGGGCAAGCGCGATGGCGAGCGCGCCCGCCAGCAGGGAGAGCAGCGCCGGGTTCGCACCGGTGCGCGACGGTCCGGCGGCCGCGATGGAGGTTGAGGACATGGAAGGGGGCTCCTGCTGCTGTTCCGGTCAGGCGACGGTGGCAAGGGTTCCGGTGTCGTCGGCCGCGACACGGAAGCGGATGGCGCAGCGCGCCAGTTCGGCGGCGGCCACGGCTGCCTCCAGGGTGGGGGCGCTGGTGAGCGCGTGGCCGAGGCGGTCCTGGAAATCACCGCGGTGGGCTATCAGCAGCGGGTATGCACGGTAGAGCCGCAGGTCGCGCAGGAAGGGCGCACCCCGTGCCGCCTCCAGACCCTCGGTGGCGAACCACAGTCCGTCGTCGGGTGGCGTGAGGAAGCGAATCGCTGCGTGCTCCTGGCGGGTCGGCGTCACCACCGGCGTCCGGCCGATGGCCAGTTCGACGGTTGCTCGGATGAGGTCGATGCCGGTCGCCTGGCGGACGAGTTCGGGGATGAATCCCCCGGCCAGCCGCGGGTTGACCTCCATCAGGTGCGGGCCGTCCTCGCCGAGGCGAAGCTCGACATGCAGCGGCCCCCAGGTGAGGCCGAGCGCTCTCGCTGCGGCCAGCGCGAAGCCCGTGATGCGGTCCGCGGCGGCTGAGGCAAGCGGGGCCGGGAAATCGTGGCCCATCTCAACGAAGTGCGGCAGGGTGCCCAGGTGCTTGCGGGTCACCCCGATGACGGCATCATGGAAGATCTCCACCGAATACTCGTTGCCCCGGATGACCTCCTCGACCAGCAGTGCGCCACAGGTTGGGTCGGTGAGCAGGGCCCTGGCGTGGGCCGCCACCTCGGCCATCGTGGCGCAGAGCCGGACGCCGACACTACCCGATCCGGCCACCGGCTTCAGGACGACGGGCAATCCGATGCCGATGGCAGCCTGGACGGCATCGGCGGTGCCGGTGACCTCGGCATGGCGCACGCGGTCAATACCGGCTTCGTCCAGGCGGCGGCGCTGGGACGCCTTGTTGCGGCAGGCGGCCACTGCGTCGGCATCCGGTCCCGGCAGGCCGAGTTCGGCGGCCAGGCGGGCGGCGGTGGCGATGAAATACTCCGAACTGGAGGTGATCCCGGCCATCCCCTCGCTGAGCGCCAGCTGCCGCACAAGCGAGCGCAGGACGGTCAGGTCGGCGGTATCGGCCTCGATGCTGCGGACACTGTCTTCGGCGACATAGGGATAGCGCCCGGGCTGGCGGCTGATCAGCACCGGCTCGAAGCCGAGGGCACGGGCAGTTTGGGCGAACAGGCGGCCGGTGCCGGACGTGTTGCTCTCGATGAACAGCAGGAGGCGCGGCATCACGCGGCCTCCGCGATGTCACGCGCCGCCGGGTTGGCCGCCGCCAGCACCTCGTCCAGCGTCCGGCGGTCCCAGTGGTAGCTGCTCCAGCTAGGCCGGACGTCGCTGGGATGCGCCACCGGCTGCGGGGCTTCGGGCAGCACGCCGGTCCAGCCCGGCAGCGTGGCGAGCCAGTCGTCGTTGTAGATGGTGGCGACGTACCGGTGACCCTCGTCGGGGAACAGCGTCACCACCTTCCGGTCGGGATTGGTGCGCGCCCACCAGTCGGCTACCAGGTACGCTGCCCCGCTGGTGCCGCCCTGGTAGAGCGCGTGGTACTGGTGCAGGAGGCGGGTCGCCAGGAACGCCTCGGCGGCCCCGACCCAATGGATCTCGTCGAACTGGCGGTGGTCGACGTTGGGCGGCACCAGACTGTTGCCGAGGCCGCGCAGCAGCCGCTTGCCGTCGGGCTGGCCGAACACGACGCTGTTGGGGGTGTCGACGCCGATAACGTGAAGGTCGGGGTTGAGGTGGCGCAGGAAGCGGGCAATGCCGGACATCGAGCCGCCGGACCCGACGGTGCCGACCAAGCAGTCGACGTGGCCGATGCGCTCGGCGATCTGCTCGGCGACCTCGGCATAGGCCCGCGGGTTGTCGGGGTTGCCGTACTGCGAGGGGCAGAAGCTGCCTGGGTTGGCCTCCAGCGCAGCGCGCAGCCGGTCGAGGCGGGCAGTCTGGAAGCCGCCGACCTCATAGGGCTTCTCGACGATCTCCAGTGTGACGCCCAGTTCCAGCAGGCGCTTGTGCAGGTGCTCGTCGATGGCCGGGTCGCTGACCAGGATGAGTTTGTAGCCGCGCACCGCTGCCAGCATGGCGAGTGCCAGCCCGAAGGTTCCCGACGTTGTCTCGCAGATGATGCCGCCGTGCTTCAGGCGCCCATCGGCCGCCGCGCGGTCCAGCATGTGCCGGGCCGGAAGCAGCTTCATCAGGAAGAAGGCGGCGCCGTGCAGGTTGTCCGTCAGTCGCACCAAACGGGGAAGTTCATAGTCGGGAAAGCCGCGGGCCTCGCGGGACAGGGGCTGGGACATGGTCATCTCAAGCGACATGGCGGACCTCGGCGGCATCGGTGCGGAAATGGAAAGCGGGGGGCAGGCCGAAGGCCTTGAGGCGGGCGGCCGCTTCGGCGATCCGGCGGGCCGTGGCCGGGTTGCGGGGGTCGAAGAGCAGGCCGACGACCGTGCCGCTGTGGGCGACCTGGATGCCGAGCGCCCCGATGGAGGCCGCGATGGCGTTGATCTCCTCGAAGGCGGGCTTGGGCAGGTGGCGCTGGGAGATGCGGGCGCTGGCCGTGGCGACCCGGCCGAGCAGAGTCGCATCGCCGGTGCGGATCGCACGCCGGAGCATGCCGCGCAGCGGCCGGAACGCCTGGATCTCCCACTCGTCGTAGACGGCGGCGGGCTGCTTCAGAGTGTCCACCGGTGAACCGGGGGAGGTGTCGACGCTGAGAACCTCCAGCGTTGGCAGCGCGGGGCCGAGGTGCTCCAGGACGACGCCCTCGCGCTGGGCGAACAGCACGGCGAGATCGCCGTGCATGATGCTGTCGCTGGCCGTCTCGGCCCGAACCGCCAGCCGGGCGACCTCATCGGCACCGAGGGCCGCGCCGTGGGCGTCGGCGACGGCGCGGATAGCGGCCACCACATCGGCGGTCGAGGACCCCATGCCGAGGCCGACCGGGATGTCGCTCTCGACCGTCAGGTAACCGCCCTGGTCATGCAGGCCCAGGGTATCCAGAGCCAGGCGCGCGGCGTCGGCCGCCTTGCGCTTGTCGTCGGGAACGGTGACCAGCGGGCCAGCGGCCGGTCGGAAGACGGCGGCCGATGAAACGATGTTACACGGGAGGGTGACCAGGCCGCGGTGCAGGCGCCCCGTCTCGTCGGGAAAGATCCCTTGGAGGATCTCGCCGTGATGGCCGTTGACGCGGCCGAAACCCTGTTCTTTCCGTTGCCGACCCCCAACGCCAAGGTGAACGGGGGCAAGCCGAGAGATTACGTCTCCGGGCATCCTATACCTCTTCACTGAATGTGTCTGTTTTTGTTAGACGTCTCTCAGGGAATGCGTGCGGGTTGAACCCGACGTCCTGCAAAATCACTCAGTTATTTTTGTTTTCGCCGATGGTTTGCTTCGTGCTCATGAGCAAACTGTAGCGCCATTTAGGTGGTGTGAAATTTCTAAGTTCGCCGTCTGATTTGTCATGATGGAAAAATTGACGTCACGTTGCGAGGCATTCATAAGTATGAAATCTCGTTACGCGAGCAGGAATCCCATGTCGGACGTCGAAATTGACAAGATTGATCGGAAGATCATCAACCTTCTCCAGCAGAACAGCCAGATCACCAATCTGGAGTTGGCGGACGCGGTCGCTGTGTCGCCGCCAACCTGCCTGCGCCGGGTTCGACGGCTGCGCGAAGCCGGGATCATCGTCAAGGATGTTTCGATCGTCGATCCTGGCAAGCTCGGCACCCACATCGAGTTGATCGTGAGCGTCGAGCTCAAAGGCGACGACCGAGTGCTGATGGACGCCTTCGAGAAAACCATGCACGCCCATGACTGCGTAATGCAGTGTTATCTGGTGACCGGCATCACTGATTACGTGTTGGTCGTCTGTGTGAAGAACATGGCCGAGTTCGAACGGTTCTCCCGGGCCACTCTTTACGCCAGCCCACTGGTGAAGCGCTTTATTACACTGACGGTCATCAATCGCGTCAAATACCAAACCAGGGTCCCGATCGAGATCTGAAGCTCCGGGACGCCAATACGGTCAGTGGTCATGCGGTCAGTGGTCCTTCCACATGCCAACCCGCTGTTCTCGCGCGACCTCCTCCTGCACCGCATAGAAGCCGCCGCTCTCGGCGCCGTCATCCGTTGCCCAACCGCCCAAAACCATGAGGTGCCCAAGGTCAGCCCCTTGCACCGAGCATTGGGCGCCGACGGGCTGGCTGGGATGGCTTACCTTCACCAAGCATCGCAACTCCTCGCTTCCGATGAGCCGTTCGAGAACCCGGCGGGAGAAGGTCGCGCAGGATTCGTTTACGTTTCCGCGGTGACATGTCACATCAGATTCCGGAACTCGGATGCCCCACAGCCGAATCCGCATTCCGTCCACGTCGATCATGTTGCCGGAGACGATGGAGAGATTCCTGGCCTGCACCGCGGTGGGCCGATAAAGCACCATGAGAGCCGCCAGGAATGCCATGAGCAGCGCTGGCTTTCTGGTGATCAACGTGATGGGCCGTAACACCACTGGCTTACCCGCAGGAGAGTTCATCCAAACGTATGCTACCTTACAGGCAACAAGACAACCATTGGAGAATCCACCTCTTGAAGCCAATGCCACGGATGTCGCGGGCGAGCCGATAGGTGTTCTCCGTCACCTGAGGGATGGGACCGTAGGTTTTGAAGATCCGCACGTCGCGGGATGTGCCGACTCCGTGGCTCTGAAGGAAGACCGTGATCTCACGGACTACCTTCTGCTTCGCTCAGGCCTGCGTGATCTTGGCCACGCGCTTGGGACCAATGCCCGGGATTTCGATCAGGCGCTGGGGGTGCTGCTCGATGACGTTGAACACCTCCTCGCCGAATGCCAGAGCGCAACTTGCGGCCGTAGACCGGACCGATGCCCTTGATCAGGCTGCTGGCCAGGTACTTCTCGATGCCTTCCAGCGTCGTGGGCGTCGCGGCGCGCAGGAAGGCTGCACGGAACTGCGGGCCATACTCTCGGTGCTGTTCTCAACGGCCGGATGCCTGCACATACTCACCGGGCGTGATGGAGGCCGCGTGCCCGACCAGGGTGACCAGATACTTGTGGCCGCGGGCCTTGATGCGCAAGACGCAGTAGCCCTTCTCAGCGTTGTGGTACGTGACCTGCTCGACGAGCCCGGACAGCGGTTCGCGATCCTCTGCCCGGGGTCTTGGAGTTTGGTAGCGTGCGTGCGGCATGCACTCAGAGTAAGGAGTTCAAGCCCGGGTTGCCATCGGTGGTTCCGTCAGCGCTGTCCACTCACCGTCTGGAGCACCTCGAAGCCCTCGAACTCGAGCGGTCCGATATATAGAAGTTTAAGAGTGCCGGGCAAAAACTTCTACTGGTCCGAGCGAAATCAATGACTTGGTTCCATGTAGGTGGGGTTTTGATCCGCGCCCTGAAGCCGTCCGGATTCAGGGTGTCACGTTAGCAGGACGCTATGCAGATTCTGACGTATGCACGCCTCTGGATGCGTAGCTTGACGATGTTTGGTCAAGCGGCGTAAGTGTGCCAGCTTGGTCAGTGGCCGCCATTTGCATTGATGAAAATTAAGGCAATTCTCTATACAATAGAGCATCGCTTAGGATGTTGCCAACAAGTCTATCGTGATCATTTATGGGCTTTCTGTATTCATTCTTTCTCGGCTTCAATAAGCACCGCAACATTGTTTCAAGTAAGCGGACGGAGGTGACTGCGGCGCCCTTATGTTCCCTTATTTCCTTAGGCTTGCAGTTATGCATTATGTGGATGAATCTGATTCGGAGATTCCCTAGCTGCGCAGCTTGACTATCACTTACAAAGCTGGCGGTTTCTTTTCTAAAATCTGCCATGCCGCGCATTAGGTTATTTTTCCAATGTATTCCTCCGGCAGCCAGATGGTTGCCGATGCGTGTAACAAGCGCCTCTGAAGTGCTCATCCCAACATAATGCACCTGCGACTCGTCTGATACGATATAAATTCCGCACTCATCCTTGATAATAGAAGTGCCATCGCAGATAACGTCCCAATATTTCAACTCACTAATGAGTTTCCCTTTCTTTTCCAAAACTCCTGTAAGCAGGTATGTGGCAAAATCTCTAATTCTCATTTCCTTAAACTCGTCAATATATAAGTGCATTTCCGAAACTCCCGAGGATGCGATAGCTCGACCATAACGACAATAGTTGAAAGGCTTGCCGTAGCGATCTGTGAGGTAGGCAACTGGTTCTAAGGTGCGGAGAGCCAACCGAGCGCCCACCCTCAGGCGCGCTGATCGGCGCAACGGCTACAACGTGGCCGTTGCTTTCCCCTTCTTCCCGTCGCCGTACAAGACCTGGGACATGCGTCGTCCAGGGTCCCTCTTCTCATATCCCTGCCAGAACAGGGCATCGCGTTCGGCGAGAACCGGGCTGCCAGGGTGCGCCGCCTCGAATGCTCCCAGCACCGCGTAATAGCCTGCGCAGGTGCCTTCCGTAACCGTGTGCAGAGCGGCCGCCACGCTGGCCTTAGTCCGCTCTGTCTTCAGCTCTGCGGCGAGCCGGTCCCGTTCTTCCCGGACCGCCGTGAGCTCAAGGCTCAAATCCTCGTAGTAGCTACTTTCCCGGTCTGCTCGGGCTTCCTCGTTGTCAGCCCGTCGGGTTGCCGAAGCGGCCCGCTGCTCGGCCGCAGCCAACTGGGCGCGGGTGTCCCGTAGCTGTTGCTCAAGCCGGGCAGCACGCTTCTGCGAGTCTGCGAGCTCGGCCTCGTACTGCTTCTTCATCCCTGCGGCAGCCCAAAGAATGCCGATCGTTTCCCACTCCGCCTCATCTGCATCCGACATCGTACATCCTTCCGTTTCAGTATTATTGCGTTCGATGCGAAGCGGCATGGCCCAATACCGCTCGTTCGGCAGGTGGCACTCACCGCAAATCTGGCTCACCTTACTTCCATGCGGCCGCAGGACCGTGCCACTCCGGAAGCTGCTGGGTGACCTTGAGCATCAGCCTCTTGGCGGCCAGCGCTTCGAGAACCTCTCCGGCGCCGACGGGCCTGCCCGGCGCCACGCCCACCGGCAGCGACGCCGCAGCCTCGCGCTTAAAGCGGCTGGCCAGAACATCTCCGTGCCGGAGGTAGGCGCGCTCCCACCAGCTGACGATCGGCTCTCCAGCGCGGTCCAGGATTTCGGCGGAGACCAAGCGGTCAGCCTTGCCGTGCCGGTTCACCCGCGGATCAGCGGGCATCAGGTTCCACAGGTCCGCGTTCGGCCATGCCGCGAACGGAAGGCAGTGGTCGATATCGAGCCCGTCCCGTTTGAGCCTGCGTCCGCTCCAGACGCAATACACGGGCTCCCCGGCATCCAGCATGGCCGCGGTCATGCGCCGGACCTCGGCGGTCCCGCGCTCCGGATCGAGCCAAGCCAGGGCCTCCACGATCCGGCCTTCAGGGACCGACCGGCCCTGACTGGCCAGATAGCGCTGCATCAGCCGCGTCCACTCGGCCGTCAGGGCAGGCTCGATCCAGGTGTTCAGCCGGGTGAGCGCGTGCCAGACGTTCAACGGGATGCGGAAGTCCCCGAGCGACCAGAGATACGGTGCGTCCAGCACCAGGGATCCGGCGATCCGGGGCGAGCGCCTCTGCGTCACCCCGAAAACCTGCCGGTCGCTTCCCGGGTAGGTGATGTAGGTGGCGGGCATCCTGGTGATGGTGTTCGCCGCATCACGGATGGCCGCGGCGAGAGCGGTGGCCGTGTCCCCCTGGAAATGCGCACCGACACGCAGTTCCGGAGGGGCCGTGCCGCCCAGGCGCCGGAATGGTTCCTTGACGAATCCGAGACCGTCACCGTTCCGGCTGGTCGGGGTCTGCGGCAGGTCGGCGCCGACCAAGGGCAGGAACGTGCGCACCCAGTACAGTGCAACAAGGCCAAGGGGGAGGACCACCGCGTCGTCGCCGTCCAGCATGGCCAACCCGGGCGAGGCGTCGGCAGCCCGAGCGACCACGCGCAATAGCGCCAGCTTGTAGCTGCTGGACTTGGCGTCGTTCAGCACGATGTGCCGGATCAAGGGCAGGGCGCCCGTGCCGTCGTCCGCGAGCTGGACGACAAGGGTCTCCCAGCTGACATCCGCGCGTCCGAGGCTATCCGGCGCCCGGCTGGCCCGCGTCACCATGGCACCATGTTCGGCAGCCAAGCGTTCGATCTCAGCCCGGCTAACGGGATGCATGGCCCGCTCCGGGTCGGCGGTGCCGTGCCGCAGGCTCATGACCATCCGGCCGCCGGGCTTCAACAGGGTCACGAGCTTGCGGAACGCCCGCGGCCGGTCCGCCGGTGCCACGTGCATCCACACGGCGCTGAGCAGGATGAAATCGAAAGTCACACCGAGGCGGTGGACGAACTCGAGCCCAGGCAGGCGGTCATCGACCCAGCGGATGCGCCCGCTTTCGTGCCGCCGTACTGCCTCTGCACGCATGCCCGCGGATGGCTCCACCGCGACAACGTCGTGTCCCTGGGCCGCGAGCCAAGCCGCGTCGCGACCGGATCCAGCGCCGACATCGAGAACGGTCGCTCCTGCTGGCGGCAACAGATCCAGGATGTCGGCGTGGACCTCGTCGAAGCCGACCGTCTCGTACTGACTGGCGAGTTCCGAAGCCAGACGGTCGTACGTGGCCACCGGATTCCCCATGGGCGCCGTGCCGGTCTTGGAGGTTTCTGGAGTTGTGGAGGTCGGCATCGGGCCAGTCACGGAAAGGGGCACGGAGAAGAAAGGGGGCGGGTGCTCAGGCGGCCTTCTTGAACCGCTCGAACCGAAGTGCCAGCCGCTCGAGATCCGGCTTCAGCTGATCCTCGCGGGGCAAACGAATCACCTGCCCCTTCAGCCCCTTGATGCCGAGCTCGAGCATCGGGCCATCGTGCAGTTCCAAGAGCCGCTCGGAGATGTGGATGCGGTGGTCGGGATCGATGCCGATCAAGTCCGCGTCGTACGCAGCGTGGTGTAGCTTTGACATACAAATGCCGTTGCGGATGTCGGGTTGCCCCAGCTCCTCGTCGCTGTCGGGGATGATGTGCGCCGCATCCACCAGCCGGAGCTCGGGCAGGCCGGACAGCGCGCACCGTCCTTCGTAAGCGGCGACCACCCGCTCGCGGAAGGACGACTGATGCAGCCTTTGCTTGACCTGCCGCAGGGCGTAGCGCTGTTCCTCGACGCCGGGCGGCATCCACAAGGTGGCTTGGTCGGCCACTGGCTTCGGGGCGAGCTTCACGGAGAGGTCGCTCGGGTTCCAGTCGACCACGTAGGTGGGGAAGATCGGCTCATACGCACCGGGTGCCACGCCGTAGAAGTAGATGATCGGAAGCCGTCCATCCATTGCGCCACGCAGCAGCCGGTTCTGCGGATCGTCGGGATTCGTTCCCTTGAAGGCGTAGGCGAGGGTGTCCGTTGCGGTGGCGAGCTTGGCGTCCGACTCCAGCTGGTCATGGTACCAGACGCGGCCGCCAGGCTTGGGGACGACCGTCTTGACGCTCAGCACGCCCCTCATCTGTGCCGGTTTGAAGATGCCCTGAGCCGCGCTGGCAAACCGCACCTGTTCGGTGCCGCAGACGAACCCCTCGGCGATGGCGCTCCACGGCAACGCACTTCCATGGATGGTCTTCAGCATCCGAAGGCGTTCGAAGGCGGCAAGCCGGAGAGAGGCGTCGGGATCGTGCATTGCGTGGTTGCATTGAAGTCAGGGCATTCAGCTTATCAGGTCCCGTTCCAGATGACACGGCGATTGAAGGGTTGGGGTGGTGATCGAGGAGCCTCCCAGGCATGGAAACGGGTACCGCTGGGACTGCTCAACGGATGCTCTCCAGGATAGGGTACGTAGGCATTGTGGCTCGGGCCCCAATGATCAGGTTGAGTGCATCCGCGTTGGCACTCTAGTGCACTGACGCAGACATAGGATTCACAGAGGGCCGCCGACGTGCGATTCTGTCGGCATGGCCCAGACCGTCAGCGTCATCGTTGGACCGGAGGATCGCGCGCGCTTGGCTGTGCTCCTCGGCGACCGCAACCGCCCGCTCAAGCATATCCAGCGGGCAAACATCATTGTGCTCTCGGCCGACCGGCTGCCCGTGCAGGAGGTGGCGCGCCGGGCCGGTGTCAGCCGCCCGGCGGTGTGGCGCTGGCAGGTGCGCTACGCCGAACAGGGCGTCGATGGTCTGCTGCGCGACAAGACGCGCAAGCCCGGCCGGGCACCGCTACCCACCACGACGGTGGCCAAGGTGCTGGCGCTGACCTGTTCGGAACCGCCTGGCGCCGTCACCCACTGGACAGGCCGGGCCATGGCCAAGACGATCGGCATCAGCCTGCGCGCCGTGCAACGCATCTGGGAGGCCAACCGCCTTCAACCGCATCGCCTGCGCACCTTCAAACGCTCCAGCGATCCGGCGTTTGCCGCCAAGGTCGAGGACATCGTCGGCCTCTACATGGACCCGCCCTGCCATGCGGTGGTGCTGTCCATCGACGAGAAGAGCCAGATCCAGGCGCTTGACCGCACCCAGCCCGGCTTGCCGCTGAAGCCCGGCAAGTGCGGGACGATGACGCACGACTACAAGCGCAACGGCACCACCACGCTGTTCGCTGCGCTGAACACGCTGGACGGCACCGTGGTCGGGCGCTGCATGCCCAAGCACACCCACAAGGAGTTCATCCGGCTCCTTGCCGCCGTGGAACGCGCCGTCCCGGCGGGCAAGGTGATCCACGCCATCGTCGACAACTACGCCACCCACACGCACCCGAACGTGCTGGTGTGGCTGGCTGATCATCCCCGCTGGGTGTTCCATTTCACGCCCAAGTCCGCCTCCTGGATCAACGCCGTCGAGGGCTTCTTCTCGATCATCACCCGCCGCAGCATCCGGCGCGGCGTCTTCAAGTCCGTGCCCGATCTCCAGGACGCCATCGCCCGCTACATCCGCGCCCACAACAAGGCGGCCAAGCCCTTCGTCTGGACCAAGCCCGCCCACGCCATCTTCGCCAAACTCGACAGGCTGCCTGCACCTTCTGAATGAGTCAGTGCACTAGGATGACCGTCACCAACACCGCGAGGGCGAGGTTGCCCATCCCCAGCGCGACCAGCATCCCCCGCCAGCCAAAGACATCGAGCAGCAGCTGAGCCACGGGCTCCAGCACCGTGCTGGCGAAGCCGCCCCTTTTCTTTGGTGAGGGTTGGATCACGTCGTATGGGTTCCGACGGCTCTTGGCTGCCTCCGGCGGATCCGCAATGGCAGGCTGCCCATATTGGTGCCACCGCCTACCACCTGAAAAAGAAATTCTTGTGAAATCAGATTTCCTGCTGCATACCCAATGGTAGAGGCTGAGCCTAAAAGGCCAAACAAACCATCGGGTGCAACTACAAGGAGTGGTGCGTGACAACGGCGTCGCCGGATCCAGGCGCGGTGCTCGATAAGACGGATCCCGGCGCTGACACCCAAGCGCGGTTCTCGTACCAGCATTGTTTCGCTGCCCTTCAGTGTCTGCGGCTGTTGTCCGGCCAGCTGGAAGCCGTCTATTGCGAGAATCACGAAGACATCCTGCTCCGGAAGCCGGGGGGACCTATGATGCTCTCCAGGTCAAGACACGCCGCTTCGACTTGGATCCCTTCAAGGCCAATGATGATGCTGTCAAGAACAGCATAGGCCGGTTTGCCAAACTTGAAAAAGCCTATCCGGCTCGGTTTGACAACTTCCATTTCATCACCAACCACGGGTTTTGGAGTGAGAAGGAGAACGGGAACAACCTTTCCTACATTCGCGATCAGATCTGCGAGCGCGGCAACCTCGACGGCCTGACCAAGGCTAACCTGCTCAAGAAGTTCGTTTCCGGCCTGTGCGGTGAGCACGGCTGCGACGAGGCACACGTCGTTGCCGCCATGCTCAAGCTCGTACTGTTCGGGCAGAAGACGGACTTGGAGCGGCCGTACAAGGATCTGCGCGAAACCGTTGGCGATGTCCGGGACTACCGCCGAACGCAGACGTTCGACACTCTCACCAGGGTGGCCGACAACCTCATCTACCTTTGCCAGCAAGCCTCCAGTTGCGTTCTCGGTGGTGAGGTCGCGGACCTGTACAGTTTGGTGATGGACTTCGACGCCCAGCGGGACACCCTGCTGCTGGCGGGCAAGACGATCACCGCGGGCCGGGTTGAAGAGGTCATTCGGCAGTCCCTGATCGAAGACGCGGAGAACCTGTTGGTCGCCTCCGGTGCGGTGTCGGCCGACGTCCTTCCGCCGGGCTTCGACGTGATGGTCGAGAAACTTGAGCGCGGAGGCCTTCAGATGGAGCGCGTCGACGTGCTGAAGGACTTCAAGGCCTCCATGGAGACGCTTTATCTGAAGTGGCTCCACCGCCACGGTGTCGAAGAGGCCAACCGGCGCTTAGTACACCTGAAGGCCCTGGTGAAGGACGACTGCGTCGAAGCGAAGCTCTCCGTTGAACAGCCCGGCCAGAAGTACGCCAGCCCCATGTACGCTCGGCTCCGCCAGCTTCTGGAAGATCGGCTGCGTACCAGCACCCTGCCGATGTACGACTGCTCCAAAGAGCACCTCCTTGGCGCCGCCGGGATCCTCACGGAGGAATGCACGGTCTGGTGGAGTGACCGGTTCGATCTGAAGGCTGTCCGATGAGGCTCACGCTCGCCGACATCGTGACCAGCCTCGATCGCGACGAGCCGGTTCACTTGGCCCGCATGCTCATCCTCCTGCTGGCGTTCAGTAGGCCGGATGATGCGGCGATCCACGGCATCACCAAACTAGCCAAGCTGGATTTCCTGCTCAGGTACCCGTCGTACTTCGAGCGCGCGATGGTCGCCCGCGGGGTGGCGCCCGAGCGCGTGCCGGTGGAGCCTTACGAACGCCGCAGCGTCGAAGCGACGATGGTGCGGTACCGCTTCGGGCCGTGGGACCATCGCTACCGGCGCTTCATCAACATCCTGTCCGCCAAGGGTTTGGCACGGGTCGACACCGATGGCCGCACCGTCCGGCTGTCCTTGACGGCGCGCGGGATGGAGGTTGCGGCCGCGTTGGCGGAAGAAGACGCCACCAAGCCGTTGGCGGCCCGTGCCCGCATGCTCCGCCAGAGGATCGACATCGGGGCGACAGACATCATGAAGTTTATCTACGCCACCTTCCCCGAGATCGCGACGCTCGCCTACGACGAGGCCATCACGCCATGAAGCTGCGCTTCGAGTACCTTCAGCTGCGTTGCCGTGCGAGCGTCGAAACGGTGCGCTTCGCCGAACGGGTCTCGTTCTT
This sequence comes from Azospirillum himalayense, assembly GCF_042657465.1. Classification (NCBI taxonomy): domain Bacteria; kingdom Pseudomonadati; phylum Pseudomonadota; class Alphaproteobacteria; order Rhodospirillales; family Azospirillaceae; genus Azospirillum; species Azospirillum himalayense. The sequence goes on along the minus strand of NZ_JBHSLC010000046.1, from coordinate 28,509 downwards.
CCATGGCGAAATGTCGGCCGGTAAGTCCAGCATCCCGGCCCTCATCGACTTCTGCCTCGGCGGCCGGTTCCCAGGCACCCCGGCGCTCAAGCAGGAGCTCGTCTCCGTCGCGTTGCAGGCGCGGATGGGCACGAACACCGTGGTCATCGAGCGGGTCGCCCAGGACGCCGGTTCGGCGCAGGTCACTTGGCAGACCGCCGCGGGCGAGACCTACATGGTGTCGGCGCCCATGAGACCGCGGGCGGAGCCGATCTTCGGTGAGGACGTCTTCAGTTTCAGCGACCTGATCCTCCGGCTCCTGGGGATCCCGGTCGTGAAAGTCCGGCGGCGCACCTACGACAGTGATTCGCCGCTGGTGCGCCTCAGCATCCGTGACATCTTCAAGTTCGTCTATCTCGACCAGGACAACCTCGACTCGGACTTCTTCCTGCTCGACGTACCGATCCGGAAGGAGAAGAGCCAGGACACCTTGCGGTTCTTCGTCGGCCACCTGAGCGAGCGGCTGAACGAACTCCAGATCGAGCTTCAGCGCCTGAAGCAGGAGCAGCGCGCCCAACGCGACTCCATCACGAAGGTTCGCGCGTTCCTGGCCCCTTTCGGGTTCGACTCTGAGGAGCGCATTGCCGCGGAGCTGGAGGAGCTGAACGGCGAAGCAAGGCGGATCGAAGAGGAGCTTACCGCGCTGCGCGCGGGGTATCGGCCGGAAACGCGGATCTCCGATGAGAACCGCAGGAGGCTGAAGGAACTGGCCGCCCAGGTGGCGACCCTTGAGGACGCGATCGACGAGGTCAACGCCCGCATCGGCGAACAGGAGGCGTTGGCGGCCGAGCTCATGCAGCTCAAGATGAAAGCGGCGCGGGTGGACATTTCCCACCGCGTCCTCGACGGCGTGGAGTTCGAATGCTGCCCGCGCTGCGGGTCCGGGCTCCCGGTAAAAGCCGAACACACGGACGACGCCTGCTACCTGTGTCACACACCGTCCGGCCAGCAGCCGCGCGGGCAGGCGCTCACCGCGGATGTCGTGCGCCAGGACCTGGATGCGCGCATTGCCGACCTCAAGGACTCGTCGTCACGACACCGCAAGTCACTCGGACCGCTCCAAGCGAAGTTGACGGAGGCACGGCAAGCTCGGCGCGAGGTGGACGGTCGCGTGGCGGAGTCGCTTCAAGGGTATGAATCGGACTTCCTGGCACGAAGCCGTGTTGGCGAGCAGCGACTTGCCGTCATCCGGGAGCGCTCCTCGTTCCTGGAGCGCATTCGGGCGCTGCCCGCCGAGATCGCTCGACTCAGTGGCCAAGCGGACCTGCTGTCGGCCGACATCGAGGCGGTGCAGCGCATGCTCGAAGAGGAGGAAGCCAGGCTCGTCGGCGCCGAACAGAACCTGACGAAGCTGGAGGAGAACTACGCAGCCGTACTCGGCGCGATCAAGTTCCCGGCGTTTTCGGCCGACGACCAAGTCGTGCTGGGGCGCAGCAACTTGATCCCTGCGGTGTGGCCCAGAGGCGACGAGAGGCGGGCCTTCTCGTTCTTCACCGTTGGCAGCGGCGGCAAGAAGATCCTTATGAAGATCGCCTTCGTGCTGGCGCTCCACAAGACGGCTGCCGAGCAGCGCCTGCCGGTTCCACGGGTGCTCATCATCGACTCTCCGATGAAAAACATCACTCCGGACGTGAATCCGGACATCTTCAGGAATTTTTACGCGCACCTGTATGCCCTGCTCGGCAGCGTGCTGGCCGAGTGGCAGGTCATCATCGTGGACCAGACCTTCGCGCCACCGCCAGCCGATGTCGCGCCATCGCTGGACAGGATGATGCGCCGGGGTGACCCGCAGAACCCCCCATTGATCGGCTACTACGAGGGTCCCTGACGCTGCGGGGAACTCGTGGTCGGCGCGGTTGATGCTGGCGGTGTCCGCGGAGGTCCCCTATAGAGTCAATGATTTTCCCGGAACCCGGCGGCTAAGCCGTTGAAAGGGCTTAATATTATCTTCATTGACTTTACCCTGCTGGGTATTAAATGTGCATTCCGCTTCATCGTTGACGTTCTGTGGTTGTATCGCTCACGATGTCACGGTCCCGCTCATGGTTGGAGGATGTCGTGACCGTGGCCACCAAAACGCTGAGCATTCTCCTGGCATGTGGCGTTGCCGCCAACGCCTATCTGGCCTGGGAGCTTCACAGCCGCCTGCCGCCATCAACGGCCGAGCTCGACCGCGACTTGGCCGCCTTGGCCGAGACGGCACCCGTCCAGAACTCGGAGGACCCGCAGGTCAAGGCGGAGCAGGCGCTGAGCGCCGCCATCCGCGCCCAGACCCGCGACATGCTCGAGCAGCGTCGGGCCGCCGCGCTGCGCTTCGTCGACCTGCGCTACACGGTGACCGGCGCGGCTGCCCCTACCGCGAACGCCGACCAGCTGGCGGCGCTCGAAGCCGACATCACCCAGCAGCTGGCCACCGTGGCCGAGCGAAAGGCGGCGGTGGACGAAGTGCGCGCTGGGACTATTCACACGCAGCGGCTGGCCAGCCTGAGCCTGGTGGAGACCACCCTGGCGCTGCTGGAACGACGCCACCTTGCACTCAAGTACGGCGTCGCCCTGCCGACGGCGCCAACTCCCTCAGCGGCCGTTCCAGCCGCCGACAAGGACGCGATCGCCGCGCTCGAGGCGGACATTGCCGAGCGCCGTCGCGTCATCGCCGACACCCGGAAGGACGCCGACCAATACAGTGGCGGCCTCATCAAGGTCACCCTGCTCCAGCGCTTGGCCACCGAGCAGGCGACGCTGGCCGCGCTGGAGCAGCGCCTCCTATCGCTCAAGCATGGCTTGCCCCCGGCTCCAGGCCTGCCCCCCGTCGCGGCCGTCGCCGTGGCGGCGGAAGTCCTCGCGCCCCTTGACGCCGACATCGCCGCGACCCGCGCCTCGATCGCAGCGGGCGAGCGCGAGGCGTCGCGCTACACCGGCGGGCTGATCTACGTGACCATTCTCAGCCGCGTCGCCACGGAGCGGATGACGCTGGCCATGCTCGAGCAGCGGCGGCTGTCGATCAAACACGGTCTGACGGCGGCACCGCCGAGCTTGGCGGGCGACGCCGCGCCCAAGCCCAAGGGGCCGCCCGGCGCCGTCGTGACCGACAAGGAAGCCTTGTGAGCGTGGAGGGAAGCATGAACCGTTTTGCCGCTGTCGTGATGGGCCTGGCGCTCGGCGCCGTTTCGCCCGCCTTGGCCGCCGACCTGCCCAAGGCGGCTCCCTCGTCCCCCGCGACTCCAGCCGTAGCGGCCGCCCCGTTCGGGCTGGAGTGGGGGCTGTCCAAGGAGGAGCTGGAAGCCAAGGGCATCAAGCTGGCCGAGGTGCCGACCAACGAGGGCAGCCAGCGGTTCTCCGCGACCGGCCTGGGAAAGCTGGTCGCCGGGGTGGAGACGGTCGTCGTCGACTTCGGCTTCGACAACCGGCTGTGGAAGGTAATCGCGGCCAGCGAGGACTTCCCGAACGACCCGTACGGCTTCAAGGTCAAGGCGCGCTACGGGGAATTAAACGACATCCTGACGGAGAAGTACGGCAAGGGGAAGGCGACCCACCGTACCGGTGGCAGCATCTATGACGAGGCGCGCTACTTTCTGGCGGGCCTCAACGGCGGCAAGAGCTGGCACTTCACGACCTACAGCGTGTCCGGCTTGAGCATCGAACTCAGCGTGCGCGCGAAGGACAGCGACACCGGGTATTGGGTGCTGATCTACAACAACACCGAGCTGGCCAAGGGCTATGACAAGGCCAAGGCTAATCGCGAAAAAAGCGCCCTTTAAAACGAGTTATGTGATGCGTGATGCTTGCGACTGCTGGAGTTGCACCCGCGCGGCTACGCCGTTCGCGGGCTGCGCGAAAGCGTTTGCTAAGGCCATCCGATGCTCACCTGTCATTACCGCGCCGACGCCAGCCCGGTGGACTTGGCACACCATGCTGTGGTCGCCGCGTACGCTGTGCTGGTCCAATGCTCGACCTTGCCGTTGTCCTGCTGCCAGTCCATCTGACCGGCCGCCCGCGCCTTGTCGCATTCCATCTATTCCTTGAGCCGTAGCTCGTACAGGTTCTGGAGGTTGAGCCAATAGACAGCCGGGCGTCCAAGCACACGCTCAAATTCGATGGCAGTGTCAACGCAGATTGGTGCCTTTCCGGCGATGATCTCCGAGATTATATTCGCCGAATGACCACACCGCTCCGCGAACTCAGCTTTGGTCATACTGCGGGCGTCCAGCACCTTCTCCAAAATCCTCCCTGGCGGCACCGCGTAGTCCGGCTGAAACGCCAGCTTCTTGTTGTTCTTCATCATGGTGGTCCCCCGCGATCTCGATTTTGGTGACCTGAAGCAGGTCTACGCTGCCATCTTCTGCCAACGGCAGTGGATTGTTGGCCGGGATGAAGCAGGCGCGCATGCCACAAACCTTTCCACAGCCCACTGTCCCTTGGCTTCCGGCTCAGCTTGTACGACGCTCTGGCGGCTCCTCAGGGAGCTAAACCAGACCTGTACTTCCGGCCAACCACTTAACGTAAAAATAAAGGATTTTCTGAGAAAAACAAGGCGCATGAAAGAGAGAGTAGGCGCGCCACGCATCCCTTGCAGGAAGCGGAGCCTCTGCTCTGGGTGTAACTGGTAATCGAGCGCCCACCATTAAGTTTGCGGCAAAAGCTGAATTCTGTTCTGAGCGCAGTCCCTGGATCCGGTACCTCTTCTACTTCCCGTCGTCGTAGCCTTCTTGGAGCGCGCTCTCGGCGTCATCCCCTTGCGTGAACTGGCAGCCTCGCGGCAGCCAGCTGGTCGATGTCCCGACGCAGCCGATCCCGTCGCGCGCTGACCGCTCTCCGTGGAGTGACGGTCCAGGCAGCGTACGCGCGCAGCAGCCGAAGCCAGTACCGCCTACCGCAAGCAAACCGATGACACCATCTGCGCCAGCTCTGGATCGCCATCCACGACGCCGCCTCCGTTGGAACACATCGCTTCCACAAAATTATGTGTGGCTTCCGGGCTCAGTGTTGGGCAGCAAATGTCCCAAGTCGACGCCAAGCTTCAGCATATTCATCGCCTCCAGCTTGTTCTTCAGCGTGATGTGCTTCAGGTAACGGCTGCCTTCCCCAATCAGGTCGGAGGTGCTGTGGCCCATGATCGCCTTGACGAACACCGGGTTCGCACCGGCGTTCAGGATCAGCGTCTCGAAGGTCCCGCGGAAGCTGTGGAAATCGACGCCGGGCCGGTAGACACCGATCTCCCGTCGGTACACGGTGAAGCGCTCCGAGTAGTAGGCCCCCAGGCGCCTGTCCTGGCCCTTCGGTCGCAGATCCGGCCACAGCCGCTTGCAGCGCGCCCGACGGCGTTCCTCGACGAGGTCCAGGAAGCCGAGCGCCACCAGCATCCCAGAGACTGGCACCTCCCGTACTGAGTTGGCGTTCTTGACACGCAGATCTCCGTCGGCGTGGACCAGGAAGAAGTCGATGCCATCCCGCTTCTTGATGTCGGAGGTGTGAAGCTGGGCGATCTCCTCGAGCCGCATCCCGGTCAGCAGGCCGATGATCGGCAACCAGAAAGCGGCGCTGCGCCGATCGGCGCCGGGGCCAACCCAGAGCCGGGAGGTGAACAGGCGGTTCAAGTCGCGGTCGGACCACATCGCGCGCTGCTCGGACGCGGGCTTGCCGTTCGCGATCGGGTAATCGAAGCCGGAGAAGGGGTTGGTGTCGAACTCGTAGTGCCCATGCTGACGCAGCCAGTCCCAGTAGCCGTGCAGCGCGCTCATGTGGCGCTTGATCGTTTTCATCGACAGCAGCTTCGGCCGCTTGATGCTGCGGGGGGATAGCTGGGCAGCGACTTCGATGTTCTCGCGCATCGTCCCCTTCAGGTGCGGCGAGCGTCCGTGCAACTGAGGGAGCTTGCCCAGCGCCTTCATGAATTCCGAGGCATGGCGGCGCGTGTAGCGGTCGACCTGCTGGTCCCCGTGGTACTCGATCCAGAGGCGGAAGGTACCCCGGGCCTGGAGTGCGGTCTGCTGGGAGCTCCAAGCGCCGGTCTCCAGCATGTTCGCGATGTGGGCCTCTGTGAGCGTGCTGAACAAAGGGGCACCTGACACCGGTGCCGGAACTGGCGCAGCCACGGTCGGTGACGCGAGGGCGGGAACCGCTGACGCTGCTGTCGTCTGTGCGGGGTAGGTGGCAGGGCAGGGTGCCGGTGTCACCGAAAGCAATGGAGAGACGGCCGCGCCGACCGGGCGGCGGATGATCAGGTCGGCCTGCACCCAGGCTGCGGGGCCGATGATGTCCCGCATCAGGTGGCGCGCATCCTCAACCGAGAGCGCCGGATCCCCATCCAGGGCAGCGAAGAGGCGTTCGCTTTCGAGATAAAGGAGACGGGACCGAAAGGCCGCGACCCGCGGGCTAGAGGTCTCGAGCGACCGGTAGACCTCGGCCAAGCCGCCGAGCCGATGTTGCAGGCGCCCAGGGACGCGGCGCCGGAAGTGAAATGTGCCTGCCCGCCGACACACATGCTGCATGACCGCGCACTCCAATGAGTGTGGGGCGGCCTGTAGTGCGATTGCACCACGCCACCCAGGTCACCAGCAAAGATGAAAGCGATTTCAACAGGTTGGTTGGGGGACTAGGATTCGAACCTAGGCTGGCGGAGTCAGAGTCCGCTGTCCTACCGCTAGACGATCCCCCAGACCGTCGCCGGGGCGGCGCTGCGCCGCGTCCCGTCGTGGGCCGCCCTTTTAGCAAAGAGGGCAGGGCTTGTATAGCCCTTTTTTCGGCTCCGATGCCTTGGTGTGGGCGTGCGGACACAATTCAAGGCCAATCGTGGGCTTTCACTGGGACGTGAAACCGGGTTAAGATGACTCCCTTAAGCATGGCGGGGAGGAGACGTGGACCTTCAGGTGCACAGCGAGCGGCAGAACGACACCGGACGGTTGCGTTCGTCGGCCCCTGCGCGCCCGGTTTTCGCAGCTCTCGACCTCGGCACCAACAATTGTCGACTTCTGATCGCCCGTCCAATTCCCGGCGGCTTTCGCGTCATTGACGCCTTTTCGCGCATCGTCCGGCTGGGCGAGGGGCTGACCCGCAATGACCGACTGTCCGATTCGGCGATGGAGCGCACCCTCGCCGCCCTGAAAATTTGCGGGTTGAAGATCGAGCGGCGCGGAGTCACCGCCGCGCGCGCGGTGGCGACCGAGGCCTGCCGCCGCGCCCGGAACTGCAGCGAGTTCATCGATGCGGTGGAGCGGGAAACCGGCATTGCCATCGAGATCATCTCCAGCCAGGAGGAAGGGCGCCTCGCGCTCGCCGGCTGCGCATCGCTGCTCGACCCCAACGTGCCCTACGCCGTGGTGTTCGACATCGGCGGCGGCTCGACCGAGCTGATGTGGCTGGCGGTGGAGCGGGGGCGGCCCCCGCGCATCCTCGACCAGACCTCCATCCAGTGCGGCGTCATCGGCCTGACCGAGCAGTTCGGCGGCGCCGACGCCGACCGCGGCATGTACCGGCGCATGGTGGAGGAGGTGGCGTCGGCCATCGCCACCTTCGAGGCGCGCAACGGCATCCGGGAGCGGGTGCTGGCCGGGCAGGTGCAGATGCTCGGCACCTCCGGCACGGTGACGACGCTGGCCGGGGTGCATCTCGGCCTCTGCCGCTACGACCGGCGGGCGGTGGATGGCAGCTTTCTGCGCATCGACCATGCCCGCGCGGTCATCGAACGTCTCGTCGCGCTGGACTTCGACGGGCGGGCGCGGCATCCCTGCATCGGACAGGACCGCGCGGATCTGGTGATCGCCGGATGCGCGGTGCTGGACGCGCTGTGCGACTGTTGGCCGGTGGAACGCCTGCGCATCGCCGACCGCGGCTTGCGCGAGGGCATCCTCGTGGAGCTGATCGGGTCGGCACGGCAAATCTATTAAGGAAATGTGAGACCATGGTTGGAAAGCCTCCGTCCTCCTCGACGCCGGGTGGGCGCCGCGCCACCGTCCGCGTGAAGTCCGCGGCCAAGCGCACCACCTCCTCGGCCCGCTGGCTGGAACGGCATCTGAACGATCCCTACGTGCACGAGGCGACGAAGCGCGGCTTCCGCTCCCGCGCCGCCTTCAAGCTGTTGCAGCTGGACGAGAAGTTCCATCTGCTGGGGCCGGGCAAGCGCGTGGTCGACCTCGGCGCCGCTCCCGGCGGTTGGACACAGGTGGCGGTGGACAAGGTGCAGACCGGGCGCGAGGGCTGGAAGGTCGTCGGGCTGGACATCCTTCCCATGGACCCGGTACCCGGTGCCACCACCATGCAGGCCGACTTCCTGGAGGAGGGCGCGGCCGAGCGGCTGAAGGAGGCGCTGGGCGGCCCCGCCGACGTGGTGCTGAGCGACATGGCCGCTCCGACCATCGGGCACCAGTCCACCGACCATCTGCGCATCATGGCGCTGGCCGAGGCCGCCTACGACTTCGCGGAGGAGGTGCTGGCCCCCGGCGGGGCGTTCGTCGCCAAGCTGTTCCAGGGCGGGGCGGAGAAGTCGCTGCTGGAGCGGCTGAAGCGCGACTTCGCCACGGTGCGCCACGCCAAGCCGCCGGCCAGCCGCGCGGAATCCTCCGAAACCTATGTGGTCGCCACCGGTTTCCGTGGGGCCAACATGAACGACTAGGTCCACCTCCGGCTGCGGTCCGTTCGCGCAGGTCATGGCTGGCTTGCGCGGATGAGGCCCGGCACACGACAGTTTGTGGTTCAGGCGCCTTCACAAGCCCACGGTCTTGTGTATAGTGCGCCAAATTTTTTTCCGGCCCCTTTTTACCTCCCGGGAGACCGCCGATGGCCCGCTCGTCCACGATCCGCGAAGCTCTGACCTTCGACGACGTCCTCTTGGTTCCGGCCGAAAGTTCGGTCCTGCCGAACGAGGTGGACACCCGGACGCGCCTGACCAAGACCATCGAACTGGGCATCCCCCTGATGTCCTCCGCGATGGACACGGTGACCGAAAGCAGCCTCGCCATCGCCATGGCCCAGGCCGGCGGCATCGGCGTGGTCCACCGCAACCTGACCATTGAGCAGCAGGCCGAAGAGGTCCGCAAGGTCAAGCGGTACGAGTCCGGCATGGTGGTCAACCCGATCACCATCACGCCGGGCCAGACGCTGGCCGACGCGCTCCAGCTCATGGCCGACTACCGCATCTCCGGCATCCCGGTGGTGGAAAGCCACGACTCCCGCGGCAGCGGCAAGCTGGTCGGCATCCTGACCAACCGCGACGTCCGCTTCGCCACCAACCCGAACCAGCCGGTCAGCGAACTGATGACCAAGGACGTGGTGTCGGTGCGCGAGGGCGTCAGCCAGGACGAGGCCAAGCGCCTGCTGCACCAGCACCGCATCGAGAAGCTGCTGGTGGTGGACGAGGCCCATCGCTGCATCGGCCTCGTCACGGTCAAGGACATCGAGAAGGCCCAGGCCTACCCGAACGCCTGCAAGGACGCCCATGGCCGCCTGCGCGTCGCCGCCGCCACCGGCACCGGTTCGGACGGGCTGCGCCGTGCCGAGGCGCTGTTCGACGCCGGTGTCGACGTTCTGGTGGTCGACACCGCGCACGGCCATTCGCTGAAGGTGCTGGATCAGGTGCGCGCCGCGCGCAACATGTCCAACTACACCCAGGTGATCGCCGGCAACGTGGCGACCGCCGAGGCGGCGAAGGCGCTGGTCGATGCCGGCGCGGACGCTGTGAAGGTCGGCATCGGCCCCGGCTCCATCTGCACCACCCGCATCGTCGCGGGCGTCGGCGTGCCGCAGCTCACCGCGATCATGGATGTGGTCGAGGCCTGCGAGAAGATGGGCATCCCGGTGATCGCCGACGGCGGCATCAAGTTCTCGGGCGATCTCGCCAAGGCCATCGCGGCGGGCGCCAGCGTGGCGATGCTGGGCAGCCTGTTCGCCGGCACCGACGAGAGCCCCGGCGAGGTCATCCTCTACCAGGGCCGCTCCTACAAGAGCTATCGCGGCATGGGCTCGGTGGGCGCCATGGCCCGCGGCTCGGCCGACCGCTACTTCCAGCAGGAAGTGTCGACCATGAAGCTGGTGCCGGAAGGCGTCGAAGGCCGCGTGCCCTACAAGGGCCCGGTGTCGGCGGTGATCCACCAACTCGTCGGCGGCCTGCGCGCGGCCATGGGCTACACCGGCAGCCAGTCCATCGCCGAGATGCAGACGAAGTGCGAATTCGTCCGCATCACCAACGCGGGCCTGCGCGAAAGCCACGTCCACGACATCACCATCACCAACGAGTCGCCGAACTACCGCCAGGGCTGATCGGGCGTTTGTTGGAGTGAGGTTCGAGAAGGCGAGGGGCGCTTCCCTCGCCTTTTTCATGCCTGTATTTCAGCGGTTGGCGGTGAAGTGGCTGAACAGGGCCACGCTGGCCGCGACGGTGGCGTTGAGGGATTCCACGGCGCCCGTGGTCGGGATCGACAGGCGTTGGACGGGCAGGGCGGCGGGCACGCCCTGGCCTTCCTCGCCCAGAACCAGACGGACGTCGCGCGGCCAGCGGAAGGCGGCCATGTCGGCGCCTCCGGCGTCCAGGGCGACCAGCGGTCCGGTGGCCCGGTTCACGTCCCCCCACCGGCCGCCGCGCAGCAAGGTCAGCTCGAACTGGGCGTTCGACGCGGCGCGCAGGCATTTGGGGTGGTAGGGGTGCGCCGCTCCATCGAGCAGGATCACCCGCCGGGCGCCGAAGGCGGCGGCGCTGCGCAGCAGGGCGCCGAGGTTGTTGGGATCGCCGAGCGCGCAGATCAGCTCCAGCCCTTGCGGCGGTTGCGACAGGTCGATGAACGGCGTTTCCGGTACCGTGCCGACGAGCAGCGGGAAGTCGGTGCCGGAGGCGTCCAGCGTGCGGAACAGGGCGGGGGCGAGTTGGACGATCTCCAACCCAGCGGGAAGGCGCCAGCCCTCGGCCTGCACCGGATCAGTGACGAGCAGGGTGGAAAAGCGGTCCGGCCAGCGGGCCAGCGCCTCCGGCACCGTCTTCAGCCCGGCCAGCAGGAACTTGCCCTGTTTCTTCAAGCCACGGCTTTCCAGCAACGACTCCCACAGCTTGAACTGCGGATTCTGCGGGCTTTCGATCAGGCGCGGCGGGCGAGTCATGCGGGGCAGGCTTTCAAAGGCGGGCGGTCGTCGTGATCGCGGACCTTACGGCGCGGGGCGCCGCGTTGGGAAGGCCGATCCTCCGCCCCCATTCTCCTACCGCCTTTCCGCTGCTATCATCGCGGAACCACGAAAAGGTGATCCCCATCATGCTTGCGCTGCGGCCCAACTGCGAATGCTGCGACCGGGATCTGCCCCCGGACTCCAACGATGCCTACATCTGCTCCTTCGAATGCACCTTCTGCGGCGACTGCCGGGATGGGGTACTGAAGGGGCACTGTCCGAACTGCGGGGGCGAACTGGTGCGGCGGCCCGTCCGCCCGGCGGCGAAGCTGGTCAACAACCCGGCGTCCACGCAGCGGGTGCTCAAGGCGGGTGGCTGCGCCTCCGCCTTTTGAAGGGCGCCTTGTGAAACGCGCTCAATCCAGGCGCCGGCCAAGGAACAGCAGTGCCCCCCGCTGGGTGGCCACGGTGAAGCCGGCGCGCTGGTAGAAGCTGACGTTCCGTGCGAAGACCCCGGTCACCAGATGCAGGCCGGGCAGACCATCGGCGCGGCAGTCCTCTGCGAAACGGTCCACCAGCGCCCGCCCGATCCCATGATCGCGAAAGCCGGGCCGGACGTTGACGTGGAGATGGGCGGGAAAGGCGGCGAAGCGGTCGGCGAAGACCTCGTATTTCGGGATGATGCGGGCGAGGTCCACCGCCCCGGCGCTGTCCTTGCAGCCGGTCAGATAGCCGATGACGGCGCCGTCATCGGCCACGGCGAACCACACGTCGTCCGGCGCCCGCTCCACGTACCAGCCCGTCCAGGTGCGGAAGAAGGACGCGCGCTCCTCCGCCGAGGCGAACTCCTTGCGCAGCGTGGACAGGAAGAAGATGTCCTCCAACGCGGCGAGGGCGGCCCCGCGATCGGGCAGGGCGGACAGGCGAACCAGCATCGACGACCAGACCTCAGCGGCGTTGCGCCAGCGTGAAGGAGGTGGTGCGCGGCGCCAGCATCGTGTAGCGGCCCTTGGCCTTCATCACGCCGGCGCCCTCCGCGGCCTCCGCCCCATGGCCCCAGAACAGGTCGCCGCGCACCGCACCCTTGATGGCACCGCCGGTGTCCTGGGCGACGACGAGGCGCTTGATCTCGCCCTGCGGCACCGGCGCTTCGCGGACGTCCAGCCACAGCGGCACACCCAGCGGGACGTAGCCGGGGTCCACGGCGAGGCTGCGGCCCGCCGTCAGCTCCATGTTGCGCGCGCCGCGCGCGCCTACATCGGGGCGGAGCTGGAAGAAGACGTAGGACGGGTTCAGGTTCATCACCCGCTTGGCCTCGCCGGGATGCTCGGTCAGCCAGCGGCGGATCAGCGGCATGGTCACCTGCTCCGGCGTCGCGTAGCCGATGTCGATCAGGTGCCGTCCGATAGGGACGTAGCGGTGGCCGTTCTGCCCGCCGTAGCCCAGAGCCACCACCGACCCGTCGGTCATCCGCACCCGGCCCGATCCCTGGATTTCCAGGAAGAAGGCGTCGATGGGGTCGTCCACCCACAGGATCTCCAGCCCCTTGCCCTTCAGCGCGCCGTCGGTGATGCGGGCGCGGCTGGGCAGGCCGCGCTTGGTCCGCTTCGGTGCCTTGTAGAGGGGGACGTTGTAGCGCTCGGTCCGGGTCCAGCTGCCGCGCAGCTCGACCTCGTAATAGCCGGTGAACAGGCCCTCCTGCCCCTCGGACAGAGCAACGGGTGTGAAGTGATCCTCGAAGAAGCGGCGGGCGGTTTCCGGCTGAGCGTCCGGCAGCCCGCGCAGCGCCTCGCAGATCGGGCGCCAGTCCGACGTGGTGCCGGCGGCGGGGTTGGGGCCGAGCGGCTTGCCGGCCGGCTGCGACGCCACCCAGCGGCAGGTGCGCTGAAGGGCGGGCAGGGCCTGCGCGTGGTCGTCGTCGATCCAGCCCGGCAGGCCGCGGAAATCGGCCGAGACCTTCTCCATCCCCGGCCGCCAGGATGCCGCGGTGACGCCGCCGCCCGGTCCGGCCCCGATCGCCGCGTCGCCCGCACAGCCCGCCAGCAGGCCGAACGCAAGAAGGGTGGAGACGCGCGCCATCGCACGCGCCATGACACTGCCGACCGCAGCCGTCATCGCGGACCCCGCACCAGATTTCAAGAAGATGCCGAAGAAGAGGGAGTGCTGGTCTTGCCGCCCGCAAGAGAGCCAGGGCAAGAACAACTACCCCTTTTTTGCCTCAATCATGGGATTGCGGTCAACCGCTCTTCGCGCGGATGGTTTCGATCGGGCCGTCTTGTCACAGGGCGCGCGCCTGGGGCGGCGACTCGAAAGGCTGCCGCGCGTGCGCGGGGGATGACAACCGCCCCCCGCTCGGGTTATCGAGCAGGGAATTTATCCGAGGACAATCCCATGACCCCCGCCGCCCGCCTTCAGGCGGTCATCGACCTGCTGACCGAGATCGACGAAACCCCGCGCCCCGCCGACGCGGTGATGAGCGCCTATTTCCGCGCCCGCCGCTACATCGGGTCGAAAGACCGCACCGCGGTGGCGCAGACGGCCTACGCGATCCTGCGGCGGCACGCCCGGCTGTGCTGGTGGCTGGAGCGTCAGGGCCATCCGCCGACCCCGCGCGCCCGCGCGCTTGCCAACGAGATCCTGGCCGAGGGCAAGGCCGCGGGGACGGTGAAGGCGCTGTTCGGCTCCTCCAAGTTCGCCCCGGACCCGCTGGCGCCGGAGGAGGCGAAGCTCGCCAACGAGCTGGACACCCACACGCTGGACCATCCGCAGATGCCGGAGAGCGTGGCCGTGGAATGCCCGCCCTGGGCCGAGGAGCCGATGCGCGCCGCCATGGGCGACCGATTCGCGGTGGAGATGCGGACGCTGCTGGACTCAGCGCCGCTCGACCTGCGCATCAACCCGGTGAAGGCCAACCGCGAGAGCGCGATCAAGGCGCTGGCCCGCGCCCAGATCACGGCGACGCCGACGCAGTGGTCGCCGCTGGGCTTGCGCGTCCAGGGCCGTCCGCCGCTGGGCGCCGTGGACGCCTTCAAGGACGGTCTGGTCGAGATCCAGGACGAGGGCTCGCAGCTCGTGGCGATCGCGGTGGCGCCGAAGCCGGGGCAGCAGGTGGTGGATTTCTGCGCCGGGGCCGGCGGCAAGACGCTGGCCATCGCCGCTCTGATGAAGAACAAGGGCCGCGTCGTCGCCTGCGACGTGCTGGCCGGGCGCCTGAAGCGCGCCGCCGAGCGGTTCCGCCGCGCCGGCCTGCACAACATCGAAGCGCACCCGCTGTCCAGCGAGCGCGACCCCTGGGTGAAGCGGCACAAGCGCAAGTTCGACCGCGTTCTGGTCGACGCGCCGTGCAGCGGCACCGGCACTTGGCGCCGCAACCCCGACAGCCGCTGGCGCCAGCTCGGCCCCGGTCTGGCGGAACTGGTGCCGCTCCAGGCGAACATCCTGGACAGCGCGGCGCGGCTGGTGAAGCCCGGCGGGCGGCTGGTCTACGCCACCTGCTCCCTGCTGCCGGAGGAGAACGAGAAGCAGGTGGCCGCCTTCCTGGAGACCCACCCCGACTTCACCGTGCTGCCGGTCGCCGATGTCTGGGCGGAGGAGGGGGCGGGCACGCCGCCGGCCGAAGGACCGTATCTGCGCCTGACCCCGGCCCGCCACGACACCGACGGCTTCTTCGCTGCCGTGATGGTGCGCAAGGCGGAAGAGGAGCCGGTGGAAGCGGCAGACGGGGAACAGCCCGAGTGACAGGACACCACGAGGCGCCAGCCATGACGCGGCGTGGCGCACGTGGGACTACCGGTAATCGAAGATCCCCCTGCCGATCAGGCGGCGGACGGTGTCGCCGAAGGCGGCGAACGGATTAAGGCTGATGCCGAGATCGGCGATCTTCTTCGCCGCATCGTCGCCGCCATCCTCGATGGTAAGGAAATAGGCGCTGGCCTGAGCATCCCTTCCGGTTGCCGGGGATGGTGATGCCGACGGCTTGTCGACGCGGATCGGGGAATTGTCCGGCTGCGCCGGCGTGTCGGCCTGGCGCTGGCCGCGCTGAAGGAGCAGCGCTCCGCCAAGCGCGCGATTGGCGGCCTCCGAATCGAGATCGACGGTGGCGACATCGACGCCGGACTGTGCGAAGCCGATGCGTTTCAGGCGCGTCGTCAAGCCCTTCGCCACGTCTTCACCGGTCAGGGTGCCGGCGCGCACGGCGTCGTCCAGTTTCCGGCGGTCCTCGTCGCCCAGCGCTTCGTTGAACATGGTGAGGGCGTTGCCTTTCAGGGCATCGGCCAGTTTGAGCGTGAGGCCGGAGTCCGAGGGCTTGTCCGTGACGACCTGATGTTCCGGGCCGGGCAGCGGCGAGGGGGCAGCGGATTTGGGCCCAATGCCGGGAATGTCGACGGTTTCCGCGAATTTCTGGAACGCGTTGCCGAAAACGTTCCGGTCGAAGCCGAGTTCCTGAAGCTTCTGCTCGGCGGCCTCGCCATCCGGCGCGTACAGATCCGCGAAGCCGGTGTCCGCACCCATGGATGCCAGCGCGGATTTGAAGCCCTGCATGTTTTTGGTGAATCCGCTGGCGTCGCTGAGAATGGCCGTCTGATCGGTCGGCTTTCCATAGGCGCTACGGGTCGCCGCGATCTCGCCCTTGAACGCGTCCTGGACAGGCTTCAGGCGTTCGTTCATCTCGTCCATCGAGATGTCACCGCGCTGCTGGGCTTCCTGAATCTCCTGGGTCTTGCGCCCGACCTCGGACAGCGCACCGGACATCCGGCTGCCATAAGCCTGCAGTTTCTGCCAAGAGTCTTCCGAGTCGGCGAGCCGTTGCTTGTCCTCCTCGTCGCGGGGGCGTTCGGAGACGTAGCGGTTGAAGGTCGCCTTGGTCGCCAGCGATTTCAATCCAGTCACCGCGTCGTCGGCGCTGATCTTGCCGGAGTTGACGAGTCCTTCCAGCATCCCACGGGCCTTGGAGTCGAGTTGCTTGAACACATCGGCGGCGACTCCGCTCAACGCCTGCCCGAGCTTGCTCACGGACACGGCATCCGCGCTCTTGCTGCTTCCCGCGTTTGAAACCGGATGTTCGGGAGAGCCGGTGCCGGACTGTATGGGTTTCCAGTATCCCGTAGCGGACAAGGGAAGGGAAGTGTTGATCGCGCCACTGGCCATTGGTCCGCCTCTCGCTCTTTGCTCACAATAATTTTCGCGCCCTGTATGGTCGCCAATGTCGATTAATGCTCAATTAAATATAGTTAGAAACCTAAGTATACCAGAGTATGTAGTGCGCACAGATTTACTATTGAATGGCCTCTTCTTGAACGGTGTTGAAATGAGATGACAATAAGAGTGTTAACGAGTTGATGGAATTTTATCTGCAGGCCGACGGTGGTGTTGTGTGAGAATGAACAGATGGAGATCGTTTGTTGGGAAGCGGAAGTGAGGGGATCAGCAAGGGGGCGGGCTGCGGCCCGTACAGACGTGGAGTGGGGGTCGTCCTCATGCGGCGACGCGCGGGGGGC
Organism: Azospirillum himalayense; assembly: GCF_042657465.1. Taxonomy (NCBI): domain Bacteria; kingdom Pseudomonadati; phylum Pseudomonadota; class Alphaproteobacteria; order Rhodospirillales; family Azospirillaceae; genus Azospirillum; species Azospirillum himalayense. The sequence continues at coordinate 11,887 of NZ_JBHSLC010000046.1, read as the reverse complement.
TCTGCTGAATTCATGCGGGTCAGAGCGCAAGGTTTGCGGTTAGGGTGCGACCTTTCCCCGCATGTTGGAGCGCAATGATGTGGAACACGTCCCGCTGGCGGAGCGCCGCCCTGTCCGCCCTTTTCCTGCTGGGGCTGGGCACCTCCGCCGAAGCGGCTGAGCCGGTCAAGGTCAAGGTGTTCGTCGGCGCCATGTTCGAGATCGGCAAGAACACCGGCGACCGCGCCGGCGAGTTCCAGAACTGGTACGAGCGCTACTGGCAGTCCGCCGAGCCGATCGCCGTGAAGGGCGCGCTGAATCCGGTCTACTGCAACGCCGACGGCGTCTGCGGCGCGGTTCTCGGCATGGGCAAGGTCAGCTCCTCCGCGTCCATGCAGGCCATCCTGCTGAACCCGCAGCTCGACCTGTCGCAGGCCTATTTCATTATTTCCGGCGTGGCCGGCACGCCGCCGTCGCGCGGCACCATCGCCGAGGTCAACTGGGCGACCTGGCTGGTGGATTACGATCTCGGCCACCGCTGGGCGCCGGAGGAGGGCAAGCCGGGCGAGCCGACCTTCATGCCGCGCAAGGGTTACGAGTCCGTTCGCCTGTTCCAGCTGAACCCGGCCCTGGTCTCCTGGGCGATGAAGCTGACCGGCGACACGCCGCTGAAGGATTCGGACAGCGCCCGCGCCTACCGCCAGCGCTACCCGCAGGATGCCGCCCGGCGCGCGCCCTTCGTCGGCACCGGCACGCACATGACCGGCGACACCTTCTTCCACGGCCCCGGCATGTCCGAGCAGGCGCAGTACATCGCCAAGCTCTACGGCGCCGACGACTACGTCATCACCGAGATGGAGGCCGCGGCGATCACGCTGGTCATCAAGCGCACGCTGGGCTCCGACCGGGTGATGAGTCTGCGTGGCGCGGTGAACTTCGACCAGGGCAACCCGAAGGAAACCACGCTGGAGCATCTCGACCCGAAGCCGGGCGAGACCGCCGGCGGCTTCGCCGAGACGGTGGAGAATGTGGCGGTGGTCGGCACGCGCATGACCGACCACATCGTTTCCCACTGGGACCAGTGGCAGGCGGGCGTTCCGGCCCTTCCGGCCCAGTAACCCGAAGGCCGGCGGTGCGGCGGCCGTCCACCGTCGCACCGGCCCGGCCCTTTTGGCTGACTGGACATCCTCCGGCCCGGCTCCCAGTTTCCAATGGGGTGGGCAACGGGTCCGGAGATGTCCCATGGATGAAGCGCTGGTGATTCGCGACGCGCGCCCGTCGGACGCGGTGGGCATCGCCAAGGTCCATGTCGCCACATGGCAATCCACCTATCCGGGCCTCGTTCCGGATACCTATCTCGTCAACCTGTCGGAAGCCGCTGCGGCGATGCGCTGGCACAACGCCGTCCAGGCGCATGGGCCGGGGCAGGGCGCCCTGGTCGCGGTGGACGCTGCAGACTCGGTGGTGGGTTTCGCCACCTACGGCGGGCGCCGCATTCCCGTGGAAGGGTACGAGGGGGAATTCTACGCCCTCTACCTGCTGGACGAGGCGCAGGGGCAGGGGTTGGGCCGTCGCCTGATGGCGACCATGGCCGAACGGCTCCAGGAGGGCGGCAAGCGCACCGCCGTGGTCTGGTGTCTGCGTGACAACCCGGCGCGCTGGTTCTACGAGCGGCTGGGCGGTGTCCGCGTGGCGGAGCGGCCCATCCGCTTTGCCGGGGCGGAGCTGGTGGAGATCGCCTACGGCTGGCGCGACCTCGCCCCGCTTGCACGCTTGTCCGCGGGGCCCGAAATGCGGTAGTCAGGGGCTTGTCCCCCCGCATCAGGTTGTCGTCCATGTCCGCCGAGCGCGTTCTCATCCTCGATTTCGGGTCGCAGGTGACCCAGCTCATCGCCCGCCGCGTCCGTGAAGCCGGCGTCTATTGCGAAATCCATCCGTTCAGCATGAGCGAGGAGCGGATTCGCGACTACGCGCCGAAGGCGATCATCCTGTCGGGCAGCCCGGCCTCCGTCACCGAAGAGAATGGCCCGCGCGCGCCGGAAGTGGTCTTCACGCTGGGCGTTCCGGTCCTGGGCATCTGCTACGGCCAGCAGACGATGTGCCACCAGCTCGGCGGCACCGTGTCCGGCTCCGACCACCGCGAGTTCGGGCGCGCCTTCATCGAGGTGAAGCAGACCTGCGCGCTGTTCGACGGCCTGTGGGCGGTCGGCTCGCGCGAGCAGGTGTGGATGAGCCACGGCGACCGCGTCACCGCCCTGCCGGACGGCTTCCAGGCCGTGGCGGTCAGCGACGGCGCGCCCTTCGCCGCCATCGCCGACGACGCCCGCCAGTTCTACGGCGTGCAGTTCCACCCGGAGGTCGTGCACACCCCGCACGGCGCGCAGCTCCTGTCGAACTTCGTGCACCGCGTCGCCGGGCTGAAGGGCGACTGGACCATGGCCGCCTTCAAGCAGCAGGCCATCGAGAAGATCCGCGCCCAGGTCGGCAGCGGCAAGGTGATCTGCGGCCTGTCGGGCGGCGTCGATTCCTCGGTGGCCGCCGTGCTGATCCACGAGGCCATCGGCGACCAACTGACCTGCATCTTCGTCGACACCGGCCTGATGCGCGCCGGCGAGGCGGAGGAGGTGGTGACGCTGTTCCGCGACCACTACAACATCCCGCTGGTCCACCGGAACGCGTCCGAGCTGTTCCTCGGCAAGCTGGCCGGCGTCACCGACCCGGAGCAGAAGCGCAAGATCATCGGCGGGCTGTTCATCGAGGTGTTCGACGAGGAGAGCGCCAAGGTCGGCGGCGCGCAGTTCCTGGCCCAGGGCACGCTGTACCCCGACGTGATCGAGAGCGTGTCCTTCACCGGCGGCCCGTCGGTCACCATCAAGTCGCACCACAACGTCGGCGGCCTGCCGGAGCGCATGAAGCTGAAGCTGGTGGAGCCGTTGCGCGAGCTGTTCAAGGACGAGGTCCGCGCGCTCGGCCGCGAACTCGGTCTGCCGGCCGCCTTCATCGGGCGCCACCCGTTCCCCGGCCCCGGCCTCGCCATCCGCGTCCCCGGCGAGATCACCCCGGAGAAGCTGGACATCCTGCGCAAGGCCGACACGGTCTATCTGGAGGAGATCCGCAACGCCGGCCTCTACGACGCGATCTGGCAGGCCTTCGCGGTTCTGCTGCCGGTGCGCACCGTGGGCGTGATGGGCGACGGGCGGACCTACGACCATGTGCTGGCCCTGCGCGCGGTGACCTCCACCGACGGCATGACCGCCGACTGGTACCCGTTCCCGCACGACTTCCTGGCCCGTGTGTCGAACCGCATCGTCAACGAGGTGCGCGGCGTCAACCGCGTCGTTTACGACATCACCTCGAAGCCGCCCGGCACGATCGAGTGGGAATGATATCGGCCGCTTGGGATGGGGTGGGAAACCACCCCTCCTTGCTGTGGGCTTGTTGAAGGCAAAGCCCTTGTGCTGGAGTTCCGAGGGAATTCCAGCACAGGGGAAGCCCGGGCACGACCATTCGTGAGCGGAATTGATCTGTATTCGGTGGGACAAGTCCGTGCCGTCGTCCAGTGTGCCGGGCGTCACCTTGAGCGTCTGCAAAACGCCGCCGTGGTGATCTGCGACGTGCGTTTTGATGGCAAATGGTTGGCGGAGCGGTGGCAACCGGGATTTAACATTCTCTGAAAATCTGTATTCGAAATCAGCGCATTACGAATCCCGTGTCCTGACGATTACGGAAACGTAGCTAGAACTCACTTCGCCGGACAATCCAGACGTTGGCAATGATGATGCCCGCCAAATCGCTTGACGCCGAATCTAATTTGGAACATAAGCGGAACATATAGTGCACAATGGACAACGGAGCATAAGCCGCTACTGTCAACTAACATGGGAATCGAACCGCGATGCCTTTAGAATTCCCGTCACCGCACGAAATCGACCGGCTCATCGGGTCATATGCCTATCGCGATTCTCGTCACCCTCAAAGCGCATCAACGCATAATATTGTTACAAATTGGTTTGCGGCACGGTACGGTGCCGGTAGCTGTATCGATGAGCAACCTTTTGCCACAGGCGACCATGGCGACATCCAAAATGCGCGCCAAAACCATATCGTTAGTCGGGCATTTAGCGGCAAAACTCTTCTCGTTGGAGAAGGAAATTTCAGTTTCACCGCCTCACTTGTTTTTGGTCATCATGTCATACCGATGTCGATCACCTCGACAATACACGAAAATAGCCGTGACATTTCTGATGACGCTAAAATCAACGCCAGAAAGCTATCAAGAGCGGGGGTAACTGTATTCGATAATGTGGATGCAACCCATTTGGATCGGACATCTCATTTTCAGAAATTCGATACGATCATTTTTCAATTTCCCAATGCCGGCAGCCGGGAACCGAACCGAGGGCACAACCCCAACCATGTCCTTGTTCGGCGCTTTCTGAGGAGTGCCGCCGAACACCTTCTACAGGACGGTGAAATTATCGTCACCGTCATTAATAGCTCATATTATGACGGACGCTTCCGCATGGATGAAGCGGCCGAATATGCCGGCTTAAAGAATTTATATGCCATTTCTTTCTTCCCGGGCGATTTTCCATCCTATTCGCACGTCAACACCAACGATGAAGACAGTGCTCTGAAAGAACATCAGTCGTTCGAAACATGGGTTCTCCAACCGTGAGCGCCAACGTTCCTTTGATCACTGCCCGTGAGGAGGGGCAACAGATTCCGGGTCTGACCCTGAACAACGATTGGATCGGTAAAACTGAGGAAAGTCAACTGCTCAAACAGGTGGACGGCGGGAACTGGCGGAATGACCTTAAACGCCGCGTTCAACACTATGGCTTTCGCTATGACTATCGCACTCGCTCTGTTTTGCCTGCCGACCACCTGGGGCCTTTGCCGGGATGGTTGGCAGTGCTCGCCGGGCGTCTTGTCGACAAAGGCGTGTTCTCCACTGTGCCAGACCAGGTCATCGTCAATGAGTACCTGACGGGCCAGGGCATTTCGGCGCATATCGACTGCGTTCCCTGTTTCGGCGACACCATCGCCATTCTCAGCCTTGGCTGCTCCGTCGTCATGACGTTTCAGTGCTCCGCCACCGGTGCGCGGCACGACATGATTCTGCCGGCTTGCAGTCTGCTGAGGCTGTCGGGGCCGGCGCGATACGACTGGTTGCACGGAATACCGGCGCGGAAATCCGACATGATCAACGGCATGAAGACGCAACGCTTGCGGCGCGTGTCATTGACTTTCCGGTCGGTCGTCATCGGCGCATGATGAAAGCGAGGCGCATGGGCAACTGCGCGCTCGTACGCACCAACGCGCAATCCCAGGTGTTTTTGCGCAATCCTGCGCTGATGGCGGAGGGAGAGAGCCTGGGACGAAACTCTCTCTTCTTTAATATTCGCAGCTTTTCGACTGGCACGGCAGTTGTCACAGTTCGCGGATGTCCGTTTATCGGATGTGATGGCACGTTAACCAGCAAAACAATGCGCCAAAAGACGCTGATGTAGTTGGCATCTACCTCCTCGCGCGCGGCCCAGCATTCCCTGCACGAACTCTTCACGGAGGACCCCAAAAAAGGCCACCGCCGACGCCCGTTCGGCCTGCTCTCAGCAGTCCGGCACAGTGATGAACAGGCACTCCCCGTCAAGCGGGTGCGCGATCGCTCCGTGCGCACATCCCAGTATGCATGCGCCGGCAAACTTGCCAGCGGATTTTCGCGGTACTTGACAATACCACGAATTTGCAAGAGCCTCCTCCGACAAAGTTGCCGGCAGGATCATGACGGACTCCCAAACACTTCGAGCTGTTAAGCCGGCGGCTTTTTTCGGCATTTTCCGCTCCAGATCAGCAGGTTACCCCCATGTTGATGGGTGTCCTATGATGGGTAACGGAGCAGCGTCAGGACGGCGGTGATGGGTACGAGGCGCTACCCGCTATCCTACCCATCATCAGGCGCCGGCTTCCGGCGGTCAAGGGCGATGGTTGGCGAAGGAGGTGTCGGGCAAAAAACCAGCAAACATGCGGGTTTGGCGGGGTTCAGCGAAATACGGCGAAGAAGGAATTGGCGGATGGGGTGGTATTCGAACCCACGGTGGGGTTGCCCCCACGCCAGTTTTCAAGACTGGAGCCTTAAACCGCTCGGCCACCCATCCAATCAGCGTTTTCAAGGGCTTACCCTTGAACGCCTGGGGATCAAGTTTACCCTGGTCCCCTTACTCCCCCAATAACCGGCGTCGGTTGCCCGCGCATCGCTTGCTCGCGGTTGGAAGCGGGGGGAACATGCCGTGTCATACGTCGTCGGTCAACTCGCTTTTGATGCCCATCGCGGCGGAAACACGTTGCTTTGAGGCGGACGGGTCACATGCGGATCGGACGGCCCAGGTTCGAGAGCCGCTTCGTCGGTTTCGGCGGCGTCGGGGCGTCGGAAAAATCGGGCAGGCTGGAGGCGCGGCTGATGACCTTGCGGATCATGACGCTGGTCGCCTCTAGGTCCTCGATCACCGTTGCCGACACGCGGCCCGCGTAATGCGGGCGGTCCAGCTTGGTGCGCATCTCCTCGATGATCTTCAACTCCGGCTCGAACAGCTCGCGGGCGCCGATGGGAAGCGCCTGATCGTCCCGCATGCGTTCGAAGTAATTCCGCGTGGCGCGGGCCAGCAGGCCGGTCAACAGCAGGTCGATCCGTTCGAACTCCGTGCGCAGGTCGGTCAGTTTGGCCGTGGTGACGGTCGTCAGACGCTCTTCCGTCAGGGCGACGAGGGCGCGCACCTCCTCCACTTTACGGCGAAAGGCGAGGAAAGAGGAGAACCGGTCCTTCTCGATGTCGCGCTGCGCGCGCGCGCCCAGAGCGATCGCTTCGCCGGCCTGCTGCTCGATGGCCGTCAGCAGCTCTTCGATCGCTTTGCGGCCGCTGTCCTGTCCCCAGACCATCGTCTTGCCGCCTCTCCCCGCGGGTGGACGCTCGCTCGGTTTCCGAGTCGGCCTTGAGGATGCGTGAAAAAATTTAAGAAATGTCTGACCCGTCGCGCAGTTCGAGGATGACCGGCGTGTGGTCGGACGCTTTTTCCGCGCCGCGCGGGCGGCGGTCGATCCGACACTCCACCAGACGATCCGCGGCCTGCGGGGACAGCAGGAAGTGATCGATGCGCAAGCCCAGATCGCGCGGCCAGCAGCCCGCCTGATAGTCCCAGAAGGTGTAGGCGTGGTCGTCGTCGTGCAGGGCGCGGTAGGCTTCGGTCAGACCCAGATTCAGCAAAGCGCGGAACTTAGCCCGCGATTCGGGCTGGAACAGGGCGTCGCCGGCGAAGGCCACCGGGTCGAAGACGTCGCGCGGCTCCGGGATGATGTTGTAGTCGCCGCCCAGAACGAAGGGGACCTCCTGTGCCAGCAGACCGCGGGCGTGGGCGTGCAGGCGGTCCATCCAGCGCAGCTTGTAGGCGAACTTCTCGGTCCCGAGCGGATTGCCGTTGGGCAGATAGAGCGAGGCGATGCGCACACCTGCCACCGTGGCCTCGACGTAGCGGGCCTGCTCGTCCTCCGGCTCGCCGGGAAGGCGGGTCAGCACGTCCTCGTGCGGCGCCTTGGAGAGGAACGCCACGCCGTTGTAGGACTTCTGCCCCACCGGCGTGACGTGATAGCCCAACTCCTCGAAGGCGGCGCGGGGGAAGGCCGCGGTCTCGCACTTGATTTCCTGGAGAAGCGCGACGTCCGGGGACTCCGCGCGCAGCCAGTCGGTGATCAGCGGAAGGCGGGCCTTCGCCGAATTGACGTTCCAGGTGGCGATCTTCACGTCGTGTTCTTCTTGTTCGGCAAAGGCCGGGGGAAAAGGAACCGTCAGGCGGCGAAGGAGTTTCCGCAGCCGCAGGAGGCCGTGGCGTTCGGGTTCTTGATCTGGAAGGCGGCCCCCATCAGGTCCTCGACATAGTCGAGGGTGGAGCCGGCGAGCAGGTCCAGCGAGACGTCATCGGTGACGACCTTCACGCCGTTCTTCTCGAACACATGGTCGTCCTCGTTCGCCGTGGCGTCGAAGGCGAAGCCGTACTGGAAGCCGGAGCAGCCGCCGCCCGACACGGTCAGGCGCAGCATCAGGGCCGGGTCGCCCTCGTGCTCGATCAGGAAGGCGACGCGCTTGGCGGCGCTGTCGGACACGGTGAGAACGCGCGCACCCTCTTGCGCGGTGGCGGGAAGGGCGGTGTCGGGCATGGGACGGACCTCAGGGTTTCGCGGGACAGACGACACGATGACGAATGTAAGGGTGTGTCCGCCTTTCGTCAAAGGCATGTCCGGCCTTCTCATGCCTGACCTGCGGTTCGCCTGCGCGCGGCTGCCGGATGTCTCGGCAGGTCTCCGCCTTCGCCGTTGCACAGCGCGGTTTGCGTCGGTAGTGTCCGCGCCATGACGGCGGACTTCTTCCAGGATCGCCCGGCGCCCTATGGCTGCGACCCCGCACAGACGCGCGGCCGGCTGTTCCCGGAGCCGGAAAGCCCGACGCGCTCGTGCTACCAGCGCGACCGCGACCGCATCGTGCATTCCGGCGCCTTCCGCAAGCTGAAATACAAGACTCAGGTCTTCGTCTATCACGAGGGCGACTATTTCCGGACGCGCCTGACCCACAGCCTGGAGGTGGCGCAGATCGCCCGCTCGATCAGCCGCGCGCTCGGGCTGAACGAGGATCTGGCGGAGGCGGTGGCACTCGCCCACGATCTCGGCCACACGCCGTTCGGCCATGCCGGCGAGGACGCGCTGAACGCCTGCATGGCGCCCTACGGCGGCTTCGCCCACAACGACCAGACGCTGCGCATCCTGACGATGCTGGAGCGGCGCTACGCCGATTTCGACGGGCTGAACCTGACCTGGGAAGCGCTGGAGGGCGTGGTCAAGCACAACGGCCCGCTGCTGCCTCTCCATGATGGTGCAAAGCTGCCGACGACGCTGGCCGCCTTCCAGGAGCGCTGGGACCTGGAGCTTCACACCAACCCGGGCGCCGAGGCGCAGGTGGCGGCCCTGGCCGACGACATCGCCTACAACAACCACGACATCGACGACGGGCTGCGCGCCGGCCTGTTCACGGTGGATGAGGTGGCGGAGTTGCCGCTGGTCGGCCCGGTGGTGCGGCAGGTCTGCGACCGCTATCCGGGGCTTGAGCGCTCCCGTCTGATCCACGAGACGATCCGGCGCATGATCAACAACATGATCGTCGACCTGCTGGCCGAGACGCGGGAGCGGCTGGACCGCCACCGGCCCGGCAGCGCCGCGGAGTTGCGCGCCCTGCCGGAGGCGGTCGTCAGCTTCTCCCCCGCGATGTTCGAGGCGCAGCGGCCCTTGCGCGCCTTCCTGAAACAGCGCATGTACCGCCATTACCGGGTAAACCGGGAAATGAGCAAGTGCAAGCGGGTGGTCACCGCCCTGTTCGACCTGTTCATGGCCGAGCCGAACACCCTGCCGACGCAATGGCAGGAGGATGTCGCAAGGCAGGGTGGGCACGGGGACCGGACGGTGCTGGCGCGGCTGGTGGCCGACTACATCGCCGGCATGACCGACCGCTACGCGCTCGCCGAATACGCCCGCCTGTTCGACATGGACGCCAAGACCTGAACGGCCCAGACCCAAACGGCTAAGACCTAACCGGCCCAGACCTAAAGCAAGAATTGAAACGATGAACATCTTCAAGGTCTTCGAGAACGACATCCGCAAGCTGCTGGACGAGCTGGCCGCCGAGGGCCAGATCCCGGCGGGGCTCGACACCGCGCGCCTGACGGTGGAGCCGCCGCGCGAGGCGGCGCACGGCGACCTGTCGACCAACGCGGCGATGATCCTGGCCAAGCCGGCGGGCAAGCCGCCCCGCGCGTTGGCCGAACTGCTGGTGGCGAAGCTGAAGACCCGCCCCGACGTGGCGAGCGCCGAGATCGCCGGTCCGGGCTTCGTGAACCTGCGCCTGACAGCCGACGTCTGGCGCGACCGCATCCGCGACGTGCTGACCGCCGGCACCGCCTATGGCGAGAGCATGCTGGGCGGCAAGCGTCCGGTGAACGTCGAATACGTGTCGGCCAACCCCACCGGCCCGCTGCACGCGGCCCATGGCCGCGGCGCCGTGTTCGGCGATGCGCTGGCCGCGCTGCTGGAGAAGGCCGGCTACGCCGTCAGCCGCGAATATTACATCAACGACGCCGGTGCCCAGGTCGATGTGCTGGGCCGCTCCACCTTCCTGCGCTATCGCGAGGCGCTGGGCGAGAACATCGGTGAAATTCCGGCCGGCCTCTATCCCGGCGAGTATCTGAAGGAGGTTGGGCAGGCCCTGGCCGAGCGCGACGGCAACAAGTGGGTCGGCGCGGACGAGACCGACTGGCTGCCGGCCTGCCGCGACTTCGCCATCGCCACGATCATGGAATGGATCAAGGAGGACCTCGGCGTCCTTGGCGTCCGCATGGACGTCTACAGCTCCGAACGCGCGTTGGTGAAGGCCGGGGCGGTGGACACGGCGCTGAAGGCGCTGGAGGACCGCGGCCTGATCTATGTCGGCGTGCTGGAGCCGCCGAAGGGCAAGAAGCCCGACGACTGGGAGCCGCGCCCGCAGACCCTGTTCAAGTCCACCGACTTCGGCGACGACGTCGACCGACCGCTGAAGAAATCGGACGGGTCCTTCACCTACTTCTCCAACGACATCGCCTACCATTTCGACAAGCACCGCCGCGGCTTCAACCTGCAGATCGACGTATGGGGCGCCGACCATGGCGGCTACGTCAAGCGCATGCAGGCGGCGACCACGGCGATCACCGAAGGCAAGGCGTCGCTGGATGTGAAGCTGTGCCAGCTCGTCCATCTGATGAAGAACGGCGAGCCGGTGAAGATGTCCAAGCGCGCCGGCACCTTCGTGACGCTGCGCGACGTGATCGAGGAGGTCGGCCGCGACGTCGTCCGCTTCATCATGCTGACCCGGCGCAACGACCAGACTCTGGACTTCGACTTCGCCAAGGTCGTCGAGCAGTCGAAGGACAATCCGGTCTTCTACGTGCAGTACGCCCACGCCCGCTGCCGCTCGGTCCTGCGCCACGCTGCAACGGCGTTGCCGGGGGCCGACCTGTCGCTGGCGGCGCTGGCCGCCAAGGCCAACCTCGCCCGCCTCGACAGCGAGGAGGAGATGGCGCTGGCCAAGCGCATGGCGACCTGGCCGCGTCTGGTCGAATCCGCCGCCGAGGCGCACGAGCCGCACCGTGTGGCCTTCTACCTTTACGACCTGGCCAGCGACTTCCACGCGCTGTGGAACAAGGGCCGCGACGACACCAGCCTGCGCTTCCTGATCGACGGCGACGAGGAGGTCACTGTGGCCCGTCTGGCGCTGATCAGCGCGGTCGCCACGGTGATCGCCTCCGGCCTCGCCGTGATGGGCGTGGAGCCGGTGGAGGAATTGCGGTCATGAGGTATGAGGGCGATGCCAACCACGCCAGCGATCCCTACGGCGCGCCGCCGCAGCGGGGAGGTCGGCGTGGTCTGCTCGGCCTCGGTCTGGCGGTGGTCGGCATCGTGGCCTTCGCCGGCGCGATCGTCGTCGTCTACAGCGGCAAGGGGCAGAGCACGCCGGACGGCGGCCCGCCGCTGCTGATGGCCGACAGCGCGCCAACCAAGGCCCGTCCGGAGCAGCCCGGCGGCATGGAAGTGCCGCACCAGGACAAGCTGGTCTACGAGCGGTTGAACGACCGCGGGTCGAAGTCGCAGATCGAACGGCTGCTGCCGCCGCCCGAAGAGCCGCTGCCGCGGCCGGTCGTCGCGCCGCAGATCCCGCCGTCGCCGACCCTGCCGGAGGCGCCCGCGGTGGCCCAGCTTCCGCCGCCCCCGCCGGGCTCCACCACCACGGTGCCGCGCCAGGACGGGGAGGGGGCGCCGCCGCCCGCCGCCGCTCCGGCCC